>CAYLTX010000157.1:0-15360 GCA_964386725.1 uncultured Bradymonadales bacterium | reverse complement strand
CGCTTGGATCGCTGCCAAGCTGGTGCCGGTCTTCGACTATTTGGCGGGCGTTTTGCCGTATTGACGCCTCTGTTTAGTTCACTCCCACATCACTGGGTTTTTGATGGTGCATCCAGGTCAATCGCTGAGGCAGTATCTGGACGTGGGCGACCTCCTGGTCGACCGTTACCGTATCGAGGATGTGGTGGGTTCGGGGGCCTTCGGCGCGATCTTCAGCGCCATCGACCAGCACAGCGGCGAGCGCGTGGCGGTCAAGGCGCTGCCGCCCGAGACCGAGCAGGTCAGCGACACGGCGCTGGCGCGCTTCCGGCGCGAGATGAAGGTCATCAGCAACCTCGTCCATCGAAATATCGTGGGCCTGTACGACTTCGGCCAGACCCACGACGAGGTCTTCTTTATGATCTTGGAGTACGTCGACGGCCTCCCGCTCGACCGGGCCGTGCGCGGCCGGCCCATGGAGCCCTCGGACGCGCTGGACGTGGGCGAGCAGATCGCCTCTGCGCTGCAATTGGCTCACCATAGCGGGGTCGTCCACCGAGACTTGAAGCCGGCCAATATCATGATCGCCGGCCAACCGGGCGCGTACGTGGCCAAGGTGCTCGACTTCGGCATGGCCAAGCTATTGTCGCGCATCGACGACGATTCTATCGTCGAGCTCACCCGCGAGGGCATGGCGGTTGGTACGCCGCGGTATATCGCCCCCGAGCAGGCTCGAGGTGAGCAGGTCGGGCCGTGGACCGATCTCTACGCGCTCGGTTTGCTGATGTACGAGATGTTCACCGGTGCCCGGGCGGTCAAGGCCGATGACGTCGAGGGGGCGGTCAGCGCCCACGTCTCACGCGAGCCGCTCCAACTCGAGGAGGTCGACCAGATCCCCGCGGCGTTCCGCTCGCTGATCTTCGGGCTCATCGAAAAGGACCCGCAGCGGCGTTTTCGCGGCGCCGATGTCGTGCTCGCCGAGATCGACTCGCTTCGCTACCACTCCGGGGAGGCCGGGCCGGTCTTCGACCCCCAGCGCGGCCGCGTGACGCATCCCAGCTCCGGCAAATCCCATTTGGCCAGTCAGTCGAGCGACAAGCCGGCTCCACTAAAACGGCCGGCCTCGGCCGATTTGGCTCCTCGACAAGAACAAGGCGGCGGCCGCGATACCAGACGCGACGGAGGCCGGCCCGTAGAGGACATCGAACTCGACGAACATGCGCGTCGACGCCCCGGCGCGTCCGGTGGGCGGGCGAGTGAGCCGCTGCCGCAGCGCGAGCCGCCGGCCGAGCCCTGGTTTCGTACCCCCGACAAGCCCCTCGAATGGCTCGAGGCATGCGTCGCGCCGCTGGTATTCGTCTTCGGGGTGCTGCTGCTGACCGTTCACCTGCGATTTAGCTACGAGGTTCGTCTGAGCGTGGCCGCCTCCCCCCTGGTGCTCGCGCTCGGATGGGCCCTGCTATCGGGGCGCAAGGACTGGCGTTATAGCTTTTTTCGGCTCACGAATCTCTTCTCGCTGGGTGCAGCGCTGATCGCACACGCACTCGGCCCGCGCGAGCTGATCGCCGCGCTTTATCGAAATCCCGCCTGGATCGTCACCCCCGTCCGAGATATCCCCGGAATGGATAGCGTAGAATTGCTGTTGACGTGGATAGCCCGCCTGTACGCCACCTTATTGGGGGCCGTACTCGACTGGGGATTCGGCGTCGTTGGTTGACAACCGCCGATCGAACACAGACTTTGAGCACACGATAGTCATCGTTACGAGTTTTTCTCCTACGCCAAACCGCGGGTGAACTTGACATTTGACGCCGTCAGATTGTAGGCGTCACACACTCGATTGCGCGTTTAGACCTCCAATTCAGGAGCCTTCATGATTCGCTGTAAGACATTGCTGCTGGCGCTGGTTGCTTCGGCAGGCCTCGCTTTCGCCTCTGGTTGCGACCAGAATGCCCAAGACGACTCCAATGAGGAGCAAGCCTCGGCCGAAGCTGCCGAAGAAAAAGAAGAGAAGGCTGAGAAGCCAGAGCAAGCCGATGGTGAGTTGCCCCTCGAGGCGACCGGACCGGTGGCCGTCGTCGACGGCACCGAGATTGCCGCCGAGCGCTTCAACGAAGCTATCAGCAAGCAGGCCGGCGCCATGGGCGGTCAGATGCCTCCGCGCGTCGCTAAGATGATGAAGACTCGCACCATCGATCGCTTGATCGACGAGCATCTCATCGACCAAGAACTCGCCAAGGCTGACGTCGAAATCAGCGACGAGGAAGTCGACAAGGAGTTCGCCAAATTCAAAGAGCGCTTCCCCAACGAAGAAGCCTTCTCGACCTTCCTGACCCGCAACGGCGTGAGTGAAGCCGAGATGAAGGAGAACCTGCAAAAGGATTTGCAGCTTCGCTCGTTGCTCGAAGATAAGTACGGCATTGAAGTCACCGAAGCCGACGCCAAGAAGCATTACGACGAGAATCCCCAGCGCTTCGAGCAGGAAGAGCAGGTCAGCGCGCGTCACGTCCTCATCAAGACCGAGAAAGGCGCTGACGATGCCACGATCGCCGAAGCCAAGAAGCGTGCCGAAGAGATCGCCAAAGAAGCCAAGAAGCCCGACACGGACTTCGCGGCACTGGCCAAAGAGAAGTCCGAAGGACCCACCGCCGAGCGCGGCGGCGACCTCGGCTTCTTCACCAAGAAGCGCATGGTCCCCGAATTCGCTGATGTGGCCTTCGAGATGGAGCCCGGCGATATCTCCGACCCCGTCAAAAGCCAGTTTGGCTTCCACGTCATCAAGGTCGAAGATCGCAAGGAAGCCGGTAAGGCGGACTTCGAAGAGGCCAAAGAAGACATCATCACCCAGCTGCAGCGCAAGCAATTCCGCGACGCGATGCAGAAGTACCTCGAGGAGATCAAGTCCGACGTCGAGATCACTCGCAACGAAGACAATATCGAGGTCAACGTCAAGGCTCCCAAGCAGGGCGCCGGAGCGCCGGGCGCCGGGCCGCATGGCGCTGGCGGAGGTCTTCAGGGCAACCCGCAACTGCAAAAGCAACTGCAGAAGCAGCTCCAGAAGCGCGCTGCCGAGCAGAAGAAGCAACAGCAGCAGCAAGGTGGTTCGGACTCCAAAGACCCGACCGAAGCTCAACTGCCCGAGCCCAAACTCGGCAAGTAATCGGTAAGTAAGAAGCACGAAAAAAGCCAGCTGCGCCCTCATGGCGCAGCTGGCTTTTTTTGATCGGCCGTATCAGCGAGTTACCACTCGATATACTCGTCGTCGTTGTCGCGCTGCCTCTTCGGCGCTCTATCGGCCGCCTTGTCGGGGTCTGCGGCGTTGTCTTGCCGGCCGTCGTCAGTGGGCTTGTCGGCGGGCGCCTGTTGTTGTTGTTGCTTGGCGCGCGTCGACGGCCGGGTGGGCTCGGGCACCGCGGGGCGGGCGGGCTGCTTCGGCTGGATCGGGCCGGTGTCGCCGTGGGGCTTTCCGGAGTAGATGCCGATAGCGGTGGTGGCTTCCTCGACGACCTGCGCCAGGCCCAGGGAGACCTTATAATTGATCTCTCCGGGGGCGGAGTTGCGCTGTGAATCGGTCATGAACCAATTCGGATAAGTACGCAATTCGTGGACGACCGCGCCGGACATCACCAGGGCGCACAGCACCGCGGTGCCGAACGAGAAGATGGCCGTGCCCACGAATACGCGCACGATCCGGTCGTAGGGGTTGTCGACCACCTCGAAGCGCTCTTTCTTGCTATTTTCCCCCAGCGCCGTCAGCAGCGGGATGGCGGCCGCCAAGATCAAAGTGGCGATGAGCTTGAGCTGTCCCGATAGAAATTGCCCGAAGATGGTGCTCACCACCAGAAAAGCCACATAGAGGCCGATTCCGGCGACGAGGCCGAAGAGGCTCATACGCAAGAATTCGATGGTGAAGCTCGTGGATTCGTCTTCGGCCGGTTTTCGCAGACGCTCCTCAGGACTCCTCGAGGCGGGGTCGGGCGCCGGCTGCGGCACCGCAAATGGGTTGGTGTCGCCGGGTGGTGGTGGTAAATCGTCGTCGAGCCTCAGGCTGGGATCGTCGCGATATTCGGAGATATCATTCGACACGAAGCCGCGCGGTCGCTCGGAGCGGCCGGCTTGGGTCGGGTCGGCGCCGGTTTGCTGCGACGCACCCCATTGTTCGCCCTGACGCTGCATAGCCGGTTGTTGCTGCTGGTTCTGATTTTGTGGTTGGGGTTGCTGTCCCTGCTGTTGGCTGGCGGCGTTCCACGCGGCTCCAGCTCCGGCGCCGGCTCCGGCGCCAAGTTGGCGGCCGAACTGATCGGTACGCTGGGCGCCGTCGGGAGTTTGGTTGGCGCCGGTGAGTTGGCTGGAGGCGTCGATGGCCGAGAAGCGTCCAGATTGGCGAGCGCTAGCCGAGCCGGGCAGGGCGCCGCCGGCCGCGGCCAGTGCCTGGTCGATCCCGTCGATGAGGTTCTCGGCGTTGACGAACCGATCGGATAACTCCTTGGCGGTCGCCCGGCGGATGAGGTCGGCGATATTCGGGTCGAGGGCGCGCAGCCCGTCGAGGCGAAGCGGCTCGCGGCTGATCTGCTGGCTGATCAGCGCCATGGTCGTGTCGCCCTGGACGGCCGGCTCGCCGACGAGCATCTCGTAGAGGATGAGCCCGACGCTGTACACGTCGCTGGCCGGGCCGAGCGACTCCCCGCGCACCTGCTCGGGGCTCATATACCGAGGCGTGCCGATAAGTTCGCGCTCGCCGTCGGGCAGCCCGACGCTGGTCAGGTCGCGCTCGTCGGTGCGAAGAAGCCTGGCGATACCAAAGTCGAGCACCTTGACGAAGTCCGACTCCGTCTCCAGGTCCGTGACCATGATATTGGCCGGCTTCAAGTCTCGGTGGATAACCCCGTAGCGGTGGGCTTCGGCGAGCGAACGGGCGATTTGGCCGCCCAGGGCCAGCGCGCGCTGCGGGGGCTGGGCGCCCTGATGCTTGAGGATATCCTTGACGGTGTCGCCCTCGATATACTCGAGAACCATATACAGGACGCCGCGGCCGGTCTCGCCAAAGTCGTGGATCGTGACGGTGTTGGGGTGGCGAAGCTTGCTGATGATCTTGACTTCGCGCAGGAAACGCTCTTTGGCGCTATGATGCAGATCGCCGGCCCCCGACTTGAGGACCTTGATGGCCACATGGCGGTCCATCTTCTGCTGGTAGGCCAGATAGACCATGCCGAAGCCGCCGCGGCCAAGCTCGCGCACGATGCGATACTTGCCCTCGAAGACGACCCCCGGGTCGAGAAACGTGGAGTTAGGCTGTCGTTGACTGGACACGCCGAAGGAACCCTGGACTCGTGGCTAGACTATTCGAGCGTTCGAGCCCGAATAGGTGTGTATACAAGTTGATCACAGGCTATCAGTGCCCATCTGGGAGATCAATTGTGGAGTTGGGCGCCACGGTCGGTTATTGCTACACTGCGCTCGGCCGTGTCGCGGCCCCGGCACATAGATGGCCGGTTTTCGCCAGACGCCCAGACTCCCGGTGCGAGAGCACATCGATGAGCCCACAGTTGACCCTCAAACTCGACGACGCCCCCGATCGCCAAGATCATGGGCCGCTGACGCTGCGCTTCGAGGCGGGCACTTTAGTTATCGACGGACTCGGTCGCGAAGATCAGCAACTCAAAACGCTGCAGTGGGACGAGCGCATCGAGCGCTTTCGCGCCGAGGCCATCGACTATCGCAAGGTGCTCGCCGCGCTGCTGCGGCTCGGCTACACCGTCGTCGACGAGGCCCGCGAGTACGTCGAGTGCGACCTGTGCATCGGCGAGCCGCTCGAGCCCTACGAGCACCAAGCCGAAGCGCTGGACGCCTGGAAGAAGGCCGGTAAGCGCGGGATCGTGGTGCTGCCGACCGGCTCGGGCAAGACCTACGTCGCCCAACTCGCTATTGAGATGGTCGCTCGCAGCGCGCTCATCGTCGTGCCCACCATCGACCTGATGAACCAGTGGTCGGGCGTGCTCGAGGAGGCGTTCGGCATGAAGATCGGCCTGATGGGCGGCGGCTATCACGAGGTCGAGGACCTGACGGTGACCACCTACGACTCGGCGGCCATCCATATGGAGCGTCTGGGAGGCCGCTTCGGTCTGGTCGTCTTCGACGAGGCTCACCACCTGCCCGGCGAGGTCTACCGGCAGGCCGCCGAATGCTCCATCGCGCCGTTTCGGCTCGGCCTGACCGCCACGCCCGAGCGTGCTGACGGCAAGGAGACCCAGCTCGACGACCTCATCGGCCCCATCGTGTACCGCAAGGGCATCAAGGAACTCTCCGGCGACATTCTGGCCGACTACGAGGTGCGCACGGTCTCCGTCGGCATGACCCCGGAGGACTACGAACTCTACGGTCGGGCTCGGAAGTTCTACCGGGACTTCGTCGAGGCACGCGGCATCTATATGTCCTCGTCGAGCGGTTGGCCCAGGTTTTTGGCGGCGACCAATAAATCCGAGAAGGGCCGCAGGGCGCTCAAAGCCTACCAGCTCCAAAAACGCCTCGCGCTGGTCCACGAGGCGAAGATGGTCCGGCTCTACGAGCTTCTGGAGCGCCACCACAAGGACCGCACCATCGTGTTCACCAACGACAATGAGAGCGTCTACGACATCAGCCAGAAGGCGTTGGTGCCGGCGATCACCCACCAGACGCGCATCAAAGAACGCAAGGAAATCCTGGCGCGCTTCAACGAGGGGACCTACCGCGTCGTGGTCACCAGCAAGGTGCTCAACGAGGGCGTCGACGTGCCCAGGGCCAACGTCGCGGTGATCCTGTCCGGCTCGGGCTCGGTGCGTGAGCACGTCCAGCGCCTCGGGCGCATCCTGCGGCGGGCCGAGGGAAAGCGCGCGGTGCTCTACGAACTTGTCACTGAAGACTCCGTCGAGACGTTTGTGAGCGAGCGGCGAAGGAAACACGATGCTTACGACTGATCTGGTACGCACACGCGTCTCCAAGGGGCGCGTCGAGCCGCTATATTTGAATACTGGTTCTGAAAGCGGCGGTGAGGCAGGAGAGGCGCTCGCCAAAGCCCGCGAGCTCATCGGCATCTTCGACGCCCATGCCGGCGGCGAGCGCGGTGACGTCGACGAGGCGGTCGAGCAGACCATCGGCCACGGCACTGACTTTCTGATCTGGCGCGGCCTCGCCAAGCTGCTCTACGACCGCAGCGAGTTCGAGACGGTCGCCGCCGTCGACCCACAGGAGATACGACGCGCGGTCTTCGAGGCCAGCGGGGAGCTGGGGCCGGTCACCGGCGCCGATGCGCGCCAGCGCGTTCTCGAGCGCGCAGGCGAGCATCTCGAGCTCGAGCCCGACGAGATAGAGGAGAGCCTGTACGCCGACCTCGACGAGCGCCAGCGGCTGGTCGACTTCGACACCCTCGAGCCCCGGGAGCTGCTCGACCGCTACAACCTCGCCCTCGCCCAGGCGGTGCTCTACAAGGCCACGCGCCTGGTCATCGATCTGGGCGACGATAATCCCAATATGCTGCGCTACCTCTTCCAGGCGCTCAAATTCAACCGCCTGATGCACCGCGCCGAGCGCCTCGAAGATGGCTACCGCATCGAGGTCGACGGCCCGGCGAGCGTCTTTAAACGAAGCCGGAAATACGGCCTGCAGATGGCGACCTTCCTGCCCGCGCTGCTGCTGGCCGAGACCTGGGCGATGCGCGCCGAGCTCGACTGGAAGGGCGACGGCGCCACCCACGAGTTGGTGCTATCCCACAAAGACGGCCTTGTCTCCCACTACAAAGCCCGCGGCCAATGGGTCGCCGAGGAGGAGCGCTACTTCGAAAAGCGCTTCTCCGAGACCGAATCCGACTGGGAGCTCGCCCGCCAGGGCACCATCGTCGACCTCGACCAAAACGAGGTCATCATCCCCGACTACGTGCTCACCCACCCCGACGGCCGCGAGGTCTACCTCGAAGTCGTCGGCTTCTGGCGGCTCGCCTACCTCGAGCGGCGCATCGAGATGCTCGTCGACTCCTGCGACGTCCCGCTGGTGCTGGTCGTCAGCGAGCGGCTCAAGACGGGCCGCAAGGAACTCGACGAGGCGCCGGCGGAGGTCGTCTTCTTCAAGGGCGTCATCCTCGTCGATAAAGTGCTCGAGGCCGCCGAGGCCGCCAACCCGGCAGAATAGCTACACACCTCAAATTTGCATTTGCCCATCGTCGTGCTGAGTTTTGATCTGTGATTTGCGCACCACTTTCAACCCCACAGGACGACGATGAAGAGCACTGATTATACATGGAAGCGCGAGCGGATGGTCGAGGAGCAGCTGGCTCGGCGAGGCATCGAGCAGGATGAGGTGCTCGATGCGATGGGGGCGGTGCCGCGAGAGGAGTTCGTGCCCGAGAAGTACAGGGTGACCGCTTATAGCGACCGGCCGTTGCCCATCGGCGAGGGACAGACGATCTCTCAGCCCTATATGGTGGCGATGATGGCCGAGTCGCTGGAGCTCGAGCCCGGTGACAAGGTGCTCGAGATCGGCGCCGGCTCGGGGTATGCAGCCGCCGTGCTCGGCCAGATTGCGGGCGAGGTCTTTACCGTCGAGCGCCACAGGTCGCTGGCCGAGCAGGCCCGCGAGCGCTTCGAGAAGCTCGGCTACGACAATATCCACGTGCGCCACGCCGACGGCACCCGCGGCTGGGCCGAGGAGGCCCCGTTCGATGCGATCGTCGCCGCCGCCGCCGGCCCCTCCGTGCCCGACTCGCTCAAAGCGCAGCTCGCCCCGGGCGGCCGGCTGGTCATCCCGGTCGGCCAGCGCATCGGTGCGCAGACGTTGATGCGAGTAACCCGCACCGGGGAAAATGGCGAGTTTGAAGAGGAGAACCTCGGCGCGGTGCGCTTCGTGCCGCTCATCGGCACCGAGGGCTTCGACGAGACCCAGGGCAGCCAACGTCCGGGCTCGCACTTCATCGAGTAATACGAAAAAGACAAATAGGGAAGATGGAGGCCGTGCAGAGTCAGAGCGCCCGCTATTAAGGGCTAAGGCCATTTTAGGGAAGCCCCATGCGCCTAACACGCTCAATGAGGCAACCCCTAAATGGACCAAGCCCTTAATAGAAGATGCCCCACCCCCTCGACCCCTTCCATAGATGCTGCTTCTCGGTTTGTTAGAAGACCTCGGTCAGGGCGTCTTCGGCCTTTTCGAGCACTTCACTGATGAGCTCGGGGGTGTGGGCGGTGGCCAAAAAGCCCGCCTCGAATTGGCTGGGCGCCAGGTAGACGCCGCGGCTGAGCATCTCGTGGAAGAAGAGGTTGAAGCGCTGGATGTCGCACTTCTTGACGTCGTCGTGGTCGCGGATCGGGCCTTCGCCGAAGAACAGCGAGAACATCGAGCCGACGCGTTGCTGGAAGAGCGGGTAGTCGTTGTCGTCGATGATGCTCTGCAGGCCGTCCTGGAGCTGTTGGCCGCGCTCTTCGAGCACGTCGTAGACCGACGAGTCGAGCTGCTCGAGCTGCGCGATGCCGGCGGCGACGGCCACCGGATTCCCCGAGAGCGTGCCTGCCTGATAGACCGGTCCGTCGGGGGAGACGTTGCGCATCATCTCTTCGGTTCCGCCGTAGGCCGCCAGCGGAAACCCGCCGCCGATGACCTTGCCGAAGCAGTAGATATCCGCCTCGACATCGTAGCGCTCGGCCGCGCCGCCTCGGGCGACCCGAAAGCCGGTCATCACCTCGTCCATGATCAGCGCCACATCGCGGCGTGTGCATAGGTCGCGAAGCTTCTTCAAAAACTCGTCTTGCGGCGGGATGCAACCGGTGTTGCCGCAGACCGGCTCCAGGATGACCGCGGCGACCTCGGTGGGGTTGGAGTCGATGAGCGCCTTGACCGAGTCGATATTATTGAATTCGGCCAGCAGGGTGTCCTTGGCGGTTCCCTTCGTGACGCCGGGGGAGTTGGGCACGCCCAGCGTCAGCGCGCCGCTACCGGCGGCGATCAGAAACGAATCGGCGTGGCCGTGATAGCAGCCCTCGAATTTGATGATCTTGTCGCGCGCTTTTGCGCCGCGGGCCACCCGAATCGCCGACATGCACGCCTCGGTGCCGCTGTTGACCAGCCGGACCACGTCCATGCCGGGCACGCGCTCGACGAGCATCTCGGCCATCTCGACCTCGCGCTCGGTGGGCGCGCCGAACGACGAGCCGTTCGCGACCGCCTGCTGGGCAGCCTCGACGACCTTCGGGTTGGCGTGGCCCAAAATTGCCGGGCCCCAGCTCAGCACGAAGTCGATATAGCGATTGCCGTCCTCGTCGAATACATACGGCCCCTCGGCCTTCTTGATGAACGGCGGTGTGCCGCCGACGCTCGTAAAGGCACGTACGGGTGAGTTGACCCCGCCGGGGATGACTTTTTGGGCGCGTTCGAGGAGTTTTTGACTGTTTGTAAGCATTTGGATTGCCGTGGGTTTTGGGTCTCTCGATACATGAAAGTAAGAGAGTAAGAAAGTGAGAGAGTTAGATACTGCAACGGCCCCCTTCGACCGGTTGCGTGTAGTTGGGGTCTTACTTTCTTACTTTCTCACTTTCTCACTCTCTTCTAAGTGGCGCCACAGGATGTCGTTCAACCAAGCCACCTCGCAGGAAGTTTGCGACGAATTTTTCGAGCACGTCCAGCCAGCGCGGGCTGTCGTTGAGGCACGGGATGAGGCGGTATTCTTCGCCGCCGGCCTCCAGGAAGTCTTCGCGGCCGCGGATGCCCAGCTCTTCGATGGTCTCGAGGCAGTCGGAGACGAACGCCGGCGAGATGACGGCGATCTTTTTGGCGCCTTGTGCGGGCAACTCCTCGAGGCGTTTGTCGGTATAGGGCGTCAGCCACGGGTCTTTGCCGAGCCTGGACTGGAACGCGAGCGTATACTTTTCGGGCGGAATGCCGGCTTTTTCGGCGAACGCCCAGGTGGTCGCGTGGACCTGATGGCGGTAGCAAAACGCGTGCGCCGGGTTTTTCTTCTGGCAGCAATCGGCGTTCTCCAGGCAGTGGTAGCCCGACGGATCGGTCTTTCGGACGTGGCGCTCGGGGATGCCGTGGTAGCTAAATAGCAGCTGGTCGAAGTCGTCCTCGAGATATTCCGAGGCGCTCTCCACAAGCGCCTCGATATAATCGGGGTCGTCGAAGAAGGGCGGCTGGACGGTCAGCTCCATGTCGAAGGGCAAGTCTTCGAGGTCGTCGATGACCTTGGCGACGGCCGTCTCGTAGCTGGACATCGCGTAATGCGGGTACAGCGGGATGACGAAGAGGTCGTCGACGCCCTGGCTGGCGAGCCTGCGAAGCCCGCTCTTCACGTCGGGGTTGCCGTAGCGCATGGCCAGCTCGACGGGGACGTCGACACGCTCGCGCAGCAGGTCTCGGACCTTCTCGCTGATGACGATCAGCGGCGAGCCCTCGTCGGTCCAGATCTCTTCATAGGCCTCGGCCGACTCGGCCGGACGCTTGGGCAAGATGAACAGGTTGACCACCGCGTGGCGAATCGGCGCCGGGTTGTCCAGCACACGCGGATCGGTCAAAAACTCGCGCAGGTAGCGGCGCACGTCGCCGACGTCGGTGGACTCCGGAGAGCCCAGGTTGACGAGGAGAACCCCTTGGGTTCGTTCTTGGTTCTTGGTTCTTGGTTCTTGGTTTTCAGTCATCTCGCAAATCCACAGCTTTCAGAAAATCTCATGCCCATTCGTGAGATGTCCGTGGGTCCCGGCAAGGTACATCGACCACATACGCCAAGAACCAAAAACCAAGAACATCAACAATAGGCCGGAGGCGGTGCAACAGCCTTAAGAAAGCCGCAACGCCAGATCCCGCGCGAAATACGACAAAATTATGTCCGCTCCCGCTCGCTTCATCGACGTGAGCATCTCCAGAGCGACCGCGTTGCCGTCGATCCAGCCTTTTTCATCGGCGGCGCGCACCATGGCGTATTCGCCGGAGACGTTATAGGCGGCCACGGGCAGATCGAAGCGCTCGCGGACGTCTTTGATGACGTCGAGATACGACAGCGCCGGTTTGACCATCAGTATGTCGGCGCCTTCCTCGACGTCGAGCGCCGCCTCGATGAGCGCCTCGCGGGCGTTGGGCGGGTCCATCTGGTAGGCGCGTCGGTCGCCAAAGCGCGGGCTGGAGTCGACCGCGTCGCGAAACGGGCCGTAGAAGGCCGAGGCGTATTTGACCGCGTAGCTCATGATCGGCATATGCGAGAAGCCGGCCTCGTCGAGTCCGCTGCGCATCGCGCCGACCATGCCGTCGAGCATCCCCGACGGAGCGACCATATCGGCGCCGGCCTCGGCGTGCGAGACGGCCTGCTTTTGCAGGTTGGCCAGGCTCGGGTCGTTGAGCAGGTTGCCCTCTTCGTCGACCACGCCGCAGTGGCCGTGCGAGGTATATTCGCAAAAGCACACGTCGGTGATCACGAACATCTCCGGGAAGCGCTCTTTGATATGGCGCACCGCCTCCTGGACGATGCCGTGCTCGTGCCAGGTATCCGAGCCGGTGTCGTCCTTTTCGGCCGGGATTCCAAACAAAATGACCCGATTGATCCCACGCGACAGAAGCATCTCGAGCTCCTCGTCGACCCGGTCGAGCGAGTATTGATAGATGCCCGGCATCGAGGAGATCTCGTTTTTGACGTTGTCCTGGGCGGTCACGAAGACCGGCATGATCAGGTCGTCTTTGCTCAACCCGGTCTCGCGGACGAGCTTGCGCAGATTCTCACTTCGCCGAAGCCGGCGGGGGCGGCGGGGTAGGTCGAACTTATGTGCCATCTTGTACTCCAAAGCGTGGGGTTTCAACGCAGAGGTCGCGGAGAGCGCGGAGGAAAAATCAAATCAGTATTGTTTTCTCTGCGTCCTCTGCGCCCTCTGCGTTAAATTGCTTTTAGCCGTTGTCGTTGCTGATGCGTTCGGCGAGCTCGTAGGCGCCGGTGACCAGGTCCGGGACGGCGATGCCGTTTCTGTAGCTTCCGGCAAGGTAGATGCCTTTGTGGGCGCTTTCGATGCGGTCGATCACATCGTGGAAGCGGCCGTAGCCGACCTCGTATTGCGGGATCGCCTCTTTCCAGGCGATATGCTCGGTAAAGACCGGCTCGCCGCTGACGCCGAGCAGGCTATCGAGGTCGGCGAGCGTCTTTTCGATGAGCGTATCGCCGTCCTCGAGCGCCAGCTCCGGCTGGCGTGCACCGCCCACGAAGCTGGTCAGCAGCACTTCGCCCTCGGGGGCTCGTCCTTCGAACAGGCTACTCATAAAGAGTGTTCCGAGGATATTTCGGCGCTCCTCGCGGGGGATGAGCATGCCGAAGCCGTCGAGCGGGTGGGCGATGTCTTCGCGGCGAAAGCCCAGCGCGACGATCGACACAGGCGCGTAGTAGATATCGCCGAGTGGCGCGAAGCTGTCGGGTTTGCCGGCGGTGTCCAAGTCGATCTCGGCCAGCCGGTGGGCGGGCGCGGTGGAGACGACCGCGTCGACGGTCTTTTGGCGGCGCTTTCCTTCCTGGCGAAAGCGCAGCTTCCAGCGGCCGTTGTCCTTCTCCTCGAGGGCGAAGACGTTGGCGGCAAATTCGACGTCTCCCTCGATGCGGTCGAGCAGGGCCTCGGTGAGCACCTGTGAGCCTTCATCGAAGGAGATGAGCTTGGGGTGCGACTTCTTTTCGGTCGTCTTGTCCTTCCGACCGGCGAGGACCTTTTTGATCATGCCCCAGGTCAGCGAGCCGTGCTCTTGTTCGAGCTTGTAGAGCTTCGGGAAGGCGTGCTCGACCGACAGCTTCGAGGCGTCGCCGGCGAAAGTGCCCGCGACCATGGGACCGACGCCGAATTCGAGCGGCTCGCGGCCCAACCGGCGGCTGACGAATTCGGCCAGGCTCTCCTCCTGGTTGGGTCCTTTGCCGATAAACGGCTCGGCGAAGAGCCGAAGCTTGGCCAGCGGCGACAAGATGTCGGTCTTCAAAAACGCCCCGGGGCCCATCGGCGCGGCCTTGGGCTCGCCGTAGCGCACCAAAAAGCGTTTGTTGGCCTGATCGTTGGCGACGATGAGCCGGTCGCCGAGGCCGAGCTCGTCGACCAGGTCGGGCAGGGCGTCTCGCGCGAGCAGGGTATGCGGGCCGCTCTCGACGAGATAGCCGTCTTCCTGATGCGTGCGAATCTGGCCGCCTGCGTGCGCGCTCGCCTCGTAGACGACGACCTCGAAGCCGGCCTGCTCGAGCTTGAATGCGGTGGTCAGGCCGGTGATCCCGGCTCCAATAATAGCGATTGTCTTAGGCATTGGCGCTCACACAGCTTCACTTGAAATTGACGACCGTGTTGACCAGTCGTTCGACGTTTTCGGGGTCGGCGTCGGGATTGATCCCGTGGCCGAGGTTGAAGATGTGGCCGTCGAGGCCGCGCATATCCTCGAGGATACGCGTCGTCTCGCGCTCGACGATCTCCGGGTTGGTATTGAGGATGACCGGGTCGAGGTTGCCCTGCACGCCGACGTTGTCGGGCAGGCTGCGGCGCACATCGGACAGCCGCGCATTCCAGCTCACCCCGAGGACATTGGCGCCGGTAGTCGCCAGCATCGGCGCTAGGTGCGCCATATTCTTCGAGAAGACGATCACGGGCACCTCGTCGATGGCGTCGACGATGCGCTTCATCCAGAACACCGACGCCTCGGCGAAGGCGTCCGGGGAGAGCACGCCGCCCCAGCTGTCGAAGATCTGGACGGCGTCGGCGCCGGCGGTGATCTGCAGGCGCAGATAGCGCACCACGGCGGCGGTGATCTTGCGCATCAACCGGTCGAAGAGCTCGCGGTTCTCGTAGAACATCTTCTTGGCGAGGGTATAATTCTTGGAGCTCTTACCCTCGATCATATAGGTCGCCAGCGTCCACGGCGAGCCGCTAAAGCCGATGAGCGCGCGCTCCCCGTCGAGCTCCTGGCTGATCAGCCGCATCGACTTGGAGACGTAGTTGAGCTTCTGCTCGACGCGGTCGACCTTGAGCTTGTCGACGTCCGCCTCGGTCTCGATGGCATACTCCATCTCGATGCCGCCGCCCTCCGGAAACCCGTAGGGCTGGCCCATCGCCTCGGGGATGACCAGGATATCGCTGAACACGATCGCGGCGTCGACCGCATAGCGCCTCAGCGGCTGCATGGTCACCTCGAGGGCGAGCTCGGGGGTCTGCACGACATCGTGAAAGCTGCGTGTCTTGCGAATCTCACGATACTCGGGCAGGTGGCGGCCGGCCTGGCGCATAATCCACACCGGCGGGCGATCGACCGGCTCGCACCGGCAGGCTTTGAGGAAGCGTTCTCTGGAATTCATGGGGCGTCGACGTCGGCAGGAGGCTCGTATCAATACAAAAACAATCGCCCATCAACTTGCTCACTTGGGCTCAAAAT
>CAYLTX010000156.1:0-15377 GCA_964386725.1 uncultured Bradymonadales bacterium | reverse complement strand
TCAGCCGCCATGGGGAGGTGGCGCGCCGCCAGGCGCGACGGAGGGGTGCCTCAACAACCGACCACTGCGCGATCATACCGAAAGTTCCTCCCCATGGCGGCGTTCAGCCGCCATGGGGAGGTGGCGCGCCGCCAGGCGCGACGGAGGGGTGCCTCAACCTTGCAACCACCTCCAACCTCCCTAACTTCTCACCGACAGACCACTCCCAACACAGGAGCGAAGCCATGGCAAAACAAGACACCAAAGCGACCACCGATCACAACGAGATCAAAAAGTGGGCCGAGGAGCGCGGCGGCCAGCCGGCGACGGTCAAGCATACCTCGCGGGGGGAATCGGCAGGCATCTTGCGCTTTAAATTTCCCACCGTCGGCGACGACGAGGATCTCGAGACGGTCTCCTGGGACGACTTTTTCGACAAATTCGACCAGGGAGATCTGGCCATGATCTATCAGGACCAGACCAAAGACGGCGGCACCAGCCGATTCTTTAAATTCGTCAGCAAGAAGACCGCCAAAGAGGCGTCCAAGTCGTGACCGACAGGGACATCGACAGCAGACGGGCGCTGGTCACCGGCGGGGGCTCGGGCATCGGGCTTGCGGTCGTCGAACTGTTGCTCGACGCCGGCCTCGAGGTGTGCGCGCTCGACCGCCGGCCGGCGCCCATCGAGCACGATCGGCTGCGTTTTATCGAGGCCGATGTGACCCGGGCCGAGCAGATCGACGCGTGTTATGCCGAGGTCAGTGAGCGGTTTGGCGGCCTCGATGTGCTCGTCTCCAACGCCGGTGTGGGCATCCACGAGCGCCTCGATGAGGGAGATCCGGATCAGTGGCAGACCGTCATCGAGACCAACCTCGTCGGCGCCATGCGCGTGGTGCGTGCGTTCGCGCCGATGCTCGAGCAGGCCGAGGAGGTCGCCGACCTCGTGGTCGTCTCGTCGGTGGCCGACGCCAAGGCGTATAGCTATGGCGGCCCATATGCGGCGAGCAAGGCCGGATTGAGCATGATGGCCGAGACGCTGCGGCTAGAGTTGCAACCGCAGGTGCGCGTCACGCTGGTCAGACCCGGTATGGTCGCCAGCTCCTTTTTCGAGCACTCCATCCACCAATCCAACCCCACCCCCGAAGAGGTCGGCTGGACCCCGGTTCCCCCCGAGCAGGTCGCTCAGGCGGTCCAGTTTGCGCTGACTCGCCCCCCGCAGGTGGCCATCAACGACCTGACGATCCGCCCCACCGAGCAGAGCTTCTAAAACGGCGCTAAACGCCCAGTGCGCCTCGCCAAGGGCAGCATCTTCTTCCTTGACGGTCTCTGGGGACTACCTAGCTTTCACAAGTACACGGATGTGGCAGCATGTGCAGGAGCCTCCGGGTAGGCGGAATCAAGGTTCTTGTGCTGAAAACAAGCCTCTTTAGGCGATTAGTATCCGCAGCAGCGGCCTCAGACGGCCGCTGCTGCGGAGGTTTTGTGCCTGTAGTGGGGAGAGCACCATTTGGTTGGACGTACGTTCACTGACCTTGGTTCGCAGGCTTGGAGCGATGAAACAAAATATTCTCATCACAGGGGGAGCCGGATTTATCGGCTCGCATCTCGCCGACGAGTTGCTCGAGCACGGCCACCGAGTGCGCGTGCTGGACAACTTCAGCCCCCAGGTTCATGGAGACGGAGTCGACGGTGACAACCCGCCGGCCTACCTCGACGGGCGAGTCGAGGTGCTCGAGGGCGACGTGCGCGATGCGCAGGCCGTCGAGCGAGCGCTAGAAGAGGTCGACGTCGTCTTCCACCTGGCGGCGGCGGTCGGGGTCGGCCAGAGCATGTACGAGCTGGAGCACTATACCTCGGTCAATAACGTGGGCACGGCGGTGCTGCTCGAGGAACTAATCGAGCGCAGCAAGGCCAATCGGCCGGTCGAGCGGCTCATCGTCGCCTCGAGCATGAGCCTTTACGGTGAGGGCCTATATCGAACGCCCGATGATCGTGTGGTCCAGGACGCCAAGCGCAGCGCGGCACAGCTCGAGCGAGGTCAGTGGGAGCTCGAAGTCGACGACCAGGTGCTCGAGCCGGTGCCCACGCCCGAGAGCAAACAGGCCGAACTCGCCTCGGTCTATGCGCTGAGCAAATTCGACCAGGAGAGGCTGTGTCTGATGATCGGCGAGGCCTACGATATCGACACTGCAGCGCTGCGCTTCTTCAACGTCTACGGCCCACGCCAGGCGCTTTCGAACCCGTATACCGGGGTGCTCGCGATCTTCGGGTCGCGCTACCTCAACGACAAGCCGCCGCTGATCTTCGAGGACGGCTTGCAGCGGCGCGACTTCGTCCACGTCAGCGACGTGGCCCGCTCCTGCATGCTGGCCATGCAGCGCGACGAGGCCGTCGGCGAGGTCTTCAACGTGGGCAGCGGTGAGTCCTTTACCGTTCGCGACATCGCCCGGCAGATGGGTCGAGCGATGGGCAAAGAGCAAATCGAGCCGGTGATCACCGGCGAATACCGTGTCGGCGACATCCGCCACTGCTTTGCGGATATCTCGCGGGCCCGCCAAAAGCTCGGCTACGAGCCCGCGGTCTCCTTCGAGCAGGGCCTCGACGAGCTCGCCGCCTGGATGAAACGCCAGAGCGCCGACGACCGTGTCGACGGCGCCTATCGAGAGTTGACCAGCCGCGGCCTGACGGTCGGGCGGCAGTCGGCCGAATGACACCGATGAGATGGATGAGATGGACGGGAATGACTTGAGTTTGCGCCAGCACCAGGAGTCGCAATGAGCCAGACAGCCAATGACGCGCGCGTTCGCACCAAGGACATCTTCGGCATTCTCGAGTGGTTTCATTTCGAGGACTACGACTTCGTCGAGCGGACCCTCGCAGATTTGAATCGGCTGGACGTGAGTCACCTGCGCACCGGGATCTCCTGGGCCGATTGGTATCGCCCCGATGGCCCGGAGTGGATCAGCTGGCTGTTCGAGCGCTTCGCCGAAGAGGACCTCGAGCTTCTGCCCTGCTTTTTATATACCCCGCCCTCGATGGGCGAGGTCGAGCGCACATCTTCACCACCCAAGAACCTGCGCGCTTATGCAGACTTCATCGACGAGATGATCAGTCGCCACGGCGAGCACTTCGAGTGCGTGGAATTGTGGAACGAGCCCAATAACCACTCCGAGTGGGACTTCACCCGCGACCCGGAGTACAACAAATTCGCCGAGATGATCATCCTGGCGGCCAATTGGGCCCACGAATGCGGAAAGTCGACCGTCCTCGGGGGCATGAGCCCCATCGACCCGGGCTTCCTCGAGCATCTCATCGGCCTGGGCGTGCTCGACCATATCGACGTGCTCGGTGTGCACGGGTTTCCGGGCACCTGGGAGAAGGGCTGGGACGGCTGGCACGACCAGATCGGCAAGCTGCGCGATGTGCAGAATCGCTACGACTACGACCAGCCGATCTGGATGACCGAGGTCGGCTACTCGACCCGCAACCACCGCGAATATCAGCAGCTCGAGGTCTTCACCGACGCCCTCGATGCCCCGGCCGACCGGCTGTATTGGTACGGCATGTACGACTTGCCCGCCGAGCGCTCGTCGATCCTGGGATTTCACCTCGATGAGCGTGAATACCACTGCGGCCTCAAGCGCGAGGACGGCCGCGACAAGCTGCTATTCAGGCTGCTATGCGACGGCGGAGAGGACGCCGTGCGCGAGGTGACCCGGTGGCCGACGGTCGACCGCACGCCGCCCGAAGACGCCGCGCTGATCACCGGCGGGGCCGGATTTATCGGCTCGAACTTGGCCCATCGGCTCTTGTCCGAGGGGCGTGAGGTCGTGGTCTTCGACAATCTGAGCCGGCCCGGCGTGGAGAGAAATCTGCGCTGGCTCAAGGAGCAATTCGACGACAATTTGCGCGTGGTGACCGCCGATCTGCGCGACCCACACGCGGTTCACTTCGCCCTCGAAGGGGTCAGCGAGGTCTTTCACTTCGCCGGCCAGACCGCAGTGACCACCAGCCTGGACGACCCCCGCGACGACTTCAGCGCCAACGCCGGCGGCACGCTCAATCTGCTCGAGGCGATGCGCCGGCGCGACGACCCGCCGAGTCTGATCTTCACGTCGACCAATAAAGTCTACGGCAACCTCGAGGACCTGCGGGTCGACGAGGAGCCCAGCCGCTATGTGCCCCACGATCGTGAGGTTCACGCCCGCGGCATCAATGAGGAGCACCGCCTGGAGTTATGCAGCCCCTACGGCTGCTCGAAGGGGGCGGCCGATCAATACGTGCTCGATTACGCCGAGACCTTCGACCTGGATACCTGCGTGTTCCGGATGAGCTGTATCTATGGGCCGCGCCAATTCGGTACCGAGGACCAGGGGTGGGTGGCTCACTTTTTGATCAGCGCGCTTCGCGACGAGGAGATCACCATCTTTGGCGACGGCAAGCAGGTGCGCGACGTCCTCTTTGTCGAGGACCTGGTCGACGCCTTCCTGTGCGCCAGCGAGCATATCGAGTCGATCAGCGGCGAGGCGTTCAATATCGGCGGAGGGGCCGACCACACGATGAGCCTGCTCGAATTGATCGATTTGATGCGCGAGATGGACGGCCGCGCGCCGCGCATCACCTTCGACGACTGGCGCCCCGGCGACCAGCGCTACTACGTGTCCGATATCAGTAAATTTCGACAGGCCACCGGCTGGCAACCCACCGTCGGACGACGTGAAGGCGTGCGCCGTCTGTACGAGTGGCTCGAAGAGGAGCGCGGGCGCTCGGTGCGCACCCACCCGGCGCCGTCTATCGAGATGGCCAGTCGGGCGGCCGAGCCACTGTCCAGCGTAGGCTCCGAGGAGACCCGATGAGTCAGGGAAGTCAGCCAAATCATATTTTGATGACCACCGACACCATCGGCGGGGTGTGGACCTACGCCATGGAGCTGGTCGGCGGGTTGTGCGCGCGAGGTGTCGACGTGACGCTGGCGGCGATGGGCGAGGAGCCCTCCCAGCGGCAGGCCGCCGAGGCCCGGGCCATCGACGGCCTCGATCTGCAGGCGCGTGCTTACCGGCTCGAGTGGATGCGAAACCCTTGGGACGACATCGGCGAGGCGGCAGATTGGCTACTTCAGTTGGCCGAGCGCCGACGGCCCGACGTCGTCCACCTCAACACATTGGCTCACGGCGCGCTCGACTGGCCGGCGCCGGTGCTCACCGTGGGACATTCGTGCGTATTGTCCTGGTTCGAGGCGGTCAAAGACGAGCCGGCCGGCTCGGATTGGCAGCACTATCGCGAGGTCGTGGACAGCTCGCTGAGTGCCTCCGGCATGGTCGTGGCTCCCAGCGCCACGATGCTGCAGGCCCTGCAGCGCCACTACGGGCCTTTCGAGCACACACGGGTCATCTACAACGGCCGCTCCCCGCAGACGTTCCCACCGGGCAATAAGCAGCCGGTGGTGCTCACCGCGGGCAGGTTATGGGACGAGGCCAAAAATGTGCGCGCGGTCGTCGAGGCCGGCCGCCAGATCAGCTGGGAGGTCGCCGTCGCCGGCAGCACGACCCATCCCGACGGGGGAAGCGTCGAGCTCGAGGGAGTGCGCGCGCTCGGCCGGCTCGACGGGCACGAGCTGGTCGAGTGGTACGGGCGCTCGTCGATCTATGTGCTCCCGGCGCGATACGAGCCCTTTGGGCTGACCGCGCTCGAAGCCGCGCTGGCCGGCAATGCGCTTGTGCTCGGTGACATCGCCACACTTCGCGAGATCTGGGGCGACTGCGCGCTCTTCGTCGACCCGGACGACTCCGATCGGCTCGCCGTGGTGTTGGAAGAGCTCATCGACGACGCTCCGCGGCGCCGCTGGCTGGCCGATCGCGCCCGCCAACGCGGCCTGCAGCTGAGCGCTTCAGCCATGGTGGATCGCTATATGGAACTGTATCGGGAGATGCGCGCCGATCAGAGTTGGCCGGAGCGCTCCACGCCGCTTGGCGGGAGGATTAGTCGATGAATATCGTTCTCTTTTACCACTCGTTGATCTCCGACTGGAACCACGGAAACGCCCACTTTCTGCGGGGCGTGACCTCCGAGTTCATCGCGCGTGGTCACCAGGTCAGCGTCTACGAGCCTATCGATGGCTGGAGCCTGCAGAACTTGCTCGAGGGGTATGGCGACCAGGCCCGGCTGGCCTTTCGGCGCGCCTATCCGCAGCTAAAGAGCACCTTCTACCGGCCCGACAAGCTCGACCTCGACCGGGCGATCGACGGCGCTGACTTGGTCATCGTCCACGAGTGGAACGACCACGACCTGGTGGCGCGCATCGGCGAGTACCGGCGAAGGAGCCGCGATTTTCGCCTGCTCTTTCACGACACACACCACCGCTCGGTGAGTGAGCCCAGCCAGATGCGGGACTACGATCTTCGCGACTACGACGGGGTCCTGGCCTTCGGGAAGCTCATCCGTGACATCTACCTCGAGCGCGGCTGGGCCGACCACGCCTGGACCTGGCACGAGGCGGCCGATGTGCGCAAATTTCGCCCGATGGACGCCCCCGCCGA
Source organism: uncultured Bradymonadales bacterium (assembly GCA_964386725.1). Taxonomy (GTDB): domain Bacteria; phylum Myxococcota_A; class Bradymonadia; order Bradymonadales; family Bradymonadaceae; genus CAYLTX01. The sequence goes on along the minus strand of CAYLTX010000156.1, from coordinate 8,862 downwards.
GCAAGAGGACCTGGTCTGGATCGGAAATTGGGGCGACGACGAGCGCACCGAAGAGCTGTACTCGTATCTGCTTTCGCCGGTCGAAGATCTCGGTCTCGACGCGACCGTCTATGGGGTGCGCTATCCGGACGAGGCGCTCCAAAGCCTGCGACGCGCCGATATCGACTACCAGGGCTGGTTGCCGAATTTCCGGGTGCCGAAGGCCTTCGCCCGCCACCGGCTCACCGTGCATGTGCCCCGCCAATTCTACGTGACGTCGCTGCCCGGGATACCCACGATTCGCCCCTTCGAGGCGATGGCGTGCGGCATCCCGCTGGTGTCCTCGCCGTGGGAGGACACCGAGGGGCTATTTCGCCGCGACACCGACTACGTGATGGCGCGAGATCCCCAGGAGATGCGCGGCTATATCAGGGCGTTGATCCACGACGACGATATGGCCGAGGAGCTGGCAGCCAATGGCCGCCAGCGGATCCTGGACCGGCACACCTGCGGCCATCGCGTCGACGAATTGATGGGGATCTGCCAGCAGCTCGGCGTCGCCGCCGACGGATACGGCAAGCTGGGGCGCAGACGCCGGGCCTGATCGCGAATTAGCCGAGCAATCAGCAGTGATGTTGAGGAGTCCGACACGCAGACAACTCGAGGAGAGAGTTCGATGAAGATTGCCTTTTTTGGATCGAGTTTGGTCTCCGCCTATTGGAACGGGGCGGCGACCTACTACCGCGGGATCATCCGCGCGCTGGACGGGCGCGGCCACCGCGTGACCTTCTATGAGCCGGACGCCTACGACCGCCAGGAGCACCGCGACATCCCCGACCCGGATTGGGCCGAGGTCGTCGTGTACTCCAGCGAAGACGGCACCGGTGAGGTCGACCGCATGCTCGAGCGTGCCGCCGACGCCGACCTGGTCGTCAAGGCCAGCGGCGTGGGTGTCTTCGACGACTATCTCGAGCGCCGAGTGCTCGATTTGAAGTCGAGCGAGACGATGGTGGTGTTCTGGGACGTCGACGCGCCGGCGACCTTGGACCGCATGGGCGAGGACCCGAGTGATGCGTTCTGCGAATTCGTGCCCGGCTACGACGCCGTGTTCACCTACGGCGGCGGCCAGCCGGTCGTCGAGGCCTACGAGGGCTTCGGCGCGCGGCGCTGCGTGCCGATCTACAACGCGCTCGATCCGAAGACGCATCACCCAGAGGAGTTTGATGAGCGCTTTGATGCGGATCTGGCGTTTTTGGGCAACCGGCTGCCCGACCGTGAAGAGCGCGTCGAGGAGTTCTTCTTGCGCCCGGCTGCCGAGCTGGCCGGCCGGCGATTTATCCTTGGCGGCAGCGGCTGGGAGGACAAGCCCATGCCCGACAACGTCGACTACGTCGGCCACGTCTATACCGACGACCACAACGCGTTCAATTGCAGCGCGCGCGCCGTGCTCAACATCAGCCGAGAGAGCATGGCGCGCTACGGGTTCTCGCCGGCCACACGGGTCTTCGAGGCCGCCGGCGCCGGGGCCTGTCTGATCACCGACGCCTGGGAGGGCATCGAGATGTTCCTCGAGCCCGGCGAAGAGGTGCTCGTCGCCGAGCGCGGCGCCGATGTGAGCCGAATGGTTCGGGAGCTCGACGACAAGCGAGCCGAGCGCATCGGCCGGGCCGCCCGTAAGCGGGTGCTCGCCGAGCATACCTATGCCCATCGCGCCCGGCAGGTCGAGCAGGTGCTCGGAGCGGAGCGCTGATGGGAGCAGCAGCACCGCCGAGCAACGACGAAGTTGGGCAGGTTAACCAGCCAACGACTTGAGGAGTTTATGCAGGAGTCATCCATGAGAATCGTCATTTTGGGGCTGTCGATCACCTCGTCCTGGGGCAATGGTCACGCGGCGACCTATAGGGGGCTTGTCCGTGCGCTCGATGATCGCGGCCACCGCGTCACCTTTCTCGAGCGCGACGTGCCCTGGTATGCGGCTCACCGTGATCTGCCCGAGCCGCCCTACGGGCATACGTGTCTGTATCGAGACCTGGACGAGCTTCGCCGCAACTATATGCCCGAGATTCGTGCCGCGGACCTTGTCATCGTCGGCTCGTATGTCCCCGAAGGGGTCGAGGTCGGCAAGCTCGTGCTCAATCGAGCACGCGGGGTGACTGCGTTTTACGATATCGACACGCCGGTTACCTTGGCCAAGCTCGCCGACGAGGATTACGAATATCTGACCCCGGAGCTGATCGGCGAGTACGGGATATATTTGTCGTTTACCGGGGGCCCAACGCTCGACCGGCTCGAGGGTGAGTACGGCTCGCCGATGGCCAGGCCGCTGCACTGCGCGGTCGACGCCGAGAGCTATTATCCCGAGGAGGCCGACGAGCAGTGGGCGATGGGGTATTTGGGCACCTATAGCGACGACCGCCAGCCGCGCGTCGAGTCGCTGCTCAACGATCCGGCCAGGCAGCTCGGTGACCGTGAGTTCGTGGTCGCCGGGCCGAGCTACCCCGGCTCGATCTCCTGGCCCGAAAATGTCGAGCGCATCGACCATCTCGCGCCGCCCGAGCATCGCCGGTTTTATAATTCGCAGCGCTTTACGCTCAACGTCACCCGCGATGTAATGATCGAGGCGGGCTATTCGCCGAGCGTGCGCCTCTTCGAGGCCGCGGCGTGTGCCACACCTATTATCAGCGACGTTTGGGAGGGGATCGACAGCTATTTCGAGCCCGGCCAGGAGATCTTGCTGGCCGATTCGAGCCAGCAGGCCGTCGAGTATATCGAGGGGCTCAGCGAGGGCGAGCGCCGCCAGATCGGTGAGCGCGCCCGCCAGCGAGTGCTGTCTGAGCACACACCGAAACATCGGGCCATACAGCTCGAGAAATATGTCGAAGAAGCGGCGTCGAGCATGGCGCCGATGCCTCGCGTCGAGGCGAGCAGTTGAGCATTTAAGAAGCGGTAACATCGGGCGCGAGCGACTTGTAATCGCCTCAATGGGCGGTGGTGCCGCGTTCGACAGTATGAAGGGAGGTGCCGTATGGAGACGCTCCAATCACCAGGAAACGACGGTGCGGGCAAACTCAGCCAAGAGTTGCTCGAGCTCGGGCCGTGGTTCCACAACCTGCATTTGCCCGACGGAATTCAGACCGCGCCGAACCATCCGTTGGGGGATTTCCCGGCGTATAAGTGGAGGCAGCTTCGCAAGGCAATTCCTCGGGACCTCGAGGGCTGGCGAGTCCTCGATATCGGATGCAACGCGGGGTTCTATTCCTTCGAGCTGGCCCAGCGCGGGGCCGAGGTCGTCGGCATCGACGTCGACGTACATTATCTGCGCCAGGCGCATTGGGCCTGTGAGAAGCTCGGTCTCGAAGATCGCGTCACATTTCGCCAGATGCAGGTCTACGAGCTCGCCCGCTCGGCGGACACCTATGACTTGGTGCTATTTATGGGGGTCTTCTACCACCTGCGTTACCCGCTGCTGGCGCTCGATATCGTCGCCGATCGCACCGAGAGGATGCTTGTCTTTCAGTCGCTGTCGATGACCGGCGAAGAGGTCAGCGAGGAGCCCGGAGATCTCGGATTCAACTCACGCGACCGATTCGATGAGTCCGGATGGCCCAAGATGGCCTTCATTCGCAATAGCTTCGCCGGGGATAGCACGAATTGGTGGGTGCCCAACCGTGCCTGCATCGAATCACTGCTTCGCAACGTCGGTTTTGATGTGCGGGATCGGCCCGGCGAGGAAATCTATGTGTGTGAGCGCAACGCCGAGTTGAGCGAGACGTCGACGCGGGACCCCGAAGAGTTGGCCGCGGCCATCGGCTCGCACCACGTTGCTGTAGATGCTGATGTGCGATCGCGTCTGAACGGTCCCAAGCCCAATTAGAAGTCCGAGAACGACCAGTTGTCATTATACGCGCTCGGCGGGGGGACGTTGCCGGGTGTCACCACAGAGAGAGGGAGGGAAATATGGCACGCCCATCGAAGGACCAACGCGTGCTCTTAACCGGGGTCGCCGGCTTTGTCGGCAGCCACCTCGCCGACCGCCTCATCCAAGAGGGTTGGGAGGTCGTCGGGGTCGATAATTTCACGACCGGACGTGCACAGAATATCGCGCACCTGGAGCGTGAGACGCGCTTTCATTTTCTGGAGGCGTCCGTCGAGGAGCTTCCCGAGATCGAGGCGTCGCTGGACTGGGTGATGCATTTTGCCAGCCCGGCCTCACCGCCCAAATACCAGGCAGCGCCCATCGAATGCATGCGTTGCAACGGCGAGGGCACGCGCAAGCTGCTCGACCTCGCCCTCAAAAAGGACGCACAATTCTTCTTGGCGAGCACCAGTGAAGTCTACGGGGACCCCGAGGTTCATCCGCAGGTCGAGTCCTACGTCGGCCACGTCAATCCGGTGGGTCCGCGCAGCATGTACGACGAGTCCAAGCGCTTCGCCGAGGCGATGACCGTCGCCTACCGCAACAAGCACAGCGTCGCCGCGCGCATCATCCGTATCTTCAACACCTACGGGCCGCGCATGGCGCCCGACGACGGGCGGGTCATCTCGAACTTCATCTGCCAGGCGCTCCAGGGGCGCTCGCTGACCATCTACGGCGAGGGCACCCAGACCCGCAGCTTCCAATATATCGACGATTTGCTCGAGGGCGTTGTTCGCCTGATGCAGGTGGATTATTTCGAGCCGGTCAACCTCGGTAACCCTGACGAGCACACCATCTTGGATCTGGCCGAGATCGTGTGTGGCCTGCTCGGCGACAGCACCGAGCTGACGTTTTGTCCGCTGCCCAAGGATGATCCCACACGCCGCCGACCCGATATCGATCGCGCCGAGCAGGTGCTCGACTGGCGGCCGTCGGTGCCGCTTCGCCAGGGGCTAGCCCATACGGTCGCGTATTTTCGCGATCAGCTCGACCTGGAGCGACCGGTTCCGGCCGTCGTCGAGGAGTTGGCTGCAGCCGAAGCCTCCCAGGAGGCGCCTTCAGTGGGCACCGGGTGAGCTCGGCACGACTTGCGTTTCTGTTGGGCCGCGGGGCCCAACATCATACGAGGGGACCGCACCATGAATATTCTGCAGATTGGCGCGCCGAGAGCCGGTAACTTCTGGCTCTGGCAGATCATCCAGCAGGTCATCGAGCGGGCAGGCCTGCCCAATCAGAGCCTGGTCCGAGAGCACGCCATCCACGACATCGCCGATTCTTGGGACCTGAGCCGCGACCGGCAGGCCGATATCGACACCCTCGACATCGAGGCGCTCGGGCTGTTCTGGCGCATCAGTTCGGTCTTTCGCATGCCTGTCGAGGATCTCGGCGCCTATGTCGCCCAGAGCAACCATGTGGGCACGCAGTCACGATTCTGCCAGCGCACCTCCGAGGTGCTCTCGCACTTCGACCGCACGGTCTACCTGGTGCGCGACCCGCGCGATCGGCTCTTGAGCGCAGCCAGCTTCGCGTTCACGCCCTACGCCCAGAAGTACTGGCCCCACGAGGCTCGCGATCCGGTCCAGTTCGTGGAGGATAATTTCGACGACTATATGGATGGGTGGCGCTGGCACCTCCAAGACTACCTGGAGCGTCGCGACAGGCACGATATTCACTTCGTCTTCTACGAGAGACTGCTCCACGACTTCGACGCCGAGCTCGAGCGGCTCATTGACTATCTGGGTGTCGACTTGGGCTCCGAGGAGATTCAGGCCATCGCCGAGACAACTTCGTTGGACTCGACTGGGTCGAAAGGCGTTGAAGGCGCGCCGAAGAAAAAGGCAGGAAAGTGGTATGAACGCCTCGATCACCGCCAAAAAGGCAGGGCGGTCGTGCTCTGTGGGCACCTGCTCGACATGCTCGATTACCCCCGCTACGGCCGATTCTCCGCCGAGCAGCTGCCGTCGCTGCCCGACAAGGCACGCGCCGAAGGTCCCAAAACACTCACCGCGTCATCGTAGGCGCAGCCATGGGTCTGGGCATGTGATTCAAAACAGCGCGTCGAGCAGCTCGGTCTGGTCCTCGTATTCGGTCGTGCAGGGAGGGCCGTCGGCGTGCAGGAGGCAATGTCGGGCGCCGATCCGAATGATGGTCGATGAGCGTGTTCCGTAGTCGACCCCGGGCAGGCTCACGCAGGTGGCGTCCATCGACCCTTCCTCACACTCGCTCAAAACCTGCTGGAGGTGGGACTCGTCGAGGTCACCCGCATCGAGCAGCGCGCGGCACTCGGCCAGGACTCTCTCCTTTCGCTGGTTCTCGGCGGCCCCGAGGCTTCGCTCGGTCAATACGATCAGGCCCGCTTCGAGCGTCGAGTGACTCATGCGCGCGCCATCACTAAAGACCAGGTGGGCCTGAGCTGCGTCGGCAATAACCAGGTGGAACGGGTTATAATCGGTCGCCGCCAGCGCCGCGATGGCGCGCGCGGCCGTCTCGGCCGAGTCGTGGGCGAGGGCGCGATCGACCAACTCGCCCCTGGAGCGCCTATCGGGGTCGGCCGGCTTGCCAAAGCGGTTGGTGATCGCCGAGAGCACTCCTGCCGCGTTGACGCCGAGCCAGGTGCCGCCGGCTTTTAGATCGCGCGGGGTCATCTTGGCGATCGGGCCGTCGTTTCGAAGCGCCGGTGGCTCGGCCGGACGTGTCATTTGCTCGTCGCGGTTGGCGCCAAATAGGAGCGGGCTGTCATCGAAGACACGGTGAGCCAAAATGACGGTACACATGGTGTGGTTCTTGGGGGCGTGGGAGGCTAGATGCTTCTAAAATATCCGGCGCGACTCGCCATTTTGCAACTGTTCTTGGTTCTTGGTGCACCTTGTACGTGCGAATACCACTGCCAAGCCCGCAGTTTCCCAAGCCTCAAACCCGCCGTTCTCGAGCCCGCAGTTCCTCTGGTTCTTGGTAAAAATAGCCTGACCAGTTGCTCGGCTGCAGAACGTGTTTAAGGTCTGGGTGCGTATTACAACAATCATAAAACGCAGCCGGGAGGCAAATATGTCCGTCGCAAAAGTTACTGAGATCACGTCACGCTCCAACAAGAGTTTCGAAGACGCAATTCAGCAGGGGCTCCAACGTGCGAGCAAGACCATCGATCATCTCGATGGTGCGTGGGTCAAAGAGCAGAAGGTGATCCTGGACGAGGGCAATATCAAGTCCTACCAGGTCGACCTGAAGTTGACCTTCGAATTGCGCGAGTAAGCACTGATTTCATTGAAACGCAAAAGGGGCGGCCCGCCGATGATGGCGGGCCGCCCCTTTTCGTTTGCCCTCAACCTGGCACGGGTTACCCCCCGGGCTCGAGGTTGCCTTTCCCCAAGCCCCAAGCCTCGAGCCCGCAGTACCCCAAGCCCCAAGCCTCAAGCCTCAAGTGCTACTGACAGATGCCGGAGGTGCTTCCGCTACTCGTCGCGTAGCAACTCTGGCCGCTGGGGCACGTTCCCGAGGTCTGGGTGTCGCAGGGAATCTCGCAGGTATACGAGCCCGAGCTGAACCAATCCGAGCATAACGTGTCGTCGTCACACCAACTGCCGCGCTCGGAGTACGAGCAGCTATCGAATTGAGTCAGCGGCGATGAGGTCGTGTTGCTGGTGCAAAAGCCCAGCCCCAGGCCGAGGTAGCGTACCGCGCAGACTTCGCCGCTATTGCAGCGATTCGACGTCGAGCCGTAGTCGAAGTTGACACAGTAGCGTGTGCAATTGCCGCTGCCGCTCGAGCCGCCGCCATAGGGCTCGGTGGTGCTATTGTTGACGGCGCAAATGGAGTCGGGGTTGCACTCGAAGTCGTCTTCGAGGGAACAACCGGCCCCGGTGGCCAAATTACCGGCCACCCAGCAGCGTCCGTCGGCCGTCGGGGTGCCGCTGTCCGCATCGGGCAGGCAGCGCGGTCTCTCAGCGGTGCATGTATTTGCCGAGGCGTCCAGGGTCGGGTCGCAGGTGTTCTGACAGAGGCCGAAGTCGCCGGCGTCGTTGACCTCGTAGCAGCTCTGGTCGCTCCCGCAGCTATTGGAGGTGGTCAACGGGTCACAATACGAGCGGCAGACTCCCTCGACCGGATCCGTCGCGCCGTCGGCGCCGGCCGCGACACAGGCCAGGCCGGTCTCGCAATACGGGCTGCCGTCGTATGCGCAGGTTCCGCCATCCTGGACCGTCCCCTGCGTGATGCAAATGCCCTCGCTGGTCGAGATGGGGTGGCATGCTTGGTCGGACGCGCACAGGGTGTCGTCGGTATTGCCCAGCCCACCGCAATTCGCCATGCATGTGCCGGCGTTATTCGTCGAGTCGGAGCTGTCTTCGAAATAATCGTTGCAGAACTCGCCGGTGGCGCATCCGGGGCTTCCAGACGCCGCACACAGCGGCTGACAGGTCTTGTCGTCGCGCAACTCGTTGCACAGGCTGCCGGCGGCACACGCGTCGGTGCTGAAGTCGGTCTCGCAGGTCTGCCCGTCGGTCTTCGCTCCGACACCCCGGCATAGGCCGAAATCGGCGCCGAAGTAGGGCACGCATTGGGTATCCGGTCCGCACTGCGAGTTGCCCACAAATCCGTCGCAGTAGGCGAGGCATATATCGGAGCTGCCGCCGGCATCGACGCAGGTCAGTCCGCTATCACAGGGGTCATATGTCGAGCACTCGCTCACGCAGCGGCCGTCGAAGCAATCCTCGCCGTAGCCACAGTCGCTCGATTCGCTGCACTGGGCGCGCGCGTCCTCGCAGCGGCCGATCGACGTGTTGCAGGTCTGATAGCTGTCGCAGTCGAAGTCGCTGCTGCAGCCAGAATAGGTCGCCGTTCCGGCGTCGGAGGTGCCGGAGTCGGCGTCGGTGCCGGAGTCGGCGTCGGAGGTGCCGGAGTCGGCGTCGGAGGTGCCCGAGTCGGCATCGGAGGTGCCCGAGTCGGCGTCGGTGCCGGAGTCGGCGTCGGAG
>CAYLTX010000155.1:0-15403 GCA_964386725.1 uncultured Bradymonadales bacterium | reverse complement strand
TTCTGTGAGTCGGGGCGCCCGGATTCGAACCGGGGACTTCCTGCTCCCAAAGCAGGCGCGCTACCAGGCTGCGCTACGCCCCGTGGGTGCGAGCAGTGCTCGCAGGGAGGTGGCTTATAGATTATCCGCCGGCCACTTTCAATACTGCAAAGCGCCCACCGAAGAACCCGCGAGCACGCGATCCATCTATCAAAAAGTCTGATCGTCGGTCATGAAGGCGCCGTCACCGCTCAGAGCGCCCTCGTCGATGGCCTCCTGGAGCAGGTCGGTGGCCTCTTGGGTCTTGGTCTCGTCGACGGTGACCCGGATCTGGCCGTGCTTGCCCACGTCCATCGGGAACGCCGACGGGTGCATCTTGTGGATGTAGCAGTCGATCTGGTTTTCGAGCAGGATGTCGCGGATGAGCTCGGCTTCGGCGAAGTTGTAGCTGACGTAGACGGCGACCAGGTCGTGGTCGCTGACTTCGCCGGGCTCGATGGAGCCCCAGGTCTTCTTGTCGGTTTCTTCGGCCATTGAGATTACCTCGTACTTCAGGGGGTGGGTGCCAAGTGAAGCGCTACGAACATAGTAGCATAGATTTGAAGAGCAAGGAGAGTGTTAGATGGTTCGAGCTGCCCCTCCGCCTCGCGTACGGCGCTCGGCACCTCCCCAACGCTAGCGCGCTGGGGAGGAATATTTGGGCTGATCGCTCAGTCCAGCTGGTCGCAGTCCAGCAGGTCGGCGTAGGAGGCTGCGAGTGGGTAGCGCCAGCCGACGCCGAACGCCTTGGGGGTGAGCTTGAGGATGGGCGCGGCCTGCCAGCGCTTGTATTCGGCGCGAAAGACCTTCTGGAGCGTATCCTCGACCAGCTCGGCCTCGAAGCCCTCGGCGACGATCTGGTCGGCGCTCAGGCCTCGGTGCATATAGGCGGCCAAGATGGCGTCGAGCGTCTCGTAGGGGGGCAGCGCGTCCTGGTCGGTCTGGTCGGGCTTGAGCTCGGCCGACGGCGGCCGCTCGATGGAGCGCTTGGGGATGAGCTCGCCGCCGGCGTCCTCGTTGAGCGTGCGGGCCATCTCGTAGACCAGCGTCTTGAAGCAATCGCCCAGCGGACTGAGCGCGCCGACCATATCGCCGTAGAGCGTCGAGTAGCCCACCGCGATCTCGCTCTTATTGCTGGGCACGAGCACCAGCTTGCCGAATTTATTGCTCAGCGCCATCAAGGTCGTGCCGCGCACGCGCGCTTGGATATTCTCCTCGGTCACGCCCGGGTCGGTGCCCTCGAAGACCGGGCCCATCTGCTCGAGGAACGCCCGGAAGGCCGGCTCGATGGGGATCGACACGAATTCGATGCCGAGGTTGTCGGCCAATTGGGCGGCGTCCTCGTTGCTGATATCGCGGGTATAGCGGGTGGGCATCGCCACACCCATCACTTGATCAGCGCCGAGCGCCTCGGCGGCCAGGGCGGCGGTCAGCGCCGAGTCGATGCCCCCGGAGACGCCGACGATCGCCCCCGAAAAGCCGCTCTTGTGGAAGTAGTCGCGAAGCCCGAGCACCACGGCCGCTCTCGCCTGTCTGGCCGCGCCCTCGGCCACCGGTGCGAGCTGCGGCGACGCTGATTCATCGGAGACACGCTCGCCGCCCACGCGCACCTGGCGGACGGCAAAATCCTCCTCGAATTCTGCCAGCCGACAGCTGACCTCTCCGCCGGTCTGTCCGTGGGGCTCGACCACCAACGAGCGGCCGTCGAAGACGAGCTCGTCGTGGCCGCCGATCTGGTTGACGAAGACCACCGGCTGGTCATGCGAGCTCGCATGGCTGGCGAGCATGCGCCGGCGAAACTCGCCTTTGTCCAGGTGAAAGGGGCTGGCCGAGATATTGATGATCAGCTCCGAGCCCGCCTCGGCCAGCTCGGCGATGGGGTCGTGGTCGTAGAGCGGGCGCTCCCAGAAGTCGCGCTCGTTCCAGGCGTCTTCGCAGACGCTGATGCCCAGCTTCACGCCCTTGAATTCGCAGATCTTCGCCTCGGTGCCCGCCTCGAAGTAGCGGTCCTCGTCGAAGACATCGTAGGTGGGCAGCAGCCGCTTGAAGATTCGATCGACCACTTGGCCGCGGTGGCAAAGGGCGGCGGCGTTGCGAAGCGGTTTGCCTAGTGGATTGTCGTTGCGGTCGACGAAACCGACCACGATCCCCAGCTGGTCGTCGCTGAGGCCGGCGACGGCCTCGAGCACCTCGAGCTGCCTGTCGATGAGGTCGTCGCGCTCGACGAGGTCACGCGGCGGGTAGCCGAGCAACGCGCACTCCGAGAAGACGACCAATTCGGCGCCCTCGGCGCGCGCACGCTCGACGCCCTGTTGGATGCGCTCGAAGTTGCCGTCGAGATCGCCGACCGTGTAGTTGATCTGGGCCAGCGCCACATGCAGCTTTCGGTCAGATGAAGACATGCTAGACGACGGCCTCCGGACGGATGAATAGATAGGCGGTATAGCCGGCGTAGACCATCAGCATCAACACCCCTTCGAGGCGCGTGACACGGTGGCCGCTTCGCAGAATCGGCCAGATGCCGACGGCGATGAACAGCATGATCCACAGGTCCACGTCGATGGCCGCCTGGCCGATGGCCAGCGGCATGATGATCGCGGAGGCGCCGAGCACCAAAAAGATGTTGAAAATATTCGAGCCGATGACGTTTCCCACCGAGATATCCGACTCGTTGCGAATCGCGGCCACCACGCTGGTGGCCAGCTCGGGCAGGCTGGTGCCGAAGGCGACCACGGTGATGCCGATGACCAGCTCGGGGATGCCGACGGCCGCGGCGACGGTGCGCGCCGACTCGACCATCAAATACGCGCCGCCGGCCAGGCCGCCGATGCCCCCGGCGATCTTGAGGCCGTCGACGAGCGGGTTGGCGTCTTCGATGTCCACATCTGCCAGCTCGTCGATCTCGTCGGGCTCGACCTCTTCTTCATCGGCTTGCTCTTGGCGCTCTTTGCTGCCGCGGCGCGCCGAGACGAACGCATAGAGCAGATAAAAGACCATCCCCGCGGCCAGAATCCCGCCCTCGATGCGTGTGATCTGGCCGTCGAGGCTGACGATGACCATCAGGATGGAGGCGACCACCATCACCGGAAACTCCCGGCGCACCGCCTGGACGTGGACCTCCAGCGGGCGGATCAGCGAAGCACACCCCAAGATCAAGATGATATTGGCGATATTGCTGCCGATGATATTACCCACCGAGATGTCGTCGCTGCCGCTGAAAGCGGCCATCAGGCAGACCAGCAGCTCCGGCGAACTGGTGCCGAAGGCGACCACGGTCAGGCCGACGACGAGCGGAGTGATCCCCAGTCGCAGCGCGATCGCGCTCGAGCCTCCCACGAGGAACTCGGCCCCGAAGTACAGGAGGATGAGGCCGACGATAAATAGGAAAGTTTCCAATCCCATGCAGCATCCAGGCGTGTCTGAGGGGGGTGCGCACTGGCGGCGTATTCTGTAACGCGCACCCATGACTTCGTCAACAATCAGAACCCGTCGGGGTCGGCGACGTTGCCTTACGCACCCACATCTGATAATTAGCCAAGGTACCGACGCCGCAGGGCTTTTAGGAGTTTACGGGGCCTCTCGGAGACCATCAAAACCAAGATTCCACACAATTTCGGACCTGTCTTGAAGTTGCGATTGACCACAGTACTCGCCGTCTTATTGCTCTTGGGCGCCGGCACGGCCTGCGGCGATCAAGGTGACGAGGCTCAGCGCGACTCCGACGAGGCCGCTCGAGCCGACAAGCGCGCCCCCGAAGGCGTCGACCAGGGCCGAAAGCGCGACGGCAACCTCACCACGAAGGGGCTCAACGCCGACAAGCTCGACCTCAACGACGATGATGAGCCCGACCAGTGGGTTTATAAGTCCGGCGACGGTCCGGTTCGCATCGAGCGCGATATGAACTTCGACGGCAAGATCGACCTCTGGCAGTATTTCGACGCCGAGGGCAACGTCATCGAAGAGGAGATGGACCTCGACCTCGACGGCCGCATCGACGTGGTCGCCTACTACAAAGACGGCGTAGTCACCCGCAAGGCGATGTCGATCAACTTCGACGACGAGTTCACCATCGTCAAATTCTACAACAAAGACGGCCAACTCCTGCGCGTCGAACGCGACAAGAACGCCGACGGCAAACCCGACATCTTCGAATATTATAATTCCGACGGCCAGCGCGAGCGTGTCGGCTGGGATAAGACCGGCGACGGCGTCCCCGACGAATTCGACAATCTCTAAATGATTGTGCGGGTGTGATGTTCTCGTCAGTCACTGCCGTCCGACGTCTTATGACTTGTTGAAACGGTTCCTGGTTTTTGGTTCTTGGTACGGACTGATCGCCGCCTCCTCGAAGCAGCCCCAACGAAGTCGAGACCCCACGTCATGTACCAAATCGAGCAGGTGCTGGTTCCGGTCGACTTTTCGACCTTCAGTCGCGCCGCGGTCTCCCTGGCGCGAATGCTGGGCGACGGCCCGCAGGGAAACGACAAGGCGCGCGTTCACCTGAGCCATGTGCTCGAGCCGTGGCGGCCCTATACGCGCCGCGTGCTCTTTCCCTACGCCGCGCTGGGCGAAGACGACGTCGAATTCGAGCACGAATTGGTCGACACCGCCCGCGAGCTGCTGCTGGCCCACCTCGAACTCGACCCGCGAGCCGACGACCTCGGGCGATTCAACCTCGAATTCGGCCCCCTGGGGGAGACCCTCGGCGAGCATATTCGCAACACCGGACCGGACCTGGTGATCATGGGTGCGTTCGGCGAGGGCGGCGCCCAACCCAACGTGCTCGGCTCGAGCGCCGAGAAGCTGCTGCGCACCTCCGCCGGGCCCGTCGTGCTGGTCCGTGATTATACGCCCCGGCCGTCGATCGACCACATCGTGGTCGCCGTCGACCTGACCTCGACCAGCACCGACGTGGTCACTCGGGCGCTGGGATTCGCGATGCAGATCGAGGCCACCCTCGAGATGGTCTACGTGCTGCCCGACCCGCTGTCCCAGGACACCAACAAACTACTGGCCGCCCGTCTCGACTTCGACGCCGCGCGCCTCCTCGAGCGCTCGCGATCCAAGATCGAGGCGCTCTTCGACCGCATGGTCAACCACATCGAAGTCACCTTCCCCGAGCAACGCCGAGCCCACGAGCTGCTCGCCAACCGCAAGGTCATCGTCGGCGACCCGGCCGGCGCCATCGTCGACCACGCCGACAGCGTCGGCGCCGATATGGTCGTCGTCGGCGCCCACAACGCCCAGTCGAGATCCCGCCGACAGCTGGGCCGCGTAGCCTGGACGGTGGCGCGTACGACGCCGACTCATGTGATGGTCGTGCCCCCGACCAAAGAAGTGTCTTTGTTGGGTGATGATGAGTCGTGAGTAGGGTTTGGGTGTGGATCTTTTGATATTGCGTGGATGCCCCTCCGCCTTCGCTTCGCTCAGGCACCTCCCCACGGCTGAACGCCGCGGGGAGGAGTATTCCTGCGTCACGACAAGAAACCAAGAAACCAAGAAACCATGAACCCAACCCACCTCCTACGCCTCCTCTTCACGGTCTCTCTGGCACTGACGTGCCTCACCGCCTGCGACCGCGACAAAAAAGACCCCGACTCCCAAGAAACCACCCAAGAAGAACCAGAAACCACCGAGCGCCCCCGGGGCTCGGCGCCGGCCGGCGCAGGCGCGGTCCCCGAGAAGTTTCGCCAGGACTACGTATCCGAGCTCGAGCGAGCGCGTGAGTGGAATCTCGAGCTGCCGGCTCGCGACGACCGGGCGTTCGAGGGGACCGGCAATAGAGAGCTCAGCGCGGTGGTGGCCGAGTTCGCAACCGTCGAAGCCGATACGCTCGAGCGCGACTTCTTCGCGGCGCTCAGCCGCGGCGGCGAGCTGCCCGAGGTCGCCGTCGAGCTGGTCGAGCGCCACGAGGAGAAGCTCCGCGGGCTGCACGACGTGCTCGGCCACACCAGCTACGCACCGCGGTTGAGCAGATCCGGTGAGCCGACCGATAACGGACCCGACCAGCCCACTTATGTGGCGGCGCGGCTGATGGCCGCCTGGGCCGCCGGCGCGCCCCCGGAGACCTGCTTGGAGCGGGCCGCCGACGCGCTTCGGCTGGCATTTGCGAGTTCCTACGGCATGGGCTATCTGGGCGGCTACAAGCAAAACGCGCTCGCCCAGTGGGGCATCGCGGCGGCCAACGGCTGCATGACGAAAGCCTCCGAGCAGGTACGCCAAGAGGCCCGGGCGCGATTCGCCGCGCTCGAGCGGGCGCGCCCGGCGCTCGTCGAGCCGACCTACTTCGAGTGGGTCGTCCAAATCCCCAGGGTCGGCCCCATCGCCGCCGGCGACGCGCAAGACCCCGAGCTCTCCGCCGAGGACGCCCGCGCAGCGATCGCCCACCGCATCGGGCAATTCGACGAGCTGCGCGAGCTGACAAAAACCACCTCCTATGCCGAGAAGGCCGACCGCCTCGAGGAGCTCATCGGCGGCGAAGAAAAAGAAGCTAATCTCGTCTACGAGATGGACCGAAAGCTGTACGACGCGCTGCTCGAAAAAGACCGCCTCCTCCAAGAAGAGCTCGAAAAGCTCGCCGATATGTAACGGCAAAGCCGCGCGTGGCATCTAAGGTTCGGTTGCCGTATCGCTGTGATGGATCGTTTATCCTCGGTAGCCGTAGGTGATCAGCCACTCTGTGAATGTTTTTGGTTCTTGGTTCTTGGTTCTTGAAGTTGCCTGTCGAGGTTTTATGTACAACTGGCCCGGTACCGCCTCATTCTCTCATCAGGCAGCCCACACAAAGACAGCACAAACCCGCAACACTTGACCAAGAACCAAGAACCAAGACCCAAGAACCACCATGAAGAACTCTCTGATCTGCATCTCGCCGCCGGATCGCCGCCTCGAGCGCCAGTTATTGGACGCAGACGGCGGTTTTTTGTGGTGGTATGCGGATATGGTCGACGAGCATGGCGACGGCCTGGTGCTTATCTGGTCGTATGGGTTGCCCTTTTTGCCCGGCTACGCGCGCACCGAGAAGCGCGGCCGGCCTCAAAAGCCGCGCGAGCGGCCCAGCCTGAACCTGTCGATCTACCGAGACGGCCGCCTCGACTTCTATCTGCTCCAGGAGTTCGCCCCCGAGCAGGTCGATTGGTCGGCCTGCGGCAACCTGTGGCGATTCGGGCAGAGCCACTTGCAGACCAAAGCCGAGGACGGGCGTATCAAACTCACCGCAGAGCTCGACTGTGCCGTGGGCGGCAGCACCGAGCGGCTGGTTGGGCGCTTCGAGCTCGACGGCGTCGGCAGGCGAGCCTGCGGGCTCGAGACGACGCCCGACGGCTTGGCCGGAGGTTTGCCCGAGCATGATTGGACCCCGCGCACCGGCCCCGCCACAGCCACTGCAAGCCTTCGCCACGGCGAGCATGCCTGGCGGCTCGAGGGGCGCGGCTACCACGACCGAAACGGCGGCGCGCTGCCGCTACACCAGCTGGGCATCGACCACTGGGTGTGGGGCCGCGCGCCGCTTCCGGGCCGCGAGCTGATCTATTACCTGCTGTGGGAAGACGGCAGCGACACTCCCATCGCGCTGGGCATGACCATCGACGAGCGCGGCCGCACCGAATTGGTCGACGATCTGGAGGTCGAGCTCGGTGAGCGGAGCCGAAATATCGGCGGGCTGGTGTGGTGGCGCTCGCTCGAGTTGACGCGCGCGGGCACACCCTGGCTGAGCGTGCGCCACTCGGACGTGGTCGACAGCGGGCCGTTTTATATGCGCTACCTGACCGAGGCGCGCGCGGCGGGCAATCTCGCGGGCAATCCGGTGCGCGGCGTCGGCGAGCTCTGCCAGCCCGACCGCATCGATCTGGACCGGCACAGACCGCTCGTTCGCATGCGGGTGCACGACCTCGACGGCCGAAACTCGATGTGGCTGCCGCTCTTTACCGGCCCCAAGGAGGGCCGCGTGCGTCGGCTCTTCAACTCGTGGCTCGACGGGGGCCCGAGATGACCGAGACGGCGCTTATCTGGGACGGCCTGATCTGGGGTGCGCTGGCCGCGCTTCCCATCTTCGCCCTGGCGATGACGCTCTTCAACCTGGCCACCTGGCCGCGCGGGCGCAAAGACGGCGCCTTCGACGGGCGCGTCTCGGTGCTCGTCCCCGCCAGAGACGAGGCCGAGACCATCGAGGCGTGCGTGCGTGCGATCCTCGACGGCGCGCACCCGGTCGACGAGCTGCTGGTCTACGACGACCAATCGACCGACGCCACGCCCCAGATCTTGGCGCGGCTGTGCGACGAATACGACCAACTGCGCGTGGTCGAGGCCCGGCCGTTGCCGACCGGCTGGGTCGGCAAGCCCCACGCCTGCCATCGGCTGGCCGAGGCGGCCACCGGCGATCTGTTGGTCTTCGTCGACGCGGACACGATCCTCAGCGACGAAGGCATCAGCCGGATTGCGTCGCTCCTGCAGGACAAACACGCCGACCTGGTCACCGCCGTCCCCCGCCAGAAGAGCGTCGGCTTCGCCGAGCGGCTCGTCTTGCCGCTATTGCACCTGACCTACACCAGCTGGTTTCCGCTGATGCTGGTGTGGCGCTCGCAGGACCCGCGCTTTTTGGCCGCCAACGGCCAATGCTTAGCCATCCGCCGCGAGGCGCTCGACGCCATCGGCGGCTTCGAGTCCGTGCGAAGCGACGTCGTCGACGATATGGCGCTATGCCGACGCGCCAAAGAAGCCGGCCGGCGCGTGGTCTTCGCCGACGGCTTCGACATCGCCACCTGCCGCATGTACGGCTCCGCCGGCGAATTGTGGCAGGGCTTCTCGAAGAATCTCTACGAGGGCATCGGTGAGCACCCACTGGCGCTGGCCGGCGTGGTCGCGATCTACTCGACCGCGTTCATCGCGCCGTATGTCGGGTTAGGCGCGGCGCTGGTCGGCTGGACATGGCTGCTCGCCCCGGCGCTGGTCGGCGTGTGCGCCAACGTGCTCCTGAGGGCCGCGCTCGCGTGGCGTTTTCGCCAGCCGTGGGAAGGCATCTTGCTGCATCCGGTGGGCGTGCTGGCGCTACTCGCGATCGCGGTGAATTCGTTTCGTTGGCATCTGGGCGATACGATCGTGTGGGCGGGGCGGACGTATTCGCGCAAATCGAGGCGTTGATAACATGACCACCACCCACATCATCGGAGCGGGCATGGGCGGCCTCTCGGCCGCCATCGCGCTGGCCAGCCGCGGCCACGAGGTTTGTGTGTTCGAGGCCGGCGAGCGCGTCGGCGGCAAGGTCGGCATCGCGACGGTCGACGGCGTCGAATTCGACACCGGCCCCAGCCTGCTGACGCTGCCGGGGCTCATCGACGAGCTGTTCCAGTTCGCCGGCACGAGCCTGGAGCAGGAGCTCGAGCTGGTGCGCCACGAGCGCGCCTTCGAGTACCTGTGGCCCGACGGCAGCTCGCTGGACGTGTTTTTTGCGCCCGAGGCGACCGTCGAGAGCGTGCGAGGTGCATTCGGAGAGCGAGCCGCCGACGAATTCGCCGGCTTTTTAGAGTACGCCAAGGGCATCTGGGAGGCGGCCGCGCCGAATTTTGTACTCGGCGAGGCGCCGTCTATGGGCTCGATCGCGAAACTCGGCTTGGGCGCGTTTGGCAAGATGATGGCCATCGACCCGATGCGCACGATGGCCGAGGCCGTCGACAAGCGCGTGCGCACGCCCGAGCTGCGCGACGTGCTGCTGCGCTATGCCACCTACAACGGCTCCAACCCCTTCGAGGCACCCGCCACGCTCAATTGCATCGCGTGGGTGGAGCTCGGGCTGGGCGGCTATGGGGTCAAAGGCGGCCTCTTCGAGCTCGCCCGCGCCATGGAGCGGGTCGCCCGCGGGCTCGGCGTCGAGTTTCGACTGGGTGAGCCGGTCAGCCGCGTGGAGGTCGACGCCGGGCGCATCGTCGCGGTGCATACCGCAGCAGGTCGCCACTCGGCCCGATACGAATGCGACGCCGTCGTCGTCAACGCCGAGGTCGCCCACCTCGTCGAGGAGTTGCTCCCCGCGAATACGAACAGCGGTCTCGCGCCGCCCGAGACGCCGTCGATGTCCGGGTGGACGGCGCTGATTCGCGCGCGTCGGCGCACCGAGCAAAGCCGCACGCCGCATACGGTGCTCTTCCCCGAGCGCTACGACGAGGAGTTCGGCGACATCTTCGAGCGCGGGCGGCCCCCCGCAGAGCCGACCATCTACGTCTGTGCCCAGGAGAAGGCGCACCGGCGGGCCGGCTGGGCCGACCACGAGCCGCTCTTCGTCATGGCGAATGCGCCGGCCGAGCCCGCCGACGGCCGCCGACCCGACGAGGTCTGGCAGACGCTCCGAGACACAGTGCTCGAGCGGCTGCGCGGCGCCGAACTCATCGACACCGACGATGCCATCGTCTGGCAGCGCACCCCTTCGGGGCTCGCCTCGCAATTTCCCGGAAGCCGTGGCAGCATCTACGGCGCGGCATCGAATTCGAAATTTGCCGCCTTTCGACGTCCCTCCAATCGTGTCGCCAAGGTCGACGGCCTATACCTGGCCTGCGGCGGCGTCCACCCCGGCGGAGGCGTGCCGCTATGCATACAGTCGGGCAAGACGGCCGCGCGCGTGCTGGATGAGGATTTCGGGTAAGCCCCGGACACCAATGAGGTTCATCATGAAGATCTATCTCCCCGTTTTGCTGATCACGCTGCTCGCCGGGGCCTGCGCATCCGGCCCGTCCGAAACCGACACTCAGCCCGCCGAGCAACCGACGCAGACGACCACCGAGAAGCGCGTCGCCGAGATCCCCGAGGAGAAGCTCGCCGAATTGGAAGAGAAACTATGCCGGGCGACGCTCGACTACCTGGAGCGAAATAATCCGGAACCGCCGCCCGAGCGCTGTGAGCGTGTGGTCCTGCGACCGACCGACCGATTTGGCAGCGCGGACACCGAGAGCTATTTGGTCACGGTCATCGTCGGCGCGGATCGCCGGCAGATCGAGTTGGGCGCCGAGGTCGACAGCGACGGCGAGGTCGAAGTCTACTCCCTCGATTCGGCGCTGGTGCAGGCGGCCAACGAGCAGGCCAAACGCGAGATCCGGGACCTCGAGAGCATGATCGACGCCTACTACCTACAGTCCAGCCCCCGCAGCCTCCCCGACTCCCTCGACGATCTCACCCGCGGCGACGACCCGCTCGCCGAGAGCATCCCCAACGACCCCTGGGGCAATGCCTATATCTATCGCGTCCAGTCCGAAACCGACTACGAGATCTTCAGCGCCGGCCCCGACGGCGAGCCCGGCACCGCCGACGACGTTCGGTGAACGGCGGGCTTGGGGTACTGCGGGCTTGGGGTACTGCGGGCTTGGGGGAAAACAAAAAGGCGGCCCTGTGGGGGGGCCGCCTTTTTTGCTGTATCTAACTCTCTTACTTTCTCACTCTCTTACTTTCTGCTTTATGCAGATTTCTTTTCGTAGACGAGCATCGGCTTCTCTTTGTTGGTGAGCACCTCTTCGGTGATCACGCACTCGCGTACGTTGCGCAGGCTGGGCAGCTCGTACATCACGTCGAGCATGACCTCCTCGAGGATCGAGCGCAGCCCGCGGGCGCCGGTCTTGCGTTTGATGGCCTCGCGGACGATGGCGACCATCGCCTCGTCCTGGAAGCGCAGCTTGACGCCCTCCATCTCGAACAGCTTCTGGTATTGTTTGACCAGGCTGTTCTTGGGCTTCCACAAGATCTTGACCAGGATATCCTCGGTCAGCTCGTCGAAGGTCACGTTGACCGGGAAGCGGCCGACGAATTCGGGGATCAGGCCGAATTTGACCAGGTCGTGGGGCCGGACGTATTTGAGGATCTCGGAGCTGGACTCGTCTTTTTCCTGCAGTTCGCTGCCAAAGCCCATCTGCTGCTCACCCATGCGTCTGCTGATGATGTCGGTCAGCCCGTCGAAGGAGCCGCAGCAGATGAAGAGGATATTGCTGGTGTTGACCTGGATGAACTCTTGCTGGGGTCGGTTTCGGCTGCCCTCGGGGGTGATCATGATCTCGGAGGACTCGACCATCTTGAGCAGGGCTTGCTGGACGCCCTCGCCGCCGACGTCGCGGGTGGCCGACGGCGACGAGCCGCCCTTGGCGATCTTGTCGATCTCGTCGATGACGACAATGCCGTGGCTGGCGCGTTCGACGTCTCGGTCGGCGGCGAGCCAGAGATTTTTGATGACGTTTTCGACGTCTTCGCCCACATAACCGGCCTCGGTGAGGCTGGTGGCGTCGGCGATGGTAAACGGCACGTCGAGCATCTTGGCCAACGACTGAGCCATCATCGTCTTGCCGCTGCCCGTCGGCCCGATCATCAGAATATTGCCCTTGGTCAGCTCGACCTCGTCGTCCTCGTCCTCGAACATCTCGGGCATGCTCTCGAGGAGCTCGCCGGCCATAATCCGCTTGTAGTGGTTATAGACCGCCACGGAGATGACCCGCTTGGCGCGGTGTTGGCCGATCATATGCTCGTCCAAGAAGGCCTTGATCTGCTTGGGCCGCATCTCTTCGAGGCCCTTTTTCTTGTGGGGCTCGCGATCTTGGTCTTCTTCGATGATTTCACGGCACAGCGAGACGCACTCGTCGCAGATGTGGACCTTGGGCCCGGCGATGAGCTTTCGAACGTCGCGCGCTTCCTTGCCGCAAAATGAGCATCGGACTTTGCTGTTGGAATCAGTCGGTTTCATCTCGGCTCGTCTAGCGTGATAAAAGGGAGTCTTGCCTCACTCGATCATCAAAACGTACACGGTGGGTCATTTACTCCAAAGAGGCACTCGTCCCCATTTGAGTCGAAGCTGGTGCGCGATGCAAGGACAGTCCCCTGATTTTGTGCCTCGATCGCGCCCGCGGACCCCACCTGTGGTCTGCGTCGCGGTCTCACTCCCTGTCTTCGAGCATGCCCGGGCGGATCTTGGTGCGCGCCTCCTCTCGTTCCTGCTCCTCTTTGCAGTCGATGCACATCGAGGTCATCGGCCGCGCGCGCAGGCGCTTCTCGGCGATCTCCTCACCGCAACTCTCACAATAGCCGTATTCGTCGTTGTCCATGCGCTCGAGAGCGCCGTTGATCTTCATGATCAGATTGCGATCTCGGTCGGCGAAGCGCAGCCGCGTGGATGTGGTCTGCTCGCCGGTTGATTCATCGAGCGAGTCTTGGCCGCCCTGAAATTGATCGGTGTCGCGGATATCTTTTTCAGTCACGCGACTCTTATTAATGAGCTCGGCGCGTCGGCGCTCGAGATCTTCGCGGATCTCTTGAAGTGTATCTTCACTGACTGCGCTCATAGGATGACTCCTCGGGTATCAGAGTTGACAGCTGATGCGCCGCACTGGGTACGGTGCATTCGAATCATAGGCACAGAACTCCCCATATAAAAGCTCAGGACTCCACGATGACATCTTGTCCCGGCTGCCCCCTGCTGGAGACCTCTTATGAGGACCAGCTCGAGCAGAAAACACGTCGCCTCAATCGTGCGCTCAAAGCGTTCCCCCATTTGGCAGACGCCGAGGTCGGCGAGGTGCGCCGCTCTCCGGCCCAGCTCGGGTACCGAAATCGGGCGCGCATGGTCGTCCGCACGGAGGCCAACGCGCCTTCTGAAATCCTCGGCTTCTACGAGGAAGAATCGCGCACGACCGTGCCGGTCCGGCATTGCCCGGCCCACCACGACAGCGTCGAGCGGGTGCTCGACGTGCTGCGCCCGCTGGTCTTCGAGGACGACACGCTGCGCGACTTCGCCCGCTTTGTCGACGTGCGCACCACCGCCGGCCACGCAGCCGGCCCGGAGGCGGCGATCGTGACCGTCGCCGGCGACCTGAGCGACGCCCCCGGGTTCTCCGAACTCGAGGAGCGCGCCAAAGAGCTGCACGAAAAGCTCGCCTCGGCGCTCGAGCCGCTGGTCGTCTCGACGCACCTCAACATCGCGCGCACGCGAAACCAAGCGGTGCTCTCCGGCGCCCAGGAAGTCGTCGCCGGCGCGCGCTGCCTGGAGTTCGAGATCAGCGGCGAGCACTTCCGGGTCTCCCCGGGCGCCTTCTTTCAGGTCAACCTCGACCAGCTCGAGAAGATCCACGAGCGCATGGTCGAGCTGATCGCCGGTGACTCTGAGCGACCTGAGCGGCTCGTCGATCTATATTGCGGCGTGGGCGTACACGGCATCAAGCTGGCCAGCGCCTCCGAAAAAGTCGCCAAGCTCTTCGGCACGGACGCCTCCGGCACGGCTATCGAGCTGGCCCGCGAGAACGCCGAGCTCGCCGGGGTCGACGCCGAATTCGAGGCGCTCCCGGATACCGAAGCCGCCGGCTGGCTCGCCGACAAGGTCGACGCCGAGCCCCACGATCTGATCACCAATCCGGCGCGGGCGGGCATGTCGGCCGAGACGGTCGCCCTCATCGGACGCACCCGCCCCGAGCGCATTCTGTACCTGTCCTGTGAGCCGCGCACGCTCGCGAGAGACGCAGATCGCCTCTTCGAGTACGGCTACCGGGCCACCGGCTTCGAGCCGTACGACTTCATGCCGCAGACCGACCAGGTCGAGACGCTGGCCGTGCTCGAGCTCGCCGACGAGCCCCATGAGCCGACCCGCAAGCCGACCCGCGAGCGCGCCTATTTCCCCGAAGATCCCGCCGAGCGCAACTTCTCACCGGGCGTCTCCGGCCCCCTTCCGCCCGAGCACGCCTCGCTCGCCCAGGCCACCCAGACCGTCTGGATCGCCGCGGTCAACGGCCACACCCCCGGCCACGGCTTCTTGCCGCACGCCAGCGCCCCGGGCGAAGAGACCGGCCAGCAAAAGCGCATCGAGATCGAGCGCGTCCGCAAGGTCGAGTCGACCTCGGTCATCCGCATCCGAACCTCGGTCACCGACGACGTCGAGCTGCGCCGACGCCTGCGCGCCTGGGACCACCCGGCGCTGGGCGACCCGGACTTCGGCGACCGCGACGCCAACCACTTGGCCAAGCGCCACGCCTTCCTCGACCGCGTCGCGCTGCATTGCGTGGCCGCCGAGATCGACGGCCAGTGGCACAAAGCCGAGGTGCCCGGGCAATTTATGGGGCTGATGAGATTGCCGAGGAAGTTGTTGGAGGAGTTGGAGGAGTGACGGAGATCGCTGATGTCCGGGGCACCCCTCCGTCGCGCCTGGCGGCGCGCCACCTCCCCATGGCGGCTGGACGCCGCCATGGGGAGGAACCTACAGCGCGATCGCGCAGTGGTGGGTTTTTGCTCAAAAAGCAACCCTCGCGCGATCTAGCGGAAGGTTCCTCCCCAGGTCGAAGACCCTGGGGAGGTGCCGGCGAAGCCGGCGGAGGGGTACCCCAAAAAGCAACCACTGCGCGATCTAGCGGAAGGTTCCTCCCCAGGTCGAAGACCCTGG
>CAYLTX010000154.1:0-15420 GCA_964386725.1 uncultured Bradymonadales bacterium | reverse complement strand
CAGGGGTTCGGATCAGGGGTTCGGGGGTCCAGGGGTCCGGGGGTCCAGGCAAGGCAACGGCAACGGCAACGGCCGTGAACGTGAACGTGATCGTGATCGTAAACTTAAACGTAAACTTAAACCTAAACCTAAACCTAAACCGCCGTTCCCTCGCCAACCCAAAATCTACTCAGCAGCAGCGTTTTCCTTCTGCTCTTCCAACTCCCAGAGCTGCTCTTCGAGGTCCAGAATCTTCGACTCGAGCTTATTGAGCGCGTGGAGCGTGCGCTCCTGGTCGTGCTTGGTCGGCAGTCCCAGCTTGCCCCACAGACTGGTCGCCGCCTCCTGCTTTTTGGCGCGCGCCTTCATCACCGCGCCGAGCATGGCGCCGGACGGGCCGAGCACCAGCGGGTTTTTGAGCACCTCCTCCAAAAGATCGGCGGTGGCGTTTTCCCAGGCGTAGAAGCTCTTTTTCCAGGTTTTCCACAACATAATTTTCCTCGTAAGTTCCGTAGTTTACGTGAGGCATCTGCCACTATGAGTACAGAAAGTAAGAAAGTGAGTGAGTGAGAGAGTAAGAACTGCGAGCCGTTGCTTTGTCTAACTTTCTCACTTTCTAACTCTCTCACTCTCTGAAGTATCAAAATCCAAGCCGCCGGACCTCGGCGGCAGTATTAAAATCTTCGTCGGTCTCGCCGGCCTGACTGGTGGCGCGGGCGACCTCGCCGAAGCATTCGAATAAAAATGACGTCTGTCGGGTGGTGGAATTCTGGCCGGCGGCCGGTTCGATGGTCACCTTGGTGTGGACCTTGTGGGCCTGCTCGAAGGTCAAATCGGGCAGCACCAACTCGCCCATCGCGGCGACTTTGACCTCATAAGTGTCGCGGCCGGCGTACGGCGATCCGCGAAAGGTGCCGTCGGAGACTCGTCCAACCGAGATCCAGTCGCGTCCGGTCTCCAGCGGAAAGCGGTACAGCTCGACCGGCGATTCGTAGGGGAGCAACGTCTTTCCGCCGGGGCCGTCTTCTTCCCTGGAGGCCACACCGTGCAGCCGGAGCGCGTCTTCGGTGCGCGAGTAGATGGCCACGGTCGTGCCGCTCAGATCGAAAGGCGCGACGAATTGGCCGCCCGGAAAATCATCGGCGTACCACTTGCCCTCGAGGGTGTCGGCCTCGATGGTGGCGACCTGGTCGCTGGGCATCTCGTGCGACCAATCCCACAGGTACAAATCACCTCGGCGCTCGCCGACCAGGTCGACCGGCCGGTGCTCGCCCGGCGGCGAGACCAAAAAGCGCACCGGCACGCCCACCTGCTCAGTGAGCTCGTCGGCGTCGATCTGGCCGTCGAGGTTCGGCACGCAGTCGAGCGGCTCGAGCTCGCTGGCCTGATAGGGGTCATATTCTGCGGGATTCTCCGGCAGCGGATCCGCACAACTCACCGCCAGCAGCGCAGTACCAAGGACCAAGAACCAAGAACCAAGAACGCGGCCGAACCGCCCGAAGACGCCCAGCTGGCAGCCATGAACGCGTGAAACCAAAACGTTTCGGATGTGGCGAAAAAGGAGCATAATCAAAATCCGTAGATCAGTCGGGCTCGAAACAACTGGGCGGGCGAGGCGGCGCGCTGTTCGTCGGGGTTATCGAGCCCCGCTCCTGGAAAGAGCAGCGCGTAGTCAAAGGCCATCATGAAGCCGTCGTCGTGCTCGTAATAAAGGCTCGGGTCGAGCTCGACCCCCAGATGGTTGGACCCGCCGGGGGTCGACTGGACGTTGACCGCCCAGGAGGCGGTCGCCGCGGCGCGCGCAGTGAAGCTGCCCGGCCCGAGCTCGGCAAAGCGCCAGCTGACGTGCGGGCGCAGATAATAAGCGTCGGTGACCGTGCCGATGATCTCTCGAAAGAGGATCTGGTCGACGTGGTAGTCGGGGTGAAATAAGAAGTTGTTGATCTGGTTGTCCCGCGGCGGGTTGGCCTGCGGGCCCTGGAAATCGCCGGCCTGGGGCTGCTCACCGTCCAAGCCCAGCGACGAGCCGAAGCCCGGCGCCGAGTCGCCGCTGGCCACGCCGGCGTTGAACCCGCCCCCGAAGCGCGCATCGTGCGGGCCGAAGTCGCTCTCGAAGGCCAGGCCGTATTGATCTGAGGTGATCGGCTCGTTCATCTCGACCCCCGGGATCGAGGAGGGCTGGCCAATCTCGGCCATCAGATAAGCAGCCTCGAGCTCCAGGCGCATCCATGGATGCTCGAAGCGAAGCCAGCCGTCGAAGACCCACGACGAGAAGTCGCGCCGGACGACTTGTCGCGGGCTGAGGTCGACCTCGTCGTCGGTCGCCACCCAGTCGGCCGGCACGTCGTTTTGCTGCCAGCGATACGAGGCGGTCGCGCCGTAATCGAAGGTCGAAAGTCCCGCATCCAGGCGGCGCTGCCGGCTCAGCGGACTCGTCCAACCCATCCCGGCGAAGGTCAGCGAGTGCACGTCGTCGGAGGGATCGAGGTCGAGCGAGCGGTTGTCGAGATTGCGCGTGGTCGACGGGCCCGAGTAGGCGATATCGTAGGCAGCCGCCCACAGATGTCCGCCCAGTGGCGTGACAAACGCGACCCGGTCGGCCGCATCGCCGCTATCGCAGCTCGCGCAATCGCCGCCATTAGCGAGCATGCCTAAGCCCCAATGCGCCCCCATGCGCCCGGCCAGAAGCACACCAAATGGGGTCAAAATCTCACCGTAGGCGCGCTTGAGCTGGAAGGCGTTGGGCGGTGATTGCTGCGAGTTGGTGGTCAGAGGCGTGCCGTTGGGGGTGCTCCCGAACGCCAGATTGTCGAGCACGTCCAGGCGCACTTTGACGGCCGCGGTGCCGTCGAGCGTGTACAGCGACAGGTCGGTGCGAAGGCGCATGTCGGCGCCGCTGAGCCACTGTGAGCGCGGGCTTCCCAGCGGCAGCGGGTAGGCGTATTGGCCCGAGGGGCTCGCGCCGCGGTCGAGATCGAAATTATAGAAGGATTCGCCGCGGCTTCGAAAATAGCCGTCGATTTCGAAGGCGGTGTCCGGGTGCTCACGGATATCCTGGCCGGTGCGGGCCAGATCGCTCTCCTGAGCGACAGCATCTGCCGGAAGCAAAACAAAACAGATTGTCATAAGAGCGAGCACAAAACTCATTGGTGCCCGGGCATCCCTGCCCTGGACTGCAGACCTGGAGGGTCTGGCACCGGTAGTGTGGTTGGCATATCTCATCGGCGCACCTCCGGAGCCGACAAGAAGCGCTGCAAATCGCGGGTGGACGCGCCGTAGGCCTCGATCATCGGGAAGTGTCCGCAGCGCGGGTAGACCGCCAGCTCGGAGTTGGGCAGCTCGCTGTGCAGCCGCTCGCCCATCTCCAGTGTAGTGACCTTGTCCTCGCGGCCCCACAGCAGCAAGACGGGCTTGTCGATGGTGCGATAGCGATCCTGCATCTTCTCGAAGCGTTGTCCGCGCACGGCGGCCAACGCTGCAGCTGTCGTCCCGGGACGCGCCTGCATCTCGCGGGTATGCCCGACGAGTCTCTGGGTGACTTTTTCTTTGTCGTAGAAGGCCAGCGCGATCTTGTCGTCGGGCCGCTCGTTATAAAACATGCGGAACATCGCCTCGCCGATGCCGCCGGCGCGCGCCCAGATGAAAAACGACGGCAGCTGCTCCTCGAAGACCCAGGCGTCGTATAGCGCGAGACGCTCGACGCGCTCGGGCTTGTCCAGCGTCATCGCCATCGCCACCGACGAACCCCATGAGTGCGCGACAATCGCCGTCTGATCGACGCCCCGCTCATCGAGTAGCTCCCAGACGATCTGCGCCTGGGCCTCGGGCGAATAATCGCCGTCGGGGCGACCCGACCAGCCGAAGCCTTTGAGATCGAGCGCGATCACGCGGTGGTTCTCGGCGAGCTTCGGGATGACTGGCTTCCAGGTCTCCAGCGAGGCCGCGAAGCCGTGCAAGAGCACCACAGGCGGGCCTTTCTCGGCCGAGTGGGGGCCGACGTCGACGTAGCGCACGCGGGTATCCTGGACGCGCATAAAGTCGGCGTCGTCGGGCTCTCCGGGCAGCGGTCCGGGCTGGAAGGTCAAACACCCGGGCAACCACATCAGCAGGCCCATAACGAAGATGGGGGGATACCATCTCATTGTGCCAACCTCCGCACTTCGGCGGCCCGGGTGAACTGGGGGTCGTCCTCGCCCTCTTCGGAGCGAATCGTCGCCACGGTGCCGAAGCATTCGGCCACGAAGGTGTACGTGATCAGCGTCTCGGGCCACGTCCACGCGAAGCTGCGATCGAGCATCGTGCGCACCCGCAGCACCTCGAAGTCGCCAAAGGGCGTCTTCATGGTGCCGTGGGCGTCGACCTGCGAGCTATAGATCTCGTCGCCGGTCACCACCGTACCCTCGAAGCGGCCGGAGACCTCCGACTCGGTCTGCCAGGTATCGCCCTGCTCCATCGGAAATTGAAGGATCTTGGCGGGCGGGTCGTATTCGAGCTCGGTGCGGTCCCAGCCGTCGTCGGGGCTGACGATGCCCTGCATATACAGGCCCACCTCGTCGGCGCCGAAGACGCCAATTTTATCGCCCGCCCCATTGAGCTCGGAGACGTATGTGGCGTCGGGGAATTCCGGTTTATACCAAGCACCATCGGCCGAGCGCAGCTCGACGAGCACGCGGCGATCGCCGGCCAAGTCGCCCGACAGGTCCCATACGCGGCTTCCGTCGGCCTGCTCGGTCCCCTGGGTGTCGATCTCGACATCCTCGGCCACCTTAAACGTCGCGTGCAGGCCCGGCTGCAGCGTGACCTCGTCGCGCTCGATCACGCCGTCGCGGTTGGGCACACAGGTCGTGGGGCCGGTATCGTCCTCGCCGCCGCCGTCATGACTCTCACCGTCGGCGTCGTCTCCGGCCTCGGCACCACCGTCGGGCCGAGCCTGGGCGTCCGATTCGGCGTCGCCAGCTGCATCGGTGCCGGCATCACCGCCACCATCGTCGACCAGAGCTGCGTCGTCGCCGGTATTCGTCGACGGCGCGTAGCCCGGCCCGCAGCCTACCGCCAGCGCGGCCACCAATAAGTGTATGGGTCGAATCTTCATCGCTTCCCTCGGGGGCGGCTTTGTGCGTTGCAACAATTGAGCGGAAACATAATGAAATGAATGGGGGCCGTCAAGTGGTTATATGGGGGCAGGACGTTATGTACTTGCGATTGTAGCGTCGTGGGCTTAGGATGCGGCGTTGCAACAATGCACCGGTCGTTTTTAATAGGCACTGACGAGCGCCGACCCTCTCTGGGGGTGCGAACGGCAAAAGACGCCGTTCTTACCCCCAGTTATGGTTGGTCTTCGGGGAGCCGCACATATGGGCGAGTCGATTTGCCCACACGTTCGCCCCGTTTGGAACCGAACCATAGCCGTGGGTAAGCCGACGCCGGGCGCGCCGAAGGCGCTCCCGGGGCGGCGCACCCACGGAGAGCCTCAGACACCACATACGCTCACTATCACCCCACACGACGAACCATGGTCACCATCAAAAAATACAGCAATCGCCGTCTCTACGACACATCCCAGAGCAGCTACATCACCCTCGAGGATCTGGCCGACAAGATCCGCAAGGGCACTGATGTGCGCGTGGTCGACGCCAAGACCGACCGCGATCTGACCCAGCAGGTACTCGCCCAGATCATCCTGGAGAGCCGCGGGGCAGCCAAGTTGCTGCCGGTGCCGCTGCTGATGCGGCTCATTCGCATGGGCGACGACCACTTGGCGGAGTTCTTCGGCCAATTCGTGTCCTGGTCGCTCGAGATCTACCTGCGCTTCAAGCAGGGCTACGAGACGGTCTCGCCGTATAATCTATTCGGCAATTTCGGCCTTGGCGACAACAACCCGCTGGCGCGCATGTTCGGCCAGCGTGCGCCCTGGAACACCACCCCGCCGTGGCAGGACTTCCAACCCTCGGAACCCTCCAACGCCGCACCGCCGGCCCAACAACCGCCTCCTCAGCAGCCCCAGGCCCCCCGGGAGCAACCGGGTCTGGGTGAGCCTTCCTCGGACGCCAGCGCCGAGGACGTCGCCGCGATGCGCGAGGAGCTCGACGAACTCAAGGACCTCATCAAGAAGATGGCCGGCGACGATTGATTTTGTGCACCGCAACAACTCATTCTTGACAGCCGTGACTTCTGTCCCTAAATCTTGGGGTGTCGGCGGATATAGAGTCCGCCTGGATGCATTACAACCACTTTTTATGGGTATATGAGGAGAAGACCATGGCAGACAAAAAGACTTCGCAGTCGCAAAATGGATTCGGGTTTTTCCAGAAGGCCATCGAGAGCCACATCGACCGTCTGGACAGCTTCTACGAGCAGGCCCAGGACCTCCAAAAGAAGAGCTTCGAGCAGACCGACCAGGTCATGGAGAACGCCGCGGACCTGAGCCGCGCCTCGATGAAGTACGCCCAGGAGCTGACCCGGGAGTTCTGGAATATCGGGCTGGAGTCGGCGCGTCGTGGGACGGAGCTTTTTGATGGCAAGGCGTGAATGAGGCTCGTCTCGACGATGAGCGACCGAAGGGAGCGTCGCCGAGCGCCTTTTTGCGAGGCCTTTGTAGCCCTAGGAGACCGAAGGGAGCCTAGGGGAAAGGGTCAGATAACGGAGTCCTTTGTTGGACCGACCCTTTCCCCACGTTCCCTTCGGTCACATGAGGCTACAAAGGCCCCTTTTGAACAACAAAGGGGCGGCGCTCCGCCGTTGGCTCCGCTCATCGAAAGACTTTTGGACTACGATTGAGTTCGCCTTTCCTGGACCCCTGGACCCCCGGACCCCTGAACCCCTGGCTCCACCATGAACATGCTTCCCACCGCCAACGTCGCCCCCACCCCCAAAGACACCGTCTTCGAGAACGGGACCGCCAAGCTCTATCATTTTCGCGGCGAGGGCCGCGGGGAAGCCAACGGGCTTCCGGTGCTGCTGGTGCCGTCGATGATCAACCGCTGGTATGTGCTCGATCTGCGCCCGGGCGCCAGCCTGGTCGAGGCGCTGGTCGACGCCGGCCTGGACGTGTGGTGCCTGGACTGGGGCATCCCGCAGGACGAGGACCGCTACCTGACCTGGGACGAGGTCGTCGCGCGGCTCGGGCGTATGGTGCGCCGCGTCAAACGCGAGACCGGCGCGCCCAAGGTCGGCGTGCTCGGCTATTGCATGGGCGGCACGCTGACCGCGATCTATTCGGCGCTCGAGCCGGAGAACGTCGCCACGCTGGTCAGCCTGACCGCGCCGGTGGACTTCTCGCGCGGCGGACTGCTCAGTGAGTTGGTCGACGAGCGCTGGTTCGACCCGGAGGCCATCACCGCCGGCGGCAACCTGCCCGCCCCGCAGATGCAGACCGGCTTTACGACGCTTCGGCCGACCGGCCAGATCTCCAAATGGGTGCTCTTCGCCGACAAAGCCCACGATCCCGCCTTCGTCGAGGGCTTTGGGGCGCTCGAGCAGTGGGTGGGCGATAATATCCCGTTCCCCGCCGCAGCCTACGTGACCTATATCCGCGAGCTCTACCAGCAAAACCTGCTGGCCAAAGGCGAGCATTATGTGGGCGGCGAGCGCGTCGATCTGAGTCGCATTGACTGCCCGCTGTTGACTGTCACCGCCACCCGCGACACCATCTGCCCGCCCGAAGCGGGCGACGCGCTCAACGAGCGCGTGGGCTCCGACGAGGTTGAAACGCTCAGCGTCTCCGGCGGCCACGTCGGCGCGGTGGTCGGCAGCAAGGGCCCGAAGGTGCTATACCCGGCCATCGCCGACTGGTTCGCAGACAAGCTTGGCTATAAGGTCGACCCCGAGCTGGTCGGCCGCGCCCGAATGGCCCTAAACGAAGACGACTACAACAAGATGCGCTCGGTGCTCGCCGAAACCGGCAGCGCCCCGGCCGTCGGCACCAAAGCGGAGATCCGCCAAAAATTACAAACGTATCTGGAAGGTGTAGTTTAGCCTTCCCTGGACCCCTGGACCCCTGGACCCCTGAACCCCTGAACCCCTGATCCCCTGATCCCGACCCCTGAACCCCTAACCCAAGGAACACCAATGAATCTTACAGACACAAAAATCATCGTCACCGGCGCCGCCAGCGGCATGGGCCGCGCTTTCTCGCTTCTTCTGGCCCAGGACGGCGCCCAGGTCATGGCCTGCGACGTCGACGCCGACGGGCTGGCCTCGCTGGCCGAGGAGGCCGAGGGCACGATCGCCACGCAGGTGTGCGACGTGACCAGCGAAGACGACGTCAGCGCGCTCATCGAGGCGACCGTCGAGGAATTCGGTGCGGTCAACGGCCTGATCAACAACGCCGGGATCTTTCGCGACGCGCTGCTGGTCAAGCAGGACCGCGAGACCGGCGACATCCGAAAGATGACCCTCGACGAGTGGCAGTCGGTCATCGACGTCGATCTGACCGGCCCGTTTTTGTGTACCCGCGAGGTCGCCGCGCATCTCATCGAGTCAGACGCCGACGGCGGCGTGGTCGTCAATATCAGCTCGGTCAGCCGGCACGGAAACCGCGGCCAGGGCAATTACTCGGCCGCCAAGGCCGGCCTGATCGCCGACACCAAGCTGTGGGCCGAAGAGTTGTCGCGCTATGGTATTCGCGTGGGCGCGGTCGCCCCCGGCTTTGTCGACACCCCGATTCTGCAGGGCATGCCCGAGCGCATGCTCGAGAAGATGACCTCGCAGATCCCGCTGCGCCGAGTGGGCAAGCCCGAAGAGATCTACCAGGCGGTCAAGTTCGTCATCGAGTGTGACTACTTCACCGGCCGATGCGTGGATGTCGACGGCGGCGTGCAGGTCTAACTCAGCGCACCACCGCCGAGCGATGCCGATACCACGCGGTCACTGCACAACGTGGCGCGTGGGTCGGCATCACCTCGTGGGGCACCTGGTCGCTGACGAAGACCACCAGCCTGCCGGCCACCGGCTCGACCTCACGCACCTGACCGTCCGCGGTCCAGGCGCGTAGCATGCCGCCGTCTTCGGGCGTCCACCCCTCATTGAGATAACAGATCGCGGTCACCCTGCGGTTGACGCTGCCGGGAAAGGCGTCGACGTGGCGCTCATAGCCGCTTCCGGCGCCGGGATACTGGGCGATCTGGACCTCGAAATAATCCAGCCCCAAATATGCGGCGCGGTTGAGCTCGTCCCGGAGCTGCTCGAAGCGGGTGTGCAGCTCCAGTAGATTCGGCGAGGCGTCGCCCGGGTCGAGCCAGGTGATCAAATCACCTCGAACCTGCTCTTCGAGCCGGTAATTGACCCCTCGGCTCACGCCGGCCGGCCGCAACAATTCACGGGCGGCCAACTGCTCGATCTCGGCGCGCACCCCGGCGACCAACGCCGCGTCGATGAATTCATCCCGCACCAAAAACGCACTCTCCCCCAGTCCCCGAACCTCGTCGTCGGTCAGCCCCACGGCCAGATGACGTTCGCTGCTCGGCACATTCTTCGGCACACGCACCATGATCTTGCTCCTTTGAATATTCAGTTCTTGCCAGCCCTCCAAAACACCTGAGTCTGTCTACTTACTCCCACCAATCATACGAATTGAGCCGAGGCTTGCTGCCGCGCGACGGGTGAGTCGATCTTCGAAGGAAAGCTCCAGGACGCCGGCCTCCCACAAGCTGCTGGATAGCAACTCCGAGGCGCGGCCGAGGCGGCCGTCGACGGCTTCGAGAAGACCCCGATTCCGCAGGGAGGCGGCGCGGGCGGCGGGAAACCGCTCGGCGAGGTTCTCGAGCCGGCCGACGAGCCTTCGGAGATGCGCCAGCGCCCCGGCGCGCTCGTAATCGGTCAGGTCGTCGGACTGCCAGCACCCCAAAAATGCCTGCGGCAGACATTGGTAGATATGATAAATGCCGAAATTCAGATCGCCGGTGGTCACCGCCTCGAAGTCTTCGGCAGCGCGAGTCCCCACCCGCAGTGCAGCTCCGGCTTGGCCGACTTCTGCGAGCACTGACGCCTGCAACGACCGCGTGAAGCCGCGCGCCATGAGATCGACATGCCCCTCGAGGCGCTCGGAAAGCGGCCCGATCAGCGCGCCGGCGCGCTCAGGGTCGCCGCGCTGGCGCGCGATCAGGGTGGACAGAAGCCGAGTCCAGGCACGGCCCATGCCGTAGTCGTTGTCGTCGGCGATGGTCTCGAGGCGTCTGGCCAGCGCCTCGGCCCGGCCCAGCCGGTCGCGCAGGACTTCGACCATGGCGTGGGTCAGCGTCAGCGTCACCCACCCGATGCGGTCGCCTGCCTCCTCGCTGGACTGGATCGCTCGCTTCAACAAGCTCTCGGAGGCCTGCCAATCTCCTCGTCCGGCGCTGTCGTTGACGAAGACCTGAATCGTGCTGGTGAAATCGACCGGTCGCTGCAGCCCGTCGCTGAGGTTGTCTCGCGCGCGACCGAGGTAGAAATCGGCCAATGAGTCGAGCTTCAAATAACGGCATCCCTCGCCGATCGCCGCGTAGGGCAGCGCATAATCGTGGCCCTCGCCGAGACGGTCGGCCAGATTAGCGAGCATCGCCGACAGGACCGCCGCGCGGTGGACTTGGCCGCGTTGTGTCAGCGGCCAAATGAGCGCCAAACCGGTCTCCAGCACCTCGCGATACCGGGCTCGTTCGTGCGCCTCGAGGGGCTCGAGAGGTCTCAGCTTTGCCATATGCACAATCTGGCGGCCGAACTCCCAGGCACCGCGCATGCCCCACTGGAGCGGCGCGTCGGGCAACGGGCAGCCCAAATTGGCGAGCGAACCCTCGAGCAGGGCGACCGCGGGCTCGACCTCCCCGGCCGAGCGGTGGGTCATGGCGAGGAGTCGCTCGAGGCGTGCGCGACGGATCACCAACGCCTCACCTTGCTGCTCGAGCTGGCCGACGAGCTCGAGTCCGCGCTCGAGCAGGCTGCGCGCGGTCGCCCCGGCGCCGTGTCCCAGCGCCTGTTCGGCGGCACGCTCGAGGTAACACAACTCGCGGGCGCCGACCTCGGCGCCGCGCCATTGCTCGACGAGATGGAGCAGATTCAGCCGCTCCGACGGCCGGCGCTCGAGGCTGCGGGCGACGTACCGATGTAACTCCCGGCGGTCGGCCTTGGCGAGCCGGTCGTAGGCGACGCGGCCGACCTGGCCGACCAAGCGCACCGCCGAGTCGCTTTCTTCCAGCAGCGAGCGGCGGATGAGCCGCTCGAGCGCCGCCTCGGCGACATCTGAATCGATCCCGCTCAACTCGATGAGTTCCTCGCGCCCGACACGGCGCCCGATCACCGCCGCGATCTCGACGATCCGGCGCTCGGGGGCCTCGAGGCGCTCGAGGCGCCCTTTGATGAGCGACTCCAGCCGCCCGGAGGCCGATAGCGGCTGGCCGTTATCGACTCGGTTGGACTCGCGCATCTCGGCCTCCCAGCTTCCGTCGACCCCTCGCCCCAACAATCCCTGCTCGACCGCAGCGTGGACGTATTCGGAGACCACGAAGGGATTGCCCCCGGACTCGGCGACGATCATCTCGATGAAGTCTTTGGGTGGCTCGGACAGGGCGAGCATATCGCAGACCAGCGAGGCAACGGCCTCGTCGTCGAGCGCGCCGACGTCGAAGACCTGAGCGTCTTCATGCACCAGCACCGGCTCGACCCGGGCGCGGTGCTCGAGGCGATACGTGGCGGCGATGGCCACATGGTCCAAACCACCGCTGCGCAGCGTGTCGGCGATAAACTCGAGCGAGAGCTCATCGGCCAGGTGCAGATCGTCGATGATCATCAACAGCGGGCGTTCGGCGGCGAAGGCGACCAGGGTCTCGGTCAGGTAGGTAAAAACGCGGGTCCGGGCGGCGCGCGCCGGCAGGTCAATGAGCTTGGCATCGCCCAGGCCGGTGGTCAGCCCGGAGAGCGCCGGCTCGTATTGGGCGAGGAC
Source organism: uncultured Bradymonadales bacterium (assembly GCA_964386725.1). Classification (GTDB taxonomy): domain Bacteria; phylum Myxococcota_A; class Bradymonadia; order Bradymonadales; family Bradymonadaceae; genus CAYLTX01. The sequence goes on along the minus strand of CAYLTX010000154.1, from coordinate 3,530 downwards.
CGCCGCGCGCCGGCCGATCACGCGTGCCGTCTCGGTCTCGCCGAGTTCTCGGCAGCGGTCTGCGACGGCGCGAAGTGTCGTGCGAAACGCCCACAGCGGCGGGGCGTGGCCGGTGGGGTCAGCCGCGGCCGTGCCGACGTCGGCGCTGGCCAAGGTCACCCGCATCCCCGTCCGCTCGGCCCTGGCGGCGAACTCCCGGGCCAGCCGAGTCTTTCCGATGCCGGCGCGCCCTCCGATGAGCATGAGCTTGTCCCCATTACGCAGCGAGCCGAGCAGGCCCTCGAGGAGTTCTCTTTGCCCGACGAAGGCCGGCTTGTGCAGGTGATGGGAGCGCGAGCGTTGCCTCTCGAGCTCGGCCTGCTCGTCGACGCCGAGCAGGGCTCCGAGGGTATCCGCGACCACGTCGGCGTGGCCAAGTCGCCTGTCAGGCTCGGAGGCGAGCAGCCGCCTGATGAGCGCATCGAGCTCGTCGGGCAGCCCGTCGACGAGCTCACCGGGGGGACGGTACTCACCGTCGAGGTGGTTGCTGACGATTTTCTCGGGGCTCGCCGCCCGAAACGGCAGCTTCGTGGTCACGACCAGGTAGAGCATGCAGCCCAGCGCGTACAGATCGGCGCGCGCGTCGACAAACTGTCCGCGGAGTTGCTCGGGCGCCATATACTGCAGAGTACCGGCCAGGCGACTGTCATGGGCGAGAATGCGGTCCCGGCTGTGGCCACCTTCGAAGAGCGCGGTCACGCCAAAATCGACGAGCACAGGGGTGGCGTCGACGCGAAGCGAGACGTTCGACGGCTTGAGGTCCCCGTGAACCACACCCTCGCTGTGGAGATACGAGAGCGTGTGGCACAGCCGCCTGAGCACCTCGAGCACCGGACGGAGCCCGTCGAGCTCGAAGCGGCGCCCCACGTCATCGAACTGCGGCGGGCGCGAAGTTACCGGATCGGGTTCGGCGGGGCCGGGGCCATCGAAGGGCCGATGGTGCGCCTCGGCGCCGCCGGTGGTCTGAGGGGCGGCGAGTTGCGCCCGGGAGTCGAAACTGGCGGCCTGCCCGAGCAACTCGAGGAGCGTGGAGCCATCCAGAAGCTCCATAGCCAACCAAGGCACGCCGTCGACTGAGCCGTGGTCGACCAGCGAGATGACACCCGGGTGGTCGAGTTGCTCGAGGATCTCGATCTCGCGCCGAATGCTCGACACCGCCATCTCAGAGCTGTCAAGAGCGGTCTTGACCGCAACTCGCGCGCCGGTATCGACACGCTCGGCGCGGTAGACCACTCCCATGCCACCTTGGCCGAGCGTATTGCCGAGACGGTACGGGCCGAGGTGAAGCAGGGTTTTGCCAGCTTCCTCGGTCACACCAACGGCAGGCGGAATCGGTCGCTTCATCGGCACCACGACGGGTCAAAGATTCGAAGCCCTCGACGACTGACGCCTAACCAACCAGGCACGCGTACCGCTCAGTGACGTTTTCGAGCCCCCGATAAGGACCGCGATGAGCGATCCTATCTGACCAGAATAAAGCTGTCTAAAGTACGATCTAAATATAGAGCATCGGCCGGCGAGTTGCCAAAGGAAACAATAGTGTGAGGATCGACAAAGCCCCACATATCGTTGCAGTGCCCATTTCAGCGCGACCGTCTGGCGGGATAATGTTGAGCTAAGAATGCCTTGCGCACATGGCCGGTGGGAGTTTTCGGGAGGGCCTCTCGTTGTTCGACGACGCCGGGGCATTTGAACGTGGCGAGGTGCTGGCGACAATAATTGACCACATGCTCATCGGAGAAATAATGGCCATCACGCACCACGATAAACGCGGCGACCTCTTCGCCTTGGGCCTCGTCGAAAACGCCGATGACCGCGGCCTCGGCGACTGCCGGGTGGCGGTGGAGGAGTTCTTCGACTTCGCCGGCGTAGATATGCTTGCCGCCGCGCACGATGAGGTCTTTTTGGCGGCCGATCAGGTATAAAAACCCCTCCTGGTCGACGTAGCCCAAGTCCCCGGTGCGAAGCCAGCCGTCGCGGAGGACGCGCTCGGTCGCCCGCTCATCGTCGGCGTAACCCTGCATCACATTTGGCCCGCTCAAGGCGACTTCGCCGACGGCAAACGAGCGTCGCTCGCCGCTTTTGGAGTCGACGACACGCAACTTCTGGCCTTCCAGGGGCTTTCCGCACGAGCCGACCTCACGCCGGTGCTGTTTGGGGCCGTTGACCGTCGACACGCCGCAGGCCTCGGTCAGCCCGTAAGAGGTCACCAGCGGGATCTCGAAGCGCGCCTCGAAGCGGCGATGGTCCTCGGAGGTGACCTTGGCGCCGGTGGTCATCGCCATGCGGAGCCGGCCGAGCGGGCCCGGGTCGAGGTCGTCGGCCGCCGCGAGGCGCTCAATCGGCGCCACAGGTGCGGCGAGCACGGTAGCGCGACTGGCCGCGATGGTCTTGGCGAGCATGCGAAGCGGCTGCTCCGCGAGTATCTGGAGCGTCGCGCCGCGCTGGACGACCGCCATGGGCCCGAGGATTTGCGAACTGACGTGGCACGGCATAAGCGTGCACAGCACACGGTCGTCACCGCGAAGCCCCACCGCCGCGGCGTACGCCTCGGAGGTATAGTCGTAATTGGCGTGCGACAGCCACACCCCGCGCGGCTTGGCGGTGGTCCCCGAAGTATAGGTCAGGCTCAGCGTGTCGTCGGCGGAGACCTCCACCTTCGGCAGGCACAACGAGGCCTGAGCCAACTCAGCGTAGGAGTTGAACTCGGCGACGGGCTCGCCGACACAAAAGACGTGGCGCAGCGTGAGGCGCTCGGCGACGATCTCGTCGAGCATCGGCACGTGGGTGCAGTCGGCTACCAGCACGCTCGCCTCACAGTCGCCAAGGATGCAGTCGACTTCATTGGCCTTGAAGCTCGGGTCGATGGGCACGAGCACCGCCCCCAGCCGAGCCACCGCAAAGAACGTCTCCAGCCACTCCATCCCGCCGGGCAGCATCAACGCCACCCGACTCCCCGGGCGCACCCCACGCTCGTACAGCCCACAGGCCACCCGCGCGCAGCGCTCGTCAAACGCGGCATACGACACCTCACCGTCCCCATCGACCACAAACGTACGCTCCCCGGACGCCTCGACACAGCTCTGCAACAGATCGCCAACTGTACGATAAGTAGACATCTCCGAGACTCCTGAGCGCGGTGGGGGACCCACGAACCGACTTAACGCAAAGATAAGACCCGAACGGCTGATGGAAATCTGCCCCACCCCAAAAACCCAAAAAAATGACCCCATAAGGTCCCAGGGACCGTGTTAACCAGCTCTCATGCGGTTCTGAGGGCGATCGGGCGGCGGTCCGCCGGCGTGAGAAAACTTTTGAGGTGCCCGATCTGGCCGGAATTGAGGCCGCCGGACGCTCCGACGGATTCGGGGCCGGGTGAGTGGGCTTTCTTGGGTTGAATAGCGTGTCTCGGCAGCCTGGAGGCACACCGGTGCATGGCCGTCGTGTGGGTATCAAACGACAGGTGGTGAGCGGTGGGTTGTGGGGACTTC
>CAYLTX010000153.1:0-15482 GCA_964386725.1 uncultured Bradymonadales bacterium | reverse complement strand
GCTCGAAGACGTTTCAACAAAGACGAGTTAATAGATACCCCCAATCCTCATCCCCCGGGGGGAGGGATGCTTCTGCGTAAAGCAACCAAGCCGCTTACTGGCGCGAACAACTCTCCCCCCTGGGGGAGATGCCGAGTGCGCCGTTTAGCACGAGGCAGTGGGGGGGCCGCGGACGGCTGCGAGCCACTTCGCAGACGGCAGTGGGGGGGCCGCGGACGGCTTCGAGCCACTTCGCGAAGGCAGTGGGGGGTCCTCAAAAAGCAATTTTTCACAAAAACAAGAACCAAACTACTGGTGACGAAAATGAAAAAATACTGCGTATTGATACTCTGCGCCGCCCTCGCCCTCACCGCCTGCTCCGACGATCCGGAGCCCAACGGTGACAACAACGCCAACAATACCAACAACACCGCCCCGGACACCGACACCCCGGACGCCGAGCCGGACACCACTAACAACGACACCAACGGGTCCGAGCTGACCGTCCAGTCGATCCTTCCGGTCGAGGGCGATGCCGCCGGCGGTGAGGAAGTGACCGTCTCGGGCACCGGCTTCGTCGATGGCGCGACGGTCTTCTTCGGCGACACCGAAGCCGCCACGACCTTCGTGTCGAGTACGCAGCTGGACGCGACGACGCCGCAATCCGCGCCGGGCACCGTCGACGTCCGTGTCGAGACGCCCGACGGAGAGTCTGCCACGCTCGCCGATGCCTTCGAATTCATCCCGAGCGCCACGGCCCTGGAGATCGGCTGGTGTACGGTGCAGCATCCGGCCGCGACGACGACCGAGACGGACACGGCCACCGAAGAGATCTTTGGGCGGGTCTTCGCCGAGAATTGCACGGAGGGAGATGCGCGCTGTGAAGAGGTCAACGCCGAGATCGGCTGGGGCGACGCCGCCGTCGACCCCAGCGCCAGCCCCGACGACTGGAGCTGGCAAAACGCCGAGTATAACGCCGACCACACCAGCGACGACAACGACGAGTATACCGCCACCATCACCCCGGACGCCGCTGGCAGCTTCGGCTACGCTTTTCGCTTCTCCGTCGAGGGCGGCGACTGGACCTACTGCGATTTGGACGGCAGCGACAACGGCTTCGACACCGAGCAGGCCGGCGAGCTGACCGTCGAAGACGCTCCCAGCGTGAGCATCGACTGGTGTAACTTGCAGTACCCGGAATCGACCACCACAACCGCGGGCGAGGAGACCGAGATGATCTTTGGTCGGGTCTATTCTCAAGACTGCACCGGCCCCGACGCTCAATGCGAAGGCATCAGCGCCGAGCTCGGCGTCGGCCCCACCGACGCCGATCCCAGCGATGACGCCGCGACCTTCGACTGGACCGAGGCTACCTATAACGCCGGCCACACCGCCGACAATAACGACGAGTACCAGGCCACGCTCACACCCGACACCGAGGGCACCTATAGCTACGCCTATCGCTTCTCGGGCGACGGCGGCGCCACCTGGACCTACTGCGACCTAGACGGCACAGACAACGACTTCCAGACCGACCAGCAGGGCACTCTGACCGTCGAGCCATAAAACAACAGGCTCACCGCAGAGCGCACAGAGGGCACGGAGGCTAAATAACTTTGCCGCTGTGCCCTCTGTGTACTCTGTGGTGAATTTCTTTTGACTGCTAGGCGCGCTTGCGCACACGGTCGAAGCCGTCTTTGATGTCGCTCATCAGCAGCTTGACGTCCTCGCGCATCCGTTCGACCTCTTCTTCGCCCTGGGTGCGAATCTGCTTCATCTTCGACTCGAGCTGCTGGAAGTTCTTCTCGACGTCTTCCCAGGCATCTTTGGCCTCCATCTTGCCGAGATTGAGCTTCACCTTGAGCTCGTCGCGCTTTTGCTTGAGCTTCTCATACGACTCTTGAAGATTGTCGTTCGCCATGGTGTGACCTCACATTTTTGAGTGACTTGCCAATTAGTGTGTTCATCGCGTCCGTCGTTAAGCTCTGCACGAGGGCTGCAACGTCAAGAACACCATCGGTGCCAGACCTTCCCAGGTCCGGTTTCACAGGGCAGGATGCCCTGGCACCGGGGAACAACTTGTAATCGACCGAAGGGCGCGATAATCACAAGGAGTCAGAGCCTTTCCCCCGTGAGACGCCAGACCATGACATCGAATCATTGGGCGACCAAAAAACTCGCCGGCTGGGGCCGCTATCCAGTCATTGAGACCGAGGTCAGCCGCCCTGAGCGCCGCTCGGAGTTTATCGCGGCGCTCGACGAGCGTGGCGACAAGCCGCTGTTGGCCTATGGCCTGGGCCGCAGCTACGGCGACTCGCCGCTTTTGGCCGACGGCCGCCAGGTGCTCACCGGCCGGCTCGATCGCATGCTCGATTTCGACCCGCAGACCGGCTGGCTCCGCTGCGAGGCGGGCGTCTCGCTCGCAGAGATCATCGCCACGTTCTCGCCGCGCGGCTTCTTTCCTCCGGTGGTACCCGGCACCCAATTTGTGACGGTGGCGGGTGCGCTGGCCAATAATATCCACGGTAAAAACCACCACGTCGCCGGCTGCTTCGGCGACCACGTGCGCCGCGTCGAGCTGCTGACCGCCTCGGGCGATATCGTCATCTGCGACGAGGACAACGAGCCGGAACTCTTCTGGGCGACCGTCGGCGGATTGGGGCTGACCGGGCTGATCTTGAGCCTGGAGGTCCAGCTGTACCCGGTGGAGACCTCGGCCATCGAAATGGAGTCGATCCGGGTCGAGAACCTCGATGAGTTCTTCGAGGTCAGCACCGAGAGCGGCGGCTATACCCACACGGTAAGCTGGGTCGACTGCGTCAAATCCGGCGACGCCATGGGCCGCGGCATCTTCATGCGCGGCCGCCACGCCCCGCGCGGCGTCGAGGCCCAGACGAGCTTCCTCGATGATATCGCTGACTTCGGCCAAAAGCTCGTCGACGGGCGCCACTTCGAGTCCAATTGGCTGCTCAACAAGGCCAGCATTCGGCTGTTCAACGAAGCCTATTTCCGAAAGCACCCGCCCGGCATGCACGAGAGCGTGGTCGGCTACGGGCCGTTCTTCTTCCCGCTCGACGCCGTCGACAACTGGAATTACGCCTACGGAAAGCGCGGTTTCTTGCAGTATCAGATGGTCGTCCCCGAGCGCGAAGCCGCCCGCGCCGTGCTCGAGGTGGTCAGCGACTCGGGTATGGCCTCGTTTTTGGCGGTCATCAAAGAATTCGGCGACAAAGACCACGGCGGCCTGAGCTTCCCACAAGCCGGCGTGACGCTCGCCTTGGACTTTCCGAACTTCGGCCGACCGCTCTTCGAGATGCTCGACCGCCTCGACGACATCGTCGTCGCCGCCGGCGGCCGGGTCTACCTGGGCAAAGACGCTCGGCTCAGCAAAGAGAATTTCCGCAAGATGTACCCGGAATGGGAAAAGTGGAAAGCTGTCCGAGATGAGTGGGACCCGGAGCGGGTGTTTCAATCGGAATTGAGCAAACGCTTGGGATTGACTGCGTAGCGCGAGAAAGTGAGAAAGTTAGAAAGTGAGAGAGTGAGATACAGCAACTGCTCTCAGTCGACCTCTTGCGTTCGGTAGGCCTTTCTTACTCTCTCACTCTCTTACTCTCTTACTATCTGGTGTTTTTATGGCTGTATTGATTCTTGGAGCGACATCGCCGATTGCCCGCGCCGTGGCCGAAGAATACGCCGAGCGTGGCGAGTCGGTGGTGCTGGCGGCGCGTGACGTGGACGAGGCCGAGCGGATTGCGAGCGACGTGCGGATTCGCTTCGAGGTGGACACCTGGGCCAAGCGCTTCGACGCGCTCGACTTCGACCGCCACGCGCCGTTTATCGACGAGATCGAGGCCGAGTGTGGACCGATCGAGGTCGCGCTGTTGGCGTTCGGCGATATGGGCGACCAGGAGGCCTCCGAGCAGGACTTCGAGCGCGCCAAGCGGGTCATCGAGGTCAACTATACCGGCGCGGCTTCGCTTTGCGAGGCCATCGCCCGGCCGATGGTCGAGCGCGGGGCGGGCTCCATTGTGGGCATCTCGTCGGTCGCCGGCGACCGCGGGCGCAAGTCCAATTATTTCTACGGAAGCGCCAAGGGCGCGTTCTCGCTCTATCTGCAGGGACTGAGAAACCGGCTAAACGACCACGGCGTGCATGTGATGACGGTCAAGCTCGGCTTCGTCGACACGCGGATGACCTACGGCATGGACACCGCCATCCCCATCGCCTCGCCGGAAAAGGTCGCCAAGGCCATTCGCCGCGCTCAGGCGCGGCGCGCCGACGCGTTTTATTATCCGCATTTTTGGCGTGGAATCATGGGGATTATTAAGGCAATCCCGGAGAAGCTTTTTAAGAGGTTGTCGCTGTGAATGGAGGTTCTGCGGGACAGAGGCATCCTCTATTTGGGGCGACGTCAAACGGCGACGTCGCAAACTACAATTTGAGTTAGACCTTAGAAACGTCTCGGGTTGTTGAGCGTGCGAAAGACGGGCCTCAACAAGCGCATATGGTTATAGGAACCAACCCAAATTGTAGTTTGCGGCGCAGTTCAGCCGCCCCAAATAGAGGATCCACAGAAACCGCGCCGCCCCAAATTGAGAATCCACAGAAACCGCGCCGCCCCAAATAGAGGATCCACAGAAACCGCAGCGCCCCAAATAGCGGATCCACAGAAACCCGAACGCCCCAAACAGAGGATCCACAGAAACCGCAACGCTCCATCACCCCGACGCTCTAAAATCCCGCAGCCGCACCGGCTGCCGCTTACGCCCCCAATCCCCCGGCGTCGCCTCGAACACCCCGGCGCAGTCTGCACCGCACGAGGCGCAGCAGCCGTCGGCGTCTAGATTCCACGCATCCAATTCGTACCAATCTCGCTCGATGACGGCGTCGCCGCAGGCGTGGCAGAAGGTCGTGTCGCCCTCGGTGTCGTGGACGTTGCCGGTGTAGGCGTAGCGGATGCCGTGGTCCATGGCGATGCGTCGGGCGCGCTGGAGCGTGGCCGGCGGGGTGCGCGGCTTGTCCTTCATGCGGTAGTCGGGGTGGAAGGCCGAGAAGTGAATCGGCACGTCGACGCCGAGCCTATCGACGATCCACTCGCACATCTCGTTCAACTCCTCGTCGGAGTCGTTCTCATCGGGGATGAGCAGGTTGGTGATCTCGAACCAGACGTCGGTCTCGTGGCGCAGATACTCGAGCGTGTCGAGCACCGGCTGCAGGTCGCCGGCGGCGATCTTTTTGTAGAATCTCTGGGTGAACGCCTTCAGGTCGATATTGACCGCGTCCATATGCTCGAAGAACTCCCGACGCGGCGCGTCCTCGATATAGCCGGCGCTGACCGCCACCGCCTTGATGCCGCGCTCGGCGCACGCCTTGGCCACGTCGATGGCGTACTCCATGAAGATGACCGGGTCGTTATAGGTAAAGGCGATGCTGCGCGCGCCGAGTTCCTCGGCGGCCGTCGCCAGAAGCTCCGGCGAGGCCTGGTCGGCCAGCGTCTGGATCTCTCGCGATTTGCTGATGTCCCAATTCTGGCAAAACTTACACGCCAGGTTGCACCCGGCCGTGCCGAACGACAGCACCGGCGTACCCGGCAGGAAGTGGTTGAGCGGCTTCTTCTCGATAGGGTCAATACAAAAACCGCTCGAGCGCCCGTAGGTGGTCAGCACGATCTGGTCGCCCTCGCGCTTGCGCACAAAGCACATCCCGCGCTGGCCCTCGTTGAGCTTGCATGCACGCGGGCAGACGTCGCAGCGGACTTTTCCGCTGTCGAGTTGGGTCCAGTGTTTTGTTGGGACTGTGAAGATGTCTTTCATAAGGCAGGGGTTCGGGGGTCCAGGGGTCCAGGAACGGCGTAACTAGGAGGCTTCGGTTTCTGTAGATCCGCTATTTGAGGCGACGTCAAACAGCGACGTCGCAAACTACGATTTGGGTTAGTTCCTATAACCTCATGCGCCTGTTGAGGTCCATCATTCGAACCCTCAGCAACCCAAAACGCTTCTAAGGTCTAACTCAAATCGTAGTTTGCGGCGCCGTTCAGCCGCCCTAAATAGAGGATGCCTCTGTCCTGCAGGAACTCCATTCAACTTGTAGTTTGCTCCGTAGTTCAGGTTTATGCGGGTCGACCGTACGCCCCAAATAGAGAACGCTTCTGTCCTGCACGGCCTCCCCCATTTGAACGAAAACCCACAGGTGTTAATTTCGACCCGAGTCTACCACAACCCCGAGGCCACGCATGCCCATAACACGCCCAGCAGCCGTCGCCGGTCGATTTTATCCCGCCGATCCCAGCGAACTCGAGGCCGCCGTCGAGGCGCACCTGGCGTGCGGCGACGCGGACGGAAAGCCGCCCAAGGCGGCCATCGCGCCGCACGCGGGCTACGTGTATTCGGGCGACGTGGCAGGCCGCGCCTTCGCCGCGCTGCGTCGTGCCTCCGACCAGATCCGGCGCGTCGTGCTCATCGGGCCTGCGCACCACGTGGGCTTCGAGGGCCTGGCCATCAGCGGCGCGGATCGCTTCGAGACGCCGCTCGGCGCGGTCGCCGTGGACGCCGCGGCGCGCGACCGGCTCATCGACGCGGGGCTGGTCGAGCAACTCGACGAGCCGCATGCCCCCGAGCACAGCCTGGAGACGCACCTGCCGTTTTTGCAAAAGGTGCTCGGCGACTTCGAGCTCGTGCCGATCGTCACCGGCCTGGCCAGTGCCGAGCAGGTCGCACAGGTGCTCGACGAAGTGTGGGGAGCCGAGGAGACCTTCATCTCGGTGAGCTCGGATTTGAGCCATTTCCATACCTATGACGAGGCGCGAGACATCGACGCCCGGACCTGCCGGGCCATCGAGGCGATGCGCCCGGCCGACATCGGCCGCGACGACGCCTGCGGACGCCTCGCCATTCAGGGCTTGTTGATCAGCGCGAAGCGTCGAAACTTGTCAGTCGAGACGCTCGATCTTCGCAACTCGGGCGATACGGCCGGGCCCAAGGATCGTGTGGTTGGTTATGGGGCTTGGGTAGTGCGGGGTTGAGGGTTGGAGGTTGAGGGTTGAGGGTTGGAGGTTGAGGGTTGAGGGTTGGAGTCATTGCAGAGTTGATCCAACCAGCAAGTCTCCTTGGCCCAGACAAGAAGATCCTCTTTTTGTTTTTGAGCAACCTACCACAAAAAGATCGCCTTTTGCGTGGCGCTGGAGCGGGTTCCGCTCAATTAGGGGATAGTCAGAGATGACAGCCGCTCTTACTATTTGAACTACACCACACAGATGCAACCTACCTCGCAAGAGTCGTAGGTCGGGAGGAACGCTCCGGGGGGAGAGTTTTGCCTTTCAGGCGCCGCTTTTTGGCGCCGCGCCGAGCGCTTGACAGCGGCGGCCCTAAAGGAGGCCTACGCTTCGCTCCGGCGCACGGTCAACCCGCATAAACGGCGTCGAACGGCGACGCCTGAAAGTCAACGGACTAACGTCAACGGCGCATTCTTCGACGCCCGACCACCATCGCCAATACACAAACCAACGCGAGCCCACTCGCGGGAACGCCTTCGGTCGCACGGTCAACCCGCATAAACCCGAGGCTACAGAAACCTACGCTTCGCTCCGGCGCACGGTCAACCCGCATAAACGGCGTCGAACGGCGACGCCTGAAAGTCAACAGATTAACGGCGAATTCTCCGACGCCCGACCACCATCGCCAATACGAACACCAACGCGAGCTCACTCGCGGGCACGCCTCCGGTCGATCGACACCCACACCCGTCGTTGGTCTTCACCATATTTGCGCGTTGCTCATCGGCGTCCGGGCCGCCGGCGTCATTCGAATAGCCCGCGTCCGGACCGCCGGCATCGGGGCCGCCGGCATCATCGGTGTGACCCGCGTCTTCGCCGCCGCCGAAGTCGGGGCATTCGCCGGCGGCGGTGCCTGCGTCGCCGAGGAGCCGGGCGGAGAGCGCGGCGATGAGTTCGCTGCGATCGGCGGGGTCGGCGATGGTCTCGAGCGGGAAGCCGGCGACGACCACTTGGCCATCGGGCGACTCGACCGCGGCTGCGCCGGCGGCGTACGCGATCAACGTCTGGCCGCCGTCTCGGGGCTCGAGGACGTCGGGCCACTCCATGCAGGCGGCGTCGTCAGAGCAGTCGCCGAAGGTCATCGTGCCGCCCGATTCCAACGATGCGCCCAACGGCGTGACGTCGATCTCGGTGGTGTCGGCGTCATCTTCGACATAGCTCGCACCGAGGGTCTCCTCGAAGAATTCGCGGTCACTCGCGTCGCCCTGCTCGACCAGGTCCCAGCCCAACTCGGCGCCCGACACCAATACCTTCGTGCCACGGGAGCGCAACTCGCTGATGACCTGCTGGTCGACCAGCGAGAGGCTCTCGTCGCGGGTGCTGGTTTCGCCCAGCGCCCATACGACTAAGTCGTAGTCGTCGTAGTCGGCGTCGGCGATGGCGCGGCCGGCGCCCTCATCCGAGCTCATATCGATGCCAACGCCATCGCTCGCGGCGCTCAGCGCCGGCCCATAGATTCGGGCGTAGGTGCGCGGGTTATTCGGGTCGTGAACGGTCTTGACCTCGCGGTCGACGCCGTCGACGAAGAGCACGCGCGCGCCCTCCTCGTGGGCCTGCTTGGCGCCGACCACCACGCTGTCGAGGCTCTCGCCGGCCTCATTGACCGCGGTCACGCGCACGTATAGCGGCTCGCAATCGGCCAGCGGGATGACCGCCGACGTCTCGTCCGTCTCGATCGGAACGGGATCAAAGAGCAATCCATCGCGCGAGGTATAGACGCGGTAGCTGTCGGCCTGCGAATTTGCGTAGACCTCGTCATCTGCGGGCTCCCAGTCGACAATCAACTCGCCATTTTGGGCCCGCGCAAAAATGTCTCTGGGCGGCAGCGGCGGCAGCAGCGCATCGGCTCCTCGAAAGTGGCGAATCATCGCGGCGTGAATGGCGCGCGCCGCGTCTCTGCGGAAGTGCATCTCGCGTAAGAGACGCGCGTCGTAGTCGGTGTCGTGAAAGGCAAGCTCGATAAGAGCGGCCGGGATCGCCATCGGCTCGTCTGCGCCGCGGTTATATTCGTCCTCGTACCAGCCGTTTCGGAACGCGCGCAGCTCCCCGAAATTCGAACCCATGCGCCCGCGGTCGGTCCATTCCGAGTCCCAGCGCGCCCGAATCTGGTCGATGAGCTCCTCATGGATGGCCGTGCCCCACTCGTCGGTGCCCGGAGGGAGCTCGTTTTCGACGAAGCCCGGCTCCCAATTCGACTTCGACACCCACTGTTCGTCGTACCAGGTATAGGTCGAGGTCCCCGAGCCGCCGCCGGCGTTGGTATGCAGCGAAACATAGGCGTCGACGCCGCGGTAGATCGAGTAGAGCGGCCGGCCGGACACGTCGCCGACTTTGAGCCAATCGGGCGCGCCCACCCACTCGAGATACGGCACCGAAGCCTCCTCCCAACGCGGCCGGCCCGACGGCTGCCCGTCGCCGCCGGCGACGAATCCATCGCCCGCGCCGACCCGGATGGCGTCGGCGATGACGACCTTCTCGGAATCGCTGCCCTCGTTGCCGAGTTCGACCGAATAGGTCACGCCCGCCTCGAACGGAAACGTGCCGAGGTAGCGCCACAGGTTATTGGCGCCCCCGTCGGCGTCGGCGCCGGGCGGGATATTCGGGTAGTCGGCGCGCTCCCAATCCTCGACCAGCAGCTCGGCCTGGCTGAGCGTGCGGCTCGTCTGACCGCCCAGATGATTGACGGTATAGCGGGCCGCGTCGGTGCGATTGGAGCTCGAAAGATAGTGCACATAGACCGGGTACTCGCCGTTCTCGTCGACCGAGAACTCCCAGCGGACCTCGGCGCTGCTCGCCTGCTCACCGCTGAGATAAGCGTAGCGATAGGTCCCGCCGAACCCCTCGCTCGCCCCGGTCTCCCACTCGCCAGATTCGACGTAGCCGCCACCTTCGTCGTTGTCGACGACCAGCGACCCTTGGCCGTAGTTGCGCTCGCGCATGGTGACCACCTGGGCCCCGGAGCGCTCGACCATGTCGAGCAGGTAGTCCATCATCGTCTGATTGGTGTGGATATCCTCGCGAAGCCCGCCCCAGCCGTGGTCGCTGATGCCCCGCTGGAAGGCCCACGCGTCCCGGTCGCTATACCACTGAATGCCGTGTCCGGCGCTCATCCCGATGCGAAGCCCGCTCAAGGCGCCCTCTCCGGGAGTGGCCGTATAGTGCAGCCGCCGGTGGCGCTTATGCGCCCGGTTGATCTCGAACGCTCGCCCGAGCACCTCGGGCGCGAGGTCCTCGCCGACATAGTCGACCTCGTGCTCGTGTTCTTGCTCGAGCGAATAGGCCGGCGGCTCGTCCAGAAGACCGGGGTCGGCCTGGGCGAGTTGGGGAGTGAGGATGGCTAGAGTGGCGAAGAAAAGGCAGGGTTTGAGTGGGCTGCGCATAGTTCGCGTCGCGGTGGAGTGACTTGTGGGTCAGTGACGCGGGGAGAGTAGCAGAAGGTGCGCGCACGGCACAATTAAGGGAAAAGTTTTCCGTGGCCCCCTCCGCCTCGCGCTGTACTACGCGCTCGGCACCTCCCCGGATCGGGGAGGGGACGTCAGGCCCCAAGCAACACATACGACACTACTTGCCCGACGTCCCCTCCCCAGGTTGGGGAGGTGGCGGCGAAGCGTAGCGAGCCGTCGGAGGGGGCCCCGGAAAGCAGCCAACTTCATCGCCGCCCCACCCTCCCAACCACAATCCCCACAACCGCCACCAACACGCTCGCAAAGATCCCGTACACCGCCGGCACCGCCGGATTCCCAAAACCGAGTTGGGCTGCGCCGGTATCGAAGAGCAGCGCGACCGGGCCCAGGTCGGTGACCACCGTGTTCAGATTCACGACCTCCTCGCCCATAACCGCCCAATAATACCAGCCGGTCAGCCCCAGGTAGACCGCCAGGGCGAGCACCGCCGCCGGCAGCATCGTGTGCTTGGTGAGCCTGGGGAAGAAGATGCCGAACGAGATCGGCACTGCGCAGGTGGTCACGATGGCGTAGACGCCGATCTGGCCGAAGATGCCCAGCAGCTCGGGGGGGTGGAGCGCGATGAGAAATGTGACCACGCCCATCGCCACCAGCACGCCCTGGCTGACGTGGTGGGCCAGCTTGGACTGCTCCTCTTCGGTCTTGTCTTTGAGCAGATTGTTCTTGGTCAGGTTCAAGAAGAGGTCGTTGCCGGCGATGCTCGACAGCGCCACGAGGATGCCGTCGAGCGTGCTCATGCCGGCAGCCAGGAGCACGACCATCACGAAGGCCAACACCCCCGGCGAGAAGGTCTCGGTCAGGTAGACCGTCATGACCAGGTCTTGTTTGAACTCGCCATTGGCGCCCATGAATGCCTCGGCCGGGATCTCCATCATATGCGCGTAGATGCCCACCAAGAGCAGCGCAGTAAAGATCACCGAGACGGCCAGGCATACGCCGATTGACTGCCAGACCTCTTTTTCGGTGTCCAGATACAGCGGCTTGATGATGATATGGGGCTGGCAGACCAGCGCAAATCCGATCACATACCCGCAGACCCACACCACAAAGGGCGTGCCGAATAAGGTGCTGTCGGGGTTGGCGGTTTTGACCAGGTTCGGGTCGCTGGCCGCCAGCGTCTCCATGACCGGCGCGATGCCGTCGCCGAAAAAGTGCAGCCCGCTGATCACCACCAGGGCTCCGACGATGAACATCAAGATGCCCTGCAGCGTATTCGTATAGGCGTGGGCGTAGGTGCCGCCCAAAAAGATATACGAGAAGACAAACCCGATGATGAGCACCAACGCCTCGACGTTGGTCAGCCCGAGCGTCTTCTGCATCACAAGCGACAGCCCGCCGACGATGAGCACCATGAAGGTGATCGACAGCAGGTTCACCCCCGCGAAGAGCACCTCCATGGTCTTGGAGCCGTAGCGCTGGCCGACCCACTGCGGCAGCGTCAGCGCCTTGGTCGCCTTACCCACCCGCAAAAAGCCGATGCTGAGCACGATCAGCGCGGTGAAGATACCCAGCCCCGCGGCCACCCCGTAATGCATCAGCGCCGAGATGCCGTGCACGTAGACAAAGCCGGGGTTGATCACGAAGGTCGCCACCGACGCGATCGACGCCGCCAGCGTCACACCCACGACCACCGGGTGCATATCACCCTTGCCCAGCGCAAAGCTGGCCATATCGTCGGTCTTCTTATGGCCCATCCAAGCCAGGCCCATCGTGCCAACCAGGTAGAGGAGAAAGAGGCCCCAGACGAGCGGGTTGTCTGCAATCAGGTCAATGTAGCGCATCATTCTAGCCGTTATGCAGTTGCAGTATCTAACTCTCTCACTTTCTTACTCTCTCACTCTCTTACAACGCTTGCTATTCAGCCGCTTCAACCGCTTCCGGTCGAACGGCTGCAACGTCCCGATCCGCCAACCAACCAGAAATCACCGGCCACAAATGCTCCGATGACTTGCGCGAGACGACCGCGCCGACATGCCCGCCGGGTAACTCCATGAGTTTCTTGTCCTCGGAGCTTATCCGGTCGACGAGCACGCCGGCGCTCTCCAGCGGCACGATATTGTCGTGCTTGAAGGCGATCGCCAGCGTCGGGTTCTCGATGTCCTCGAGCCGGACCGGGTTGCCGCCGAGCGCGAACTCGCCTTTGATGAGCTTATTGTCCTGATAGAGTTCCTCGACATAGCGCCGGTAGGCCTCGCCGGGGAACGACACGTTGTCGTTGGCCCAGGTCTCCTTGGCGACGAAGCCGTCGAGGAATTGGTCGTCCCAGGCGCGGTCGACCAGGTAGACCGTCTTGGACAGGTTCATCGTGGGCCTGAGCAGGTGGAAGGCGCCCTGCATCAGCTGCCAGGGCACGTTTCCGCAGGCCTCGACGATTCCCTCGACGTCGAAGGTCGAGGTCTTCGTCCAACGCGACAGCAGGCCGTCGTCGTCGAAGGCCACCGGCGCGGCCAGCGCGACGTGGCCGGCCAAATGCTCCTGGTGAGCGGCGGCGTAGATGGTCGTGAGCGTGCCGCCCAGACAATAGCCCAGCAGGTGCGTCTTGCCGGTCTCCGAGCGCCGCGCGACCTTGCGCACGGCGCGGCCGATATAGCCCTCGCAGATCTCGTCGAAGCTCAGGTAGCGGTCCTCGTCGGCGGGCGTGCCCCAGTCGATGCAATAGACGTCGTGGCCCTGGGCGACCAGCCACTCGGCAAAGCTTCGGCCGGGCATCAGGTCGAGCACGTAGTGGCGGTTGATGAGCGACGGCACCATCAGCAGCGGGGTCTTGTAGGTCGGGCCACTATTTTTTGCACGGTAGTGCAGAAGTCGCCATTTGTTCTCGCGGTGGACCACGTCGGCCGGCGTGCTGCCGATCTCGGGCCGCTTTTCCTTGGCGCGCTTTTTGAGTGTTAGTAAATTGGCTAGTCGTTTGATCATGGCGTTTTGTCTGTTTGTGTGTGGCTGCTGGTCAGGAGCATCTTCTATTTGGGGCGGCTGAACTGCGCCGCAAACTACGATTTGGGTTAGTTCCTATAACCATATGCGCTTTTTGAGGCCCCTTATTCGAACCCTCAACAACCCGAGACGCTTCTAGGGCCTAACTCAAATTGTAGTTTGCGACGTCGCCGTTTGACGTCGCCCCAAATAGCGAGCGCCGCTGGTCAGCAGCCCTCCTCAATAAAGCCCCTCGAACGTGTCACCGAAAGCTTCATAAACCTTCTTGCGCCTGACCTTCATCGTCGAGGTCAGATAGCCGTTTTCGACGGTCAGCGGCGTGTCCATGACGGCGAAATTCTTGAGCGTCTCGTAGCGCGGCAGCTCGTCGTTGGCCGCCTCGACCCGCTCGCTCAATAGCTTTTGGACGGCGTCCGCGCGCTCGGCGGGGGCCACGTCGTTCTCGGTGATCCATGCCTCGATGGCCTCGCGGTTGGGCCAGACGCCGCCGGTCAGATACTTTTTGCCGTCGCCGTAGACCACGACATGCTCGATATACGGGTCGTCCTTGAACTGCGACTCGATATGGGCCGGCGAGATATTCTTGCCGCCGGCGGTCACCAGAATCTCCTTTTTTCGCCCGACGATCTGTAGGAATCCATCCTCGGTAAATCGGCCGAGGTCACCGGTTTGCAGCCAGCCTTCGTCGTCGAAGACGTCGGCGGTGGCCTCTTCGTTTTTGTAATAGCCGCCGAAGACGTTGGGGCCCTTGACCAAGATTTCGCCGTCCTCGGCGAGCTGGACGTCGACCGACGGAAACGGCTTGCCGACCGAGTCGAAGCGGAAGTCGTCGGGACGATTCATCGTCACCGTCGGGCTGGCCTCGGTCAGGCCGTAGCCCTCGATGATGAGTTGGCCTTGCTCGAGGAAGAACTCCTTGATCTCGCGCTTGAGGCCGGCGCCGCCGGACAGACAAAACTCGAGGTTTCCGCCGGTGATCTCGGAGAGCTTTTCGCGCTGCTTTTCGGGAGTATCCTCATCCATCGCTTTGACGGCGAGCTTCTCCCAAAAGCGCGGGATGCTCATGAAGACGTGCGGCTTGACCTCGGGCAGCTTCTCCAGGACCGAATACGGATCGCTCATATAGGTCGTAAACCCGAGGATATTGCCCAAGCAGACCTCGCCGAAGCCGAAGACGTGGCTCAGCGGCAGCCACCATAGATCGACGGCGTGTTCGGGGATCATCTCCCCCAGGACCTCGATCCAGTCGCGGCCGTTGGAGACGACGTTTTTGTGGGTCAGCGGCACGCCCTTTGGCCTTCCGGTCGTCCCGCTCGTATAGAGCATCAGCCCGGGCTGCTCGAGCGAGACGCTGTCCATGCGCGCCTCGAACTCGCCGGCTTTGGCGTCCTCGAGGGCCTTTCCGACCTCAATGAGCTTGTCCCAGCTCACCACGCGCTCGGCGACATCACTCCATTCGGGGAGCGTGTCGCTGTCGCCGTTGAGTTCGTTCTCGGTCCGATACGAATCGAAGACCTCTTCGACGTCGACGGTCGAGCTCAACAGCACGATCTTCTCGACGCTCTCAAAGGCCGCCCAACTCTCGAAGACATTGGTCAGAAGCTCGGCGGTATCCACGAAGAGATAGCGCGCCTCGCTGTGGCGGACCACATAGGTCGCCTGCTCGGAGGTGCTCGACGGGTAAATCGGCACCATCACGCCACCGGCGCCCTGGATCGCCAGCGCGCTCGACGCCCATTCGACGCTATTGGGCGCATAGACGGCGGCGTGATCGCCCATCTCGATGCCCGCGTCCATCAAAAACAGGCCGCAGCGTCGGATCTGGTCGGCAAACGCGTTCCACGTCATCCCGCTCCAATCCCCGTCTGGGGTGGGCAGCATAAAACGCACACGCGAGCCGCGCTCCTCCAGGCTGTCGAAGACAACCTTCGGGGCGATTTTCTGGTCGTCTAGATAGGGTGTAATATCCATGATCAGGGGTCCGGATCAGGGGTTCGGATCAGGGGTTCGGGGGTCCAGGGGTCCAGGGGTCCAGGCAAGGCAACGGCAAC
>CAYLTX010000152.1:0-15720 GCA_964386725.1 uncultured Bradymonadales bacterium | reverse complement strand
CAAGAAACCCCAAACCAAGAAACCCCAAACCAAGAAACCCCAAACCAAGAAACCCTAAACCAAGAAACCCTAAACCAAGAAACCAAGAAACCAAGAAACCAAGAAACCCTAAACCCACAAAAATCAGCGGGCTGCCCGATCCCAATAAGTGGACTCGAACTGAAAGACCGCCTCGGCCATTGAGTTCAGATGGTGGCTGGGATCGTCGTCCGGGCGATCGTCAGCGCCACCTTCGGCGACAGGCTCGACCCAGCGGGACATGGCCTCGAGGTAGCGCGATAGCGTCGACCAGGCGTCGGCGGTGCGGGTCATGCTGATGACCAGGCCGTCGCGGCGGATCTGCTCGACGTGCTCGGACGCCTCGCTCAAAAAGTCGCGGTAGAGAAACCGGAAGTTGCCGCCGCCGGTGCCGCGCTTCTCGATGCATTGGTAGGCGAAGCGATACGCCCAGGAGGCGTCGTCGAGCTCGCGCCAGGAACCGACCTCGGCGGCGAAGTCCTCGAGGGCGTCCAGTCCGCCGAAGCCGGTGGCGTCGTTTTCCATCTGGTCGGCGTTGGCCGCCAGCGCGTGGCTGATAGCCTCATCCATCGGGCGCGCCTCGCCGGGCTCGAGCAGCCACCAGGCGTTCTGATTGCCCATGCTCGGCGGCGCCTTCGACGCCCGGGCGCGCTCGAGCGCGTCCAGCGACACGCGCTGCAGGCCCTCGAAGTGCGTGTCGGCCACCAACGCGTCACCGGCATCCTCGTCGTAGCCGACCACTGCGATCTTATGGCCGTTGAACGGCGTATTGGACTCCCAATAGGGCAGCTCACTCAGGTCGCATTGAACCAGCGCCGGCCTATCGGCGTCGATCGCCTCTCGCACGCCCTGCCAGGCGGCCTCGTTGTCGCCCTCGAAGTGCGCCCGAAGCTCCAAGCCCAACGCCTCGGCGGCGTTCTCCTCGAGGTTGAACGCGCGCCCGAAAATCTGCCTCGAGGGCGTGAGTTCCTTGCTCTTGATATAATAAAAGCCCAGCCCACTCCCCAAGCCGAAGACCATCGCCTCGCTCAGATCGTGGCCGGCGTGGCGCAGCAGGTCAGCCATGGCCGTCGAGCCGCAGTGGATGCCGGTGGTGTGGGTGAAATCTTCGACGATTGTGAAAGACATAGGGGTTTGGGGTTGAGGGTTGAGGGTTGAGGGTTGAGGGTTTGGGGTTGAGGGTTGAGGGTTGAGGGTTGAGGGTTTGGGGTTTTGGAAAGGCAACGGCGCTTGCGCCTGGGGTGATCTCGGTAAATGATGGGCTCGATCGACTGACTTGCCCCCTCGAGCACCGCGATACGATCATGATGGGTCTACACCACAACGCTCGCTCGTACCAACGGCGCGCGCTGCCTGATGCGCTACAAGCTTGTGCGCTGCACGCCGTCGTGGCGCTGGTTCTGGCCGCCATGGTGCTGTCGCCGCGCCTACTAATCGCACAGGACAGCCCTGCCGGACAAACCCAGGCACAAACAAGCGAGCAGGACGAATTCTTCGGCGAAGCCCACCGCCGTCGGATCTACGAGGAGTCGAAGCTCTCCTCGACCCGCGCCACGCTGTACAACCTGGCGCTGCCCGGTATGGGCAACGTCTACACCGAGCAGTATTTTTACGGCGGCATCGCCTTCACGCTGATGGTCTTCACCGGCGTATTCGTCGGCTACGGGCTGGTCACCGACCAGAGCCAATTCCTGTGGCTGGGCGCCACCACCGCCGGCGTCGCCTACGCCGGCAGCATCGCCACGAGCCTCCACGGCGTACGTGAATATAATACCCAACTGCGCCAGGGACTGAAGTTGGACGATGGCGCCTCGTTGGGGCCGTGGGACGTGCCGAAGGCGCGGGTGGTTGGAGTGAGTTGGCGGTTTTGAGGAGGCGAGGTGAGATGGTGTGAGCGTCGACCTCTCCGGGGGTGCGACCGGCAAAAGGCGCCGGTCTTACCCCCGGCTATGGTTTGGTTTCGTGGCCATGCGATCGTTCGGACGGTTCGTCTTCTCCTCAATCGGTCCGTGAGTTGGTCTCGTGCGGGATCCAAACCATAGCCGTGGGTAAGCACAACCGGACGCGCCCTTGGCGCGACCGGTGAAGCGCACCCACGGAAAGCCTCACCCCCCTAACGCGCAACTCAACAGATGCTCGAACCACTTACGAAGGTTGATACCCCCCAACCAATGCCATAACTTCCCGCCATCGCCGTACTCCCTGGGCCCTAAGCCGTTGCCGTTAAGCAGTTCCTGGACCCCTGGACCCCTGGACCCCTGAACCCCTGATCCTCGACCCCTGAACCCCTGGACCCACCATGCATATCCTAGTCATCAATTGCGGAAGCTCATCCCTCAAAGCCGCCGTGGTCGACAGCGCCACCGGCGAGCCGGCCGGCACGTTGAAGGTCGATCGTTTGGCGCCCGGCGACAGCGACTCGACGATCGTGATGAACGGGCGCGAGGAGAAGCATAATTTCGACGGCCACGCCGAGGCGATCGAGTACGCGCTGCCGCGGCTGATCGACGGGCTGGACGTGAAGGTCGAGGGTGTGGGTCACCGCGTCGTCCACGGCGGCAAGCGCTTCGATCGCCCGGAGGTGGTCACCGAGGAGGTCGAGCGCACCATCGAGGAGTTGGCGCCGCTGGCGCCGCTTCATAACCCGGCGAACCTGGCGGGCATCCGCACCGCCAAGCGCATCTTTAAAGATCTGATGCATGTGGCGGTCTTCGACACCGCCTTTCACCGGACACTGCCCAGGCGCGCCAAGCATTACGCGATCCCGCCGGAGCTGGCCGAAGAGCAGGATATCGAGCGATTCGGTTTTCACGGGGTCAGCCACCAATACGTGGCCAAGAAGGCCGCCGAATACTTCCACGCCGACGTGCGTGACCTGCGCCTGATCACCTGTCACCTGGGCAACGGCTGCAGCCTGGCCGCCGTCGAATACGGCCGCTCCATCGAGACCTCGATGGGCATGACGCCGCTCGAGGGCGTGGTCATGGGCACCCGCAGCGGCGACATCGACCCCGGCGCGCTGATCCACCTGCTGCGCCAGGACGGCTTCGACGTCGACCGGCTCGACGACCTGCTCAACCGCGAGTCCGGCCTGGCCGGGCTGTCGGGGATCGGCAACGACCTTCGCGACATCGAGGCAAAGGCCGCCGAGGGAGACGAGCGCTGCCGGCTGGCCATCCAGGTCTTCGCCCACCGCGTGCGCAAATATATCGGCGCGTATGCCGCGGTCATGGGCGGCGTCGACGGCATCGTGTTCACCGGCGGCATCGGCGAGAATAGCGCTCTGATGCGCCACCGCATCGCCCAGCGCCTGGAATTTTTGGGCGCGCGCATCGACGAGGAGAAAAACCGCGCCGTCGCCGTCAACCACGACCAACCGGTCGCCGGCCTGTCGATGAATCCCAGCCGCTGCCACCTGCTGGCGGTGGCCACCGACGAAGAACACGGCATCGCCGAGCAGGTCGCCCACCTCATCTTGCACCACGAGCGCACGCCCCAGACCCAGCGCACCATCCCAATCGCGGTCTCGGCGCGCCACGTCCACCTCACCCAGGAGACCGTCGAGGCGCTGTTCGGTCAGGGCCACGAGCTCACCGAGATGCGCCCCTTGTCCCAGCCGGGCCAATTCGCCTGCGAAGAGAAGGTCACCCTGGTCGGCCCCAAAAACACCATCGAGGGCGTGCGCGTGCTCGGCCCGACCCGCTCGCACAATCAGGTGGAGATCTCACGCACCGACGAGTTCAAGCTGGGCATCGACGCGCCGGTGCGCGGCTCGGGCGACGTCGAGAACACCCCGGGGATCACCCTCAAAGCCGGCGAGCGCGAGGTCACCATCGAGCAGGGCGTCATCTGCGCGCTACGCCACATCCACATGACCCCCGACGACGCCCGCGACTTTGGCGTCAAAGACGGCGATATGGTCGAGGTGGCCGTCCACGGCACCCCGCGCGATCTGACCTTCGGCGACGTGCTCATCCGTGTCTCGGACTCCTACGCCCTCGAGATGCATATCGACACCGACGAGGGCAACGCCGCCCACCTCGGCCGCAGCGCCGAGGGCGTACTCGTGTCCACCGAGGGCACCGCACAGATCCAAAAGCGACGCACTCGCTACGACGCGGCGGCGGAGTAGGTACTGCGGGGGTACTGCGGGCTTGGGGAAAGGCCCCGGCGCGGTTTATCCCGCCGGTGAACCAGCTTGAGCGGGCTAGACGCCCCGGCGCGCGCTCAAGACCCCGGCGCGGTTTATCCCGCCGGTGAACCAGCTTGAGCGGGCTAGACGCCCCGGCGCGCGCTCAAGACCCCGGCGCGGTTTATCCCGCCGGTGAACCAGCTTGAGCGGGCTAGACGCCCCGCCCCTCATTCCCTACACTCCGAGTTCATCCAGCAGTTTATAATCACACTGCTCGACGGAGCCCGACCGGGCTCCGCTGTGTCGCTGCGGTTTCCGCCACGGAGCGCCACCCCATGACAATCGAACCGTTCTATTCGTCCGAACACAGCACACCTGCCTATCAACTTCGCTACGACTGGACTGGTTGGCCGTCCGACGGCGACTTACCGCCAGAGCCCGATGAAGAATTCTTCACCACTCTCTCAAACCGGTGGGAAGACGATGGCATTCGCCTTCTCGAGCGTCGCTGGTCCTCCGGTGAAGTGCACCTTTGCGCGAGCGTCAAACCGCCCGTCTCACCGGTTGACTTCGCCGCTCGCATGAAAGGGCGCCTGCAACACGCACTGAGGAAAAACGAAACGCCCATCAAGTTCAGCCGAAAGCTATCCATGCGCGGAGTCGGCGAGACCAAAGCAGACACGGTTGAGACCTATATCGAAAACCAGGTAGCTAACGAGGGCATGGCCGATCCCAAATTCGAGGAGTTTCTCGAGCAATTCACGGTGATCGATGAATCGGTCGACCTGAGCAAACCTACCGAATCGAATAGTGGGCGATATTGGTACAACCTGCATCTGGTGCTGGTAATTCGCGATCGTTTTCGCGTCACAGACGAGGAACGATTGAGCAAGCTCCGAGACGGCACGTTGCGAATTGCGCAGCTCAAGGGCCACCGCATCTCGCGGCTGTCAGTGATCCCCGACCATCTGCATGTGGCCATGCGGGCAAATATTGAACATTCGCCCGAGGAGATTGCCCTCAATCACTTGAACAACCTTGCCAATTTGCTGCGGCAGGAGGCGTTTTGGCAGCCTTCTTATTATGTGGGGACGGTTGGAGCGTACGATATGGGAGCAATTCGTAGCGGCGCGGGAGATGTAGCAAAAAAAGCTGATTCACCGGCGGGATAAACCACGCCGGGGTCTTTAGCCCGCTCAAGCTCATTCACCGGCGGGTCAAGCCGCGCCGGGGTCTTGGGGGGGCCGGCTGTGGCTAGCCCGCCCAAGCTCATTCACCGGCGGGTCAAGCCGCGCCGGGGTCTCCCCCAAGCCCGCAGTTCCCCAAGCCCCAAGCCTCAAGCCCGCCGTTCCTCAAGCCCGCAGTCCCTCTCCTACTGAATATCGATATCGACCTGATAATCATACCCGGTCGTGCCGCTCGGGAGGGCTCGCTCGACGACCAGATAATAGGTGCCGGTGGTCGCCGCCGTATAGGTCAGCGTGCTCGAGCCGATCGACGAGTAGGTGCCGCCGTTGACCTGGCAGCTGGTGACATCGGTGCAGGTCTCCAGGATGTACATCACTCCGAAACTCGATGACGAGACGTTGATGCCGGTCGTATAGGTGACGGTGAGCGTCTCGTTGGCGGCCAGATCGATGGCGTAGATGTGGTCGGGGCCGAGCGGCTCGTTGCTCGAGGTGAAGTTGCAGCTGCCCACGGTGCCCTGGCCGGGGCTGATCGCGTTGGTGCCCGAGAAAGTCTGCACGTCGCTGTCGCCGTGACCCAGCGGGATCGCCTCGCCGCAGGTCTGGCCGTCGATACAGTCGCCGCTCGCGCACCAACAAGAGTGAGTCTGCCAGAAGCCCGGCTCGACACATTCTTGGAGGGTGCTGGTGTCGACACAGGTGTTCGAGGCGGTGGCCGGGTCGCACTCGGCCTGGGTGACCTCGAGCTCCATATCAAAGGTCTCGGTGATGCTGGTGTCGTCGCTGTCGGCGACCACATAGACCGTCTCGGTGGTCGTCGTGCGGTAGACTAGCTCGAGTGGATCGCCGGTGCTTCGGTCGCCGTCGATGCACGTGGACAGATCGCCGCAGGTCTCCAGGATGTACAGCGCCGGATCGGAGTCGGGCGAAGAGTCGTTGCTGATGAGTTTGGCGCGCAGCACGTCATCGGGCTGCATGTCGACCTCGAAGATGACGTCGTGCGCGTCGTTCTCCCCTGACGTCACTCCGCCGCATGTATCGCCGTCGATGCTGTTGGCATAGTCACCCCACACCAGGTCGTTATAGGTAATCCCACCCGTCTGATTCGCGTTGCTGGTCGCGTCGACAGTGTCGGTGCAAACGTCGCCGGCCGCCGGTTCACAGGCGCCGTCGGTGCAGCCGCCGGTGCAGGTATATGTCTCCATGAGTCCGTGGGAGCCGCAATATTCGAGCACGTCGCCGTTGCAGGTCGGCGTCGTATCGGACTGGCTGCAGCCCTGCACGATCTCGACCTCCAGATCGAAGGTCTCGGTGGAGCTGGTGTCGTCGCTGTCAGCGACCACGTAGACCGTCTCGGGGCTGGTGGCCTGGTGGAAGAGTTCGATCGGGTCGCCGTTGGTATGGTCGCCTTCCAGGCACGAATCCAAGTCTCCACAGCTCGACAAAAAGTACATCGACGGGTCGGACAGCGGCGCGGAGTCGTTGCTGGTGAGCTTGGCACGCAGCACCTCGTCGGTCTGCAGGTCGATCTGGAAGATGGCGTCGTGCGCGTCGTTCTCATACGAGCTCACCCCGCCGCAGGTGTCGCCCTGGATGTGGTTGCTGAACTCGCCCCACACGATATTGCTGTAGGTCGTGCCGCCAGGTTGACCGGCCTCAGTGGTCAGGTCGATGGCCAGCGAGCAGGTGTCGGGCCGTTGGCAGACCCCGCTATCGCACGTCCAGTCGCCGCATTGGTCGGCGACGTCCCAGCCGGTGCCGAACTGATTACACACCTCCACGTCGGTGCCCGCGCAGAGCTCCTCGCCAGGCGTGCAGATGATGTCGGTGAAGTCGATCTCGACGGTGCCGCCCCCGAAGTTCTGGTCGGCGGCGGTGTCGACGATCAGATACATGCTCTTGGCGTCGTCGGTGTCGTTGGCCAACTGAATCCTCTCGGAGGTTCCGGTCCGGGAGTCGACCACGCCCTGCAGGCAGGTCGAGCCGACGGCTTCACAATCTTCGACGAGGTAGGCCGAGCCGTCGACGCCGTTTTGGAAGTGGATGGTCGCGGTGAGCAGCGTCTGGGCGGGCACTTCCACCTCGAAAGTCTGGTCGGGGCCGTCGGTGCGCGAGTTCGGTCCGCTCACGCAGCCTTCTTGGTCGCCGTCGTATTCGTCGTTGACCTGGCGCAGGTCGAAATTATAGGTCCCCTCGGCGTCGAGGAGCTCGGCGTCCAGGCAGGTATTGCCCTGCGCCGGAAAGCAGCGTCCGCTGGTGGGGTTGCAGCCGAGTTCACAATCGACCGAGGAGTAGCTGCTGCCGGCCGCGTCACAGACGTTGGAGTAGCGCGCGTCGACGCATTGGTCGCTCACACAGCCGACCGCGGTGGCCTCGGCGCTCAGCTCGAAGACGCCGCCTTGCTCGCCGTCGGCCGCCTCGACGATCACGTCGTAGGTGCCGGCGTCGAGCACCGCGCTCAACGTCTGCGCCTGCCCGCTCGCCACCTCGTTGGCGCACGCCAACTCACTGGAGGGCTCGGCGCACGACTCGCGCAGGCTCATCGTCAGATTGGACTCGCTGAGCAACGGATCGGCGGTGAGGGTGACCTCCTGGGGAGAGTCGATCACTAACGAGAAGACCACGTCGCGCGAGGGGTTCTCCCAACCGGCACAGCTCGAGCCCAGCGCCCGGCTGTCGGAGTCGTCGGTGTTGCCGACCACCGTCTGGCCGACGCTCAACGTCGGGGCGTCGGCGCAGGTGTCCGCGGTCTCCGACGGCAGGAAGTTCACCGCCAGGTCGTAGCGCACCCCGGCGTCGGTCAAGCCGTCCGCGGGGCGGACCTCGACGGTATATTCGCCGTGTTCGATGACGCCCAGCTCGTCTCGGATGCGGGCGTGGCCGGCGCCGTCGGTCGTGTCGACCAACTCGGTGCCGTCCTCGGCGGTGACGACCAGCTCCAGGTGACCCAGGCCGCGGTCTCGGCGGGACACCTCGAGGTCGACGAGCAGCGCGCCGCGCGAGATCTCCTCGACGAGGTCGTAGGTATCGAAGCCGTAGACGTCCGTGTCACTCTCGCACAGCGAGGCGGCGATCGCGTGGTTGCTCGATACCGACTCGAGCTGCGTCGCCGCGGCGGCCGACTCGTTCGGCTCGAAGATATCGTCTCGACAACTTACGTAGTCCAGACAACTCAGCCCGCCGCATTGGCGCCCGTCGTCGCAGTCCACGGAGGTCTCGCAATAGTCCGGCTCGACGCAATCGGCGACGAGGGTATCTGCGTCGTAATCACAGATTCGGTTGCCGGGGCAGCCGCCTTCACCGGTCGCATCGCCGCAGGCGAGCTCTTCAAGTCGGCAGGTGCCCTCGACGCAGAGATGATCTTCGACGCAGTCGGCGTTCGATTCGCAGCTCGTCGCGTTCCAGCATCCGCCGGTGGCCGGCTGACAGACGCCGTTGTCACCGCAGTCCTCCTCTCTGTCGAGGCATAGGTCCGGGGCGCATTGGTTCTCGCCGTTACAGAATTCGCCGTCGATGCACCTGCCGTCGTCGCCCTCGCAGTTGTCGGCGCTGACGCAGCCGCCTTCGTCGTAACTGCACACCCCGCGCTCGCAGTCCAAGGATTCGCAGAAGGTCTCCTGGGGCTCGCAGGTGCCGGCGGCGCATTTCTCGCCGGCGACGCAATCGGTCGCCTGGGTCTCGGCGGTGCAGCTATCGGCGCTGACGCAATTGTCGGTGCCGCGATCGCACACCCCGCGCGGGCAGCTGACCTCGTTGCAGGGGTCGGCCCGGCAGGTGTCGTCGAAGCCGCAATAGGTGCGCGGGAGGCAGTCGTCGTTGGTCTCGCAGGTCTCCGGGTTGACGCAGGCGCCCGCGCTGCACACACCCGCGGCGCAATCGCCGTTGGACGAGCACTCGTCGGTCGCCACGCAAATATACTCGGCGCCGCATTCGAAGCCGGGGACGCAATCGTCGTCGACCTCGCAATTGTCCGGGTTGACGCACTGGCCGCTCGATCCGTCGCAGACCCCGAAGTCACAGATGACGTCAGCGCACGGCTCCGCCTCGTCGCCACCACAGGCGCCGAGCCACAGCGCGACGCTCGCGACACACACGACCAATGCCCGTGCGAGGGAGAGGTGGCGAGTCGGTCGGAGTGAGTTCATGCGGGCCATCGTCAGTCCTTTTTGAAACGGCGCTCGAATCAACGAGTTCTCTTCATGGCTCGCGTCGCAGCGAAGTCGTGACGCGAGCGAGGGGAGTGTCGGGTATCATATACTCGCATATAATAATGGAAATCGCGCCTTTTCAATAGCCGTTGGAATAAAAAAGCCCCACCCGGAGGAACCGGGCGGGGCTTTAGATGGGCGTCGGGCAAAGCGGCCCAACGCTCATTGGTTAGTTAATCTCGACGTCGAGGGTGAACGTGTCACCGACGTTCGACGGCCAGTCGTTGTCCACCGCCAAATAGACCGTCTCTGCGTCTGTGGCCGTGTAGCTCAGAGACGCCGAAGTCGAACTCGGCGCGTTGCTGGCCTTGCAAGAGCCTCCAACGTCCGAACAACCCGAGGTAATCGCCAACATCGGCCAGACAATGCCGGTCGAGCTGATCGCGGCGTCGAGGGTCTCTCCGGCGGCCAAGTCAATCCTGTAGAAGAAGTCTTCGCCATCGGAGCGCGCCGCGTTGATCGAGCATCCACTATAGCCTTCATAGTCGTTGACGTAGTCGTTCCAGGTGCCGGTAACGGTGGTTCCACCGGACGCAGACGCATCGGCGGTCAGGTCCTGAGACTCGAAGCATACCTCACCGGTGGGATTGTCGCAGGAGTCGCTCGAGCAGCCGTTGGTGCATGTGTAAGTGGCGTACAGACCGGGCACCTCGCAATACTGGAGGTCGTCGGCGTCCGCGCAGGTGGTGATATTCGCAGACGGGTCACATTCAGAGGGAGTGATCTCCGCGTCGAGCGTGAAGTCCTCGGAGGGGGTGTCCGTATCGCTGGTGGCGATCAGGTAGACGGTTTCGTTCGCCGACGCCCGATAGGCGATCTCGGCGGAACCGCTGGTCGCCACGTCGCTCTCGGCGCAGGCTTGGTCGGGAGCCGGGCAGTTGGTCGTCGTCAAGAGCGCCGGCTCGGCCGAGGACGCCCCCTGATCGAGCGTCGCGCTCAGGATTTCTCCTTCGCTCAGGTCGAAGCGGAAGTAGGCATCGGCCCCCGAAACCTCGGAGCTCGACAGCCCACAAGCGGCGTCGTCGAGGTCGCTACCATACATCGACCAGTCGATCGTCTCGGTCGTTCCGCCGCTCTGCTGGGCTTCGGTGGTGAGGTCTTGGGCATCGAAGCAAAACTCGCCGGTCTCGATGTCGCAGACCCCGCTGGTGCATCCGCCGCCCGGACAGGTGTAGGTCTCGCTGAACCCGGGAGGAGCACAATATTCGACGTCGTCTCCCTGACAGGTCGCCGTGTGGCTGGCCAAGACACAACCCGGCTGGACTTCGACGTTCAGGTCATAGGCCTCCGAGCTGCTCGAATTGTCGTTGTCGAGCAATAGATAGACCGTCTGGTCGGTCGGCGCGTTGTACCAGATCTCGGCGGACTCCGTGGACGTCTCAGTGACGTCGCCCGCCTCACACGTACCGGCCAGGTTCGAGCAATCGGTCATGAGCGCCAAGGTGGTATTGGTATACCCGGTCGACTCGGCACTCGCATGCAATACATCACCCGCCTGGAGATCGACGGCAAAGAACAAGTCATTGCCGGCCACGTCGTATGACATGGGTATGCAAGCCGGCTCGGCGGTGAAGTCGTTGGTGTAGTTGGCCCAGTCATCGCTGAGCGTATAACCGCCGGCCTGAGTCACCTCGGTGCTGATGTCGACGGCGTCCGCGCAGGTATTGGGGCGCTGACAGCTTCCGCCATCGCAGGCCCACGGCGAGCAGTCGTCATCTACGTCGTAGGCAGTGCCGACGCTATTGCAGACGTCGACGACGTCACCCGAGCAGATCGTGGTGTCGGGCTCGCAGATGATCTCGGCAAATTCGATCTCGACCTCGCCGGTGCCGAAGAGTTGGTCGGCGGCGGTGTCGACGATCAGATGGAAGCTGCGCGGGTTGTCGGTGTCGTTGGCGAAGACCAACTCCTCGGCGTTGGTGTCGGTGGAGTCGGTGACCCCTTCGACGCAGCTCGAGCCGATGTCGGCGCAGTCTTCGACGAGGTAGACCGAGCCGTCGACCTCGTTTTCGAAGGAGGCGGTCGCGGTCAGCGCCGTCTGTGCGGGCACTTCCACCTCGAAGCTCTGGTCGGGTCCGCCGGTGCGCGAGCCCACACAGCCTGCTTGCGCGCCGTCGTAGGCGTCTTCGAGCTGCAGAAGGTCGAAGCCGTAGACGCCCTCGGCGTCGATGACCTCGGCGTCGAGACAGGTGTTGCCCTGGGTCGGGTTGCACCGGCCGGTGGTCGGGTTGCAGCCCAGGTCGCAGTCGGCCTCGGTGTAGCGGGTGCCGGTGGGGCTGCACACATTGGAGGTGTCGGCGTCGACGCAGGAATCGCTGGCGCAGGTCAGCCCGCTTGTGCTCGCGTACAATTCGAATTCTCCGCCGTCAGCGCCCTCCGGGGCCTGGACGACCAGGTAGTGGGTGCCGCGGTCGAGCATCACGGTCAGCGCCTGAGACTCGCCGGCGGCGACATCGTTGGCGCAGGCCTGCTCGCTGGCCGCCTGGGTGCACCGGGACCGAACGCTCAGCGACAGTTGCGTCGCGCTGAGCACCGGCTCGGCGATGAAGGTGACCTCTCCGGGCGCGTCGAGCGTGACCGCGTAGACCACCTCGCGAGAGGAGTTATCGGCGGTGGTGCAGCTCGAGCCCATGGCCATGCTCTGGGAGTCGTCGGTGTTGCCGACCACGGTCTGTTCGAGCGGGAGCATCGTGGCGTCGTCGCAGGCATCGACGGTCTCGGTTGGCAAAAAGTTGACCGACAGATCGTATCGCACACCCGCAGCGCCGACGCCGTCGGCGCCGCGCACCTCGACGGTGAAGTCACCGTGTTCGATGATGCGCAGGTTTTGCTGGACGCGCGCGCTTCCGGTCGTGCCGGTCGTATCGCTCAGCTCGTTGCCGTCCTCGTCGGTGACGACCACCTCGAGGTCGCCCAGGCCGCGGTCGCGGGCGGGCACGTCGACCTCGACGAGCAGCTCGCCGTCGGTGAGCTCGTCGACGAGGTCATTGCTGGTGAACGCGTAGAAGTCGGCGTCGCCGTCGCATAGCGAGGCGCTGAGCGACTGATCGCCGGTGACCGACAAGATATCGGTGGCGTCTTCGACGGCGTCGTTGGCCTCGAAGAGGTCGTCGGTGCAACTCACCGCATCCAGGCAGGTCGAGCCGCCGCACTGGCGGCCGTCGTCGCAATCGATGGACGTCTCGCAGAAGTCCGGCTCGGTGCACTCGGTGGTCATCGCATCTTCGTCGTACTCACACAGGCGGTTGCCCGGGCAGCCGCCCTCGCCGTCCGCGTCGCCGCAGGCGCCCGATTCGAGGGTGCAGGTGTTCTCGACGCAGAGGTGGTCGGGGGTGCAGTCGGAGTTCGACTCGCAGGTGCGGGCGTTTTCGCACTCGCCGGTGGCCGGCTGGCAGACGCCGTCGTCGCCGCAGTCGACGTTATTTTCGACGCATTTGTCCGGGCGGCACTCGTCCTGATCGTTGCAGAATTCGCCCTCGACGCACCTGCCGTCGTCGCCCTCGCAGTTGTCGGCGCTGACGCAGCCGCCTTCGTCGTAGCTGCACACCCCGCGCTCACATTCGAAGTCCTCGCAGAAGGTCTCCTGGGGCTCGCAGGTGCCCTGGGCGCATTTCTCGCCGTCGATACAATCGGTCGCCTCGGTCTCGGCGGTGCAGCTATCGGCGCTGACGCAATTGTCGGTGCCGCGGTCGCATACGCCGCGCGAGCAGCTGATCTCATTGCAGGGGTCGGCCCGGCAGGTGTCGTCGAAGCCGCAATAGGTGCGATCGAGACAGTCGTCGTTGGACTCGCAGCTGCCCGGGTTGACGCAGGCTCCGTCGCTGCATACGCCGGCGTCGCAATCTGCGTCTTCGGTGCATTCGGCCAGCGGCTCACACACGTAGCTCGGGCCGCATTCGAAGCCGGCGACGCAATCGTCGTCGACCTCGCAATTATCGGGGTTGATGCACTGCCCGCTCGAGCCGTCACAGACGCCAAAAGCGCAGTCGACGCCGGCGCAGGCATCTTCGTCGCCTCCACAGGCGCCGAGCAGCAGCGCGGCGCTGGCGACACATACCATCAATATGCGTATAAGAGATAAGTGGCGAAGCCGTTGGTGCGAACTCATACAATCCATCAGAAATCCTTTATTGAATCGGCGCTCGAATCGACGAGCAATTCTCGATCTCGTCGCGGCGAACACGTAACGAAACCACAGGGTCGAATATCACATGGGGGGCATATAATAGGGGACGTCGATATTTTTCAATGACCATATTAAGTACAAGCGCGTAAACCTTGGGGATAGCGAACAGCTCGAGACACTCGATGCGTCATCCAGGTTCGCCACGGTTCTTGGTTCTTGGTTCTTGGTAAAGGCGTCGCAAATCGAGGCAAGAACCAAGAACCAACCACCAAAAACAGGTGCGTCTGCTCGAGACGATACGAAAAGCCTGGCACGACGCGTAAGCCACAAGATTTCCGTAATTGCACTTAAAAAAAAAGCCCCGCCCGGAGGAACCGGGCGGGGCTTTGGGCTATGTGCCGAGCGGTGGGTCAGGGACCGGTGATGGTGATATCGAGGTCGAACGCCCCTGACGTGGCGGCCGAGCTAAATGCTCCCGGAATCACGTAGACGGTCGTGTCTTCGGTGGCCGTATAGGAGACCTCCTCCGGGTTTCCGCTGTCGTCACCGTCCAGACAGGTATTCGCGTGGTCCTCGCAGTCGGATACCAGAATAATGCCGAGGTCGACGTAGCTTCCCGTGGCGGGATTCACCGCGGCGTCGACGGTCTCACCATCGAGCAAATCGACGGCGTAAACCGCATCGGGACCGTTCTGGCTGTAGCTGAGGTTGGGACAATCAGACGACGCAACGTTGAAGTTGGCGGTGAGGTTGGCGACGTCATTAGTGAACGTGCCTCCGCCAGTGGCATCGATAGCCTCCATGCACACGTTGCCGGTGGGATTGTCGCAGGTACCGTTGCTGCACCCATTGGTGCAGGTATAAGTCGCGTCCACCCCTGGCTCGGCGCAATACTGCAGGTCGTCAGCGTCGGCGCAGCTATTCGTCGCCGTCTGTGGATCGCACTCCGGCGCAGTCACCCTGGCGTCCAACGTGAAGTCGTCGGAGGGGTTGGCCGTGTCGCTCGCCGCGATCAAATAGACCGTCTCGGCCTCGTTGGCCTGGTAAACGACCTCGGCCGGGCCGGTTTCACCGACATTGCTCTCACCACATGCGTCGTTCGGGTTGGTGCAATTGGTGGTGGTCAGAAGCGACGGCTGAGCCGAGGAGCTTCCAGCATCGAGCGACGCGAGCAAGATATCATCTTGCTGCAGGTCAACGCGGAAGTACGCGTCATCACCGGACAGGTCCGACGACTCGAGGCCGCAGGCGTCTTGGTCAAAATTGCTTTCATACATCGACCAGTCTAGCGTCTTGGTCGTCCCATTGGCCTGGGTTGCGTCGGCAGTGAGGTCCTCGGCGTCGAAACAGAATTCTCCGGTCTCCATATCACAGGCGTCTGCGTTGCAAGCTCCGCTTTGACAGGAATAGGTATTCACCACACCGGGCGGGACACAATAGTCGATGTCGCCGTTCTGACAACTGGTCGTGTGGGTGGCCAGATCGCAACTCGGTTTCACCTCGACGTTCAAATCGTAGGCCTGCGAGCTGCTCGAACTGTCGTTGTCGAGCAACAGATAGACCGTCTGGTCGGCCGTCGCCTCATACCAGATCTCGGCGGACTCCGTGGAGAACGAAGAAGCATCGCCCGCCTCACACGTACCGGCCAGATCCGAGCAATCGGTCATGAGCGCCAGTGTGGGATAGGTATACCCGGTCGAGTCGGCGCTCGCATGCACCACGTCCCCCGCCTGGACATCGATGGCGAAGAAGAGATCGTTGCCGGAAACGTCGTAAGACGCCGGGATGCAGGCCGGCTCGTCGGTGAAGTCGTTGGTGTAGTTGGCCCAGTCGTCGCTGAGCGTATATCCGCCGGCCTGAGTGACCTCGGTGCTGATGTCGACGGCGTCCGCGCAGGTATTGGGCCGCTGGCAGCTTCCGCTGTCACAGGCCCAGACCCCGCAGTCGTCGCTCTCATCGTAGGCAGTGCCCAGGCTATTGCACTGGTCAACCAGGTCACCCGAGCAGATCGTGGTGTCGGGCTCGCAGATGATCTCGGCAAATTCGATC
>CAYLTX010000151.1:0-15751 GCA_964386725.1 uncultured Bradymonadales bacterium | reverse complement strand
GCCCATAACAGCGTGGCCAGCACGCCCAGGTGCAGCCCGGAGATCGCCAGCAGGTGACTCGTACCGGTGCGCCGAAACGGCTCGACGGCCTCGGGCTCCAGATAATTGCGGTTGCCCGTGGTCAACGCGACGGCGAGCGCGGCGTGGTCTGGGTCGAGGCCGTCCATCAGGCGGCGCTCGAAGCGCATGCGCGAGGTGACCAGCCGGCGGCGCAGCCCGTCGCGGAGCTCTTTCTCGGCGCCCACATCAATACCGAGCGGCTCGAGCGCGGTGGCGCGAACGTACAGGCCACGGCCGGCCATGACCTGGCGTACGGGGCGGCGCCGCGAGAATCCCCGGCCGGGATAGCGATCCAGGCGCGCGAAGACCTCCACCCGATCGCCGGGCAGCGCCTCGGCCGCTTGATCGAGATCGCCGGGCACGAAGATGCGCACCGTGGGCCGATCTTCGCCAAAGTTGATCTCATCGAGGCGCTCGACCGCCAGATCGATGGAGTGGCCGCGCGGCGAAGCAGGGCCGACCTGGTCGACCCGCCCGACAACCACCGCGCGCAGTCGGCGCTCGCGCCTGTGGTCATCGGCGGCCTCCTCGCTCATTCGGGCCAGCAGGCGCTGGGTCCCCGGCGAGATCTCGGCGACGCTTCCCAAAAGCAATACACCGGCGAAGATCCCGAGCAGCGCAGCAAAGATCGCGCGGCCCGACGCCGGCGATCTCAGCGCGCCGACCGACGCGCTCGCCGCGCCCAACCCGGCACAGATCTGCGCTCCCAAGCCGGGCGCGCCCAGCTCGATCCCGACACCCACGACTACCATCGTCGTCAGCGTCAATGCGATCAGCGGTCGGGCTAGAATATCCATCACAGAATTTCCCTTCAGCGCGTTGACAGCCACAGAGACCATCCCTATAAAAAGCCCCCATTTTAGTTATCGGCAAAAGTGCCCAAATCGTTGCGTCTTTTTCTGTGAAAACTCTGCCCGTTCCGGTCACCTGAGCCGGTCGAAGAGCCCGATTTTGCAACCGAATCCCGCCACAAACCGCGGCACCCGACCGTCTTTTCCACAATTTCCGACAGGTTTTCCACAGGCGCCTAAAGACTGCCTCAACGGGGTGGGCCTCTGTGTTGCAGGCTACCCGGAACCCCCTTAACCTGCTGTATTTGCTGACCTTTTCACCCCGAGCCGCCTCGACACTTCGAGTGTTGCTCGAGGGTTTCCTGCGATTGAGATGCGCGTCGAGGGCGCAATGTGGAAAGGCTGTGGGAAACTATGTGGGATAGGGCGGCCCGGCTGTGGAAAACGCAATAGGTTTTCCACAACGTGCTGCTAGAGGGTGTGGTTTTCTGTGGAGAGCCGTGTTGATAAGTATGCTCGGAATGCCGGGCCAGCCAACCCCGTTCTTGCGCAGGAGACTTGCGCAGCCCACGTCATCCCTCTATGAATCACCACGCGGTGCTATCAGATTAAAGCGGGGCTTCTCGACTTATCGAGCAGCTTCCAAAGAGCGGTCGTTACACAGGTTTGTCACCCATGTTCGAATTTCTGGCCAAAATCTTCGGCTCGACCAACGAGCGGTTCGTCAAAAATTGCCAACCGAGCGTCGAGGCGATCAATAATCTCGAACCCGAGTTCGAGAAGATGTCCGACGAGGAGCTCAAGGCGCAGACGCCCAAGCTCAAGGAGAAGCTCGAAAACGGTGCCACCGTTGACGACATCCTCCACGAGGCCTTCGCCACCGTGCGCGAGGCGAGCAAACGCACGTTGGGCATGCGCCACTACGACGTCCAGATCGTCGGCGGCATCGCCCTGCACGAGGGTCAGATCGCGGAGATGAAGACCGGTGAGGGTAAGACCCTCGTCGCGACGCTTCCGCTGTATCTGAACGCGCTCGAGGGCAAGGGCGCCCATCTGATCACGGTCAACGACTACCTGGCCAGTCGTGACGCGAAGTGGATGGGACACGTCTACAACTTCCTGGGGCTCAGCGTTGGCACGATCGTCAGCGATATCTCTTCGACCGAGCGCAAGAACGCCTACGCGGCGGACATCACCTACGGCACCAACAACGAGTTCGGCTTCGATTATCTGCGCGATAATATGAAGAACCGGCTCGAAGACATGGTCCAGCGCCCGCTGCACTATGCGATTATTGACGAGGTCGACTCCGTCCTCATCGACGAGGCGCGCACCCCGCTGATCATCAGCGGCAAGGCCGACCGCTCCACCGAGATGTATTATGAAGTCAATAATATCATCCCGTACCTCAAGCGTGACGAGGACTACCTGGTCGACGAGGAGCACCGCTCGACGACGCTGACCGACGCGGGCGTCGAGAAGATCGAGCGTCAACTCGACATCGACAACCTCTACGACCCCAAGAATATCGAGACGGTCCACCACGTCTCCAAAGCCCTGCAGGCGCACACGCTATATAAGAAGGACGACAAATATATCGTGCGCGGCGGCGAGGTCATCATCGTCGACGAGTTCACCGGCCGGCCCATGCCCGGCAGGCGCTGGTCGGACGGGCTGCACCAGGCCGTCGAGGCCAAAGAGGGCGTAGCCATCCAGGAGGAAAACCAGACCCTGGCGACGGTCACCTTCCAGAACTTCTTCCGCATGTACGACACGCTCTCGGGCATGACCGGTACCGCCGAGACCGAGGCGGCCGAATTCCACGAGATCTACGACCTGGACACGGTGGTCATCCCCACCAACAAGCCGATCGCCCGAAACGATTACGACGACCTGGTCTACAAGAGCTACAACGAGAAATTCCACGCCATCGTCGATCAAATCGTCGAGTGCCACGCCAAGGGCCAGCCGGTGCTGGTCGGTACGACCAGCGTCGAGAAATCCGAGGCGATCAGCCAGGTCCTCAAAAAGAAGAACGTCGCCCACGAGGTCCTCAACGCCAAGCACCACGAGCGTGAGGCGCCGATCGTCGCCCAGGCCGGCCGACTCGGCTCGGTGACCATCGCCACCAACATGGCCGGCCGTGGTACCGACATCCTCTTGGGCGGCAACCCCGAGTTTCTGGCCGAGGAGGTCGCCGGCGAGCAGACCGTGCCCATCGGCACCCCCGAGCACGAGCGCGACGAGCACTATACCGACGAGTACATCGAGGCGTTCAAAAAGTTCAAAGCCGAATGCGACGCCGAGAAGAAGAAGGTCAAAGAGGCCGGCGGCCTCTACGTCATCGGCACCGAGCGCCACGAGTCGCGCCGTATCGACAACCAGCTTCGCGGCCGCTCCGGCCGTCAGGGCGATCCGGGCGCCAGCAAATTCTTCCTCTCGCTCGAAGACGACCTGCTCCGGCTGTTCGGCGCCGACCGCGTCGCCAAGATCATGGACACGCTTCGCATGCCCAAAGGCGAACCCATCGAGCATAAGATGGTCAGCCGCAGCATCGAAAACGCCCAGAGCAAGGTCGAGGCCAAGAACTTCGATATCCGTAAGAACCTGCTCGAGTACGATGACGTGCTCGACAAGCAGCGTAAGACGGTCTACGAGCTGCGCAAAAACGTGCTCCGTGGCGAGGACCAGGAAGGCCACGACCTGCGCTATATGGCCCTGGATCTGTTCGAGGACGTGTGCCTGGCGACCATCGAGACCTACGCCTCCCGCGCCGTACGCATGGAGGACTGGGATATCCCGGGCCTGGAGGACGGGCTCGAAAACCTCTTCGACGCCGAATTCGACCTGTCCAAGGCCCGCGGCCGCGACGCCATCGAGATCGAGGTCTGGAATCGGGTCAACGAGGTCTTCAAGCAAAAAGAGTCCGAGCTCGAAGACCTCGCCGACAAGATCAACGAGCGGCGACAGGAGCGCAAAGCCGAGCTCGAGGCTGCCCGAGACGAGGCCGACGACGAGGAAGCCAACGACTGGAATATCCCCGAGGAGCTGTCCGAAGAGGTCAGCGGCAAGGAGCTATTCTGCGAGCAGATCCGCAACCAATACCTGCAGGCCATCGACCGCTACTGGCGCGAGCACCTGCAGGCGATGGACCAGCTTCGCGACGGCATCGGCATGCGCGGCTACGCCCAAAAGGATCCCAAGCAAGAGTATAAAAAGGAGGGCTACAACCTCTTTTTGGACATGATGATGAACGTCAAGCGACGTGTCGTCGAGTTCGTCTCGAAGATGGAGATCCAGACGCCCGCCTCGCTCAAGCCGCGCCCCGAGTCCCAGCTGCCCAAGCGCATCGAATTCAACCGCGGCAGCGCGGCTCAGCCGGCCCAAAAGCAAAACGAGCCGTACGAGAGCGAGCTGCCCCAGGTCGGCCGAAACGATCCATGCCACTGCGGCAGCGGGCGCAAATACAAGCGCTGCTGCATGCGCAAAGACCGCGCCAGCGCCTAACCCGGATCAGCGTGCAGACCGGGTCATCTTCCAGACAAGCGCCGCCTATGAAGATCTTCGTCGAAAAGCTCGAATTCCTCGGCTATCACGGCGTTTACGCCGAAGAACGCCGCGACGGCCGGCGTTTTCGCGTCGACCTGAGCGTCGAGGTCGCCGAGCCCGCCGGCGCCCGGACCGACGAGATCGACCAGACCGTCGATTATCGCGGCCTAGCCGAAGTCATCCTGTCGGTGGGCGTCGACGAGAGCTACCGGCTCATCGAGCGCATGGGCGACGAGATTTTGTCGCGGCTCTTCGAGCGGTTTTCCTCGGTCGACAGCGCCGATCTGACCATCCGAAAATACGCCACCGGCGTGCCCGGCAGCCCCGAAACCGTCGGCATCCAACTCCAACGCACCAAACCCTAGCCGTTGCAGTTGCAGTTGCAGTTGCAGTTGCAGTTGTAGTTGCAGTCCCTGGACCCCTGGACCCCCGGACCCCTGAACCCCTGCAGTTAAGCCGTCCCTGGACCCCCGGACCCCTGAACCCCTGATCCCAACCCCTAGCAGTACCGCCATGTTCGAGCGCCAAGGCTATCACTTCTTCACCTATCGCAACGTCGATGTCGCGGTCTCCCCGTGGTATCTGCTGCTGATGGCGTTTATCGTCTTCGGCCCGCTGCTCAGGGCCGGCGGCGGGATGCAAGCCAGCGGTATGGCCAGCGGCATTCTATTTGCGGTCGCGGTGACGCTATCGCTGCTGGTCCACGAGTTCGGCCACGCCTTCGTCAGCAAGCATTATTCGCTGTCGCCCTCGGTGCTCTTGCACGCCTTCGGAGGGCTGTGCATGCACCGGCCGGCGGAGACGGACGGCAAGGACGCGCTGATCTTGGGCGCCGGCCCCGCCGCCGGACTCGCCTTCGGAGCGGTGGTCTTCATCGCCCAGCTATTCGTGTTGCCGATGCTGCCCTTAGGCGCGGCCGGGCCGGTCGTCGGCGAGTTCGCGATGTATTTGCTGTGGGTCAATATCGTCTGGAGTTTGGTCAACCTCTTGCTGCCGATCTGGCCGCTCGACGGCGGCCAGCTCTTCCACCTCGGGCTGCGCCGTTTTATGGACGAGGCGCGCGCGCAGAACCTGGCGCTGAAGGTCAGCATCTTCTTTCTGATCCCGGCGGGCATCATCAGCCTGCTGTATCTGGGCCACTTCTTCCTCGGGCTGCTGTGCTTCTTCCTGCTGATGAATAACGTCAGCGCGCTGCGCTCGGGCGGCCAATTGGTCGGCCGCAAGGCGAAGACGCGGGCCAGCGATTTCCAAAAGGAGCTCTTCGACTCCGCCGAGCAGGCTCTCGACGACGGCGATCACCGCGAGGCCTATCGATTGTGCCACCAGATTCGCTCCACCGGGGAGTTCCCACAGAAAATGCTCGATCGCGTCTGGGAGATCTTGGCGATCACCGCCGTCGAGATGGAGCGGTTCGACGAGGCCGAATCCTACCTCAAGCGTGCCCCCGACACCGCTGCAGTGCGCCGGGCCCGCCAAATATGGCAGGAT
Source organism: uncultured Bradymonadales bacterium (assembly GCA_964386725.1). Lineage (GTDB taxonomy): Bacteria > Myxococcota_A > Bradymonadia > Bradymonadales > Bradymonadaceae > CAYLTX01. The sequence continues at coordinate 9,863 of CAYLTX010000151.1, read as the reverse complement.
CACGCCCAGTGATCTTCACCTGCCAGCAGGCTTTCCGCAAGGTCGATCGAGGCGGGTGAAATTTGGCGATCCCGCAAACCCGCTTAGGTTTGAGATTCCGGGGAACGGGGCTCGCCCACCACGATTTCGAGGCATTGAGGTGCAGTGGTTCAATTTGAACTCAGGGGAGATTCAATGGCGCATCGCCAGGCTGGCCGCAGCCGAGAGCTGCCTTCGGGGGTAGATCTGTCGCCCGAGGAGCTCCTCGCTGCTTTCGACCGCCAGCTCGAACAACAATCTGCCGTGGCCAGTCTGAGCCGTCTCGCTTTGAAGCTCGGCGCCGACGAGTTTATCGCCCGCGCCCTCGAAGTGGTGCGTGACGGGCTGACAGCCGACTCGGCGCGGGTTTTGGAGTTGGTCGACGACGATCAATTTCGCCTGCGCGCCGCCGCAGGCCTGCAGCACCGCCCGGGGCCTGATACCACGGTCTACTCCGACGCACGCACCTGCTCGGGGCTCGCGCTTCGCGACGACGATGTCTGCAGCGTCGACAACTTCGACGACAATGGCGCCGTCCAACGCCTGCCCCTATTCGACACCCCGGACCGCATCAGCGCCATCGAGGTGCCCATCCCCGGCCCAGACGACCATCCCGTGGGGGTGCTCGGCGCCGGTTGCCGCAGCGCTCGTGCCTTCAGCGCCGCAGACGCTGCATTCGCCCGTACGGTCGCCCATCTCATCGGCGGGGCCCTCAGACGAGAGCATAGCGGCGAAGAGCTCTATAGGGCGATGACCGTGCGCCAGGAAGCCCTGGCGATGCTCTCCCATGACCTGCGAAGCCCCGCCTCCGCCATCAAGCTCAGCCTCGAGGTGGTCCGCCGCGCCGTCACCGGCGACGCCCAACCCATCGCTCCCGAGCTGGTCGAGCGCGCGATCCTCAAGGCCAACTCGAACCTCGACCGCATGCTCGACATCCTCGACGCTCGTCTAGAAGCCGACGAACGCCAGCTCGACGAGCAGCGGCCCGATGGCCACGACGGTGCCCCCTCGATTTGATATCAGCCGGCCTCTGCTTCCAGATTTAACGCATCGACGACCGCGGCGATCAGCTCGTCGCCCATGAACGGCTTCTTCAAAAATGCGATATCGTCGCCCACGTTCAGCTGCCGCGACGCCTGTGACTCGAGCAGGTGACCGGAGATGAAGATCACCGGCAGCTGCGGCCTGAGTTCACGCACCTGCTCGACCAGCTCGTCCCCGGTCATCTTGGGCATGTAGACGTCGCATAAGAGCAAGTCGACCTGAGCGCCGTCCTCGAAAAAATCCAACGCCTTCTGGGCGCGCTCGACCGTATGTACGTCGTGACCTTCGCGCTCGAGCAGGCGCCTACACACACGCAACACCCCGGGTTCGTCATCGACGACCAGAATCGAGGTTATCGCAGCTCCGTTGGAGTCATCAAAATCGCGTGGCAATTTGTTCATTAGTTGCGGCTCCCGCACGCGGCCGATCAGTTAGGGCGAGACGGCACCTACAATGAGGCGCCGACACTCACCGGCTCTCCCCGCCAGAAAATAAGGAGAACTACTTGCCGGGATCATTCAAACAATAAATAGAGCCTAGTGGATGGCTCCACGCGTGGCGAGCAAAGAACTTGCAAAAATTTGCCACGGACCTCAGACCACTGCGACGCCTGTGGTCATATCGTCGGCCGCTTCGGTGATCGCTCGGCTGACACTGTCATAGGTGTCCACCAATTCTCTGAGTACTCGACCACCTTCGGCGGGCAGATTCAAAAACTCGACGCCGTGTCCCGAGCCACGCTCGACGGACTCACGCACCCAGCGAATCTCGCCGAGCACCTCGAAGCGGCGGTGAACGCCGGGGATGCGGAAATTGAGATCGACCAGCGAGCCCACCGGAAGCACGTCATCGAGCTTGACGCGCATGCCGCCGGCGCTGAAGTCGGCGGACTTACCGCGAAACGACGTCACCGACTCGACCTCGACGGGCACGCATAACTCGACACGCGGCGAGGCTCGACGCTCTGCGTCGCTCAGCTCGGACGTATCAGTGCCCCATTCGGCTGTGTCTATTTCAGTCATTGGCTCGTCGTTCATGACATCGCCTCGCGCACCCAGTGGAAGTGAACTCGTATTCCCCCTCCGCACAGATGTCGGGAGTCATCACACACCCTCGCACATCTGCCCACGAGTACTAGCGACCGAGCCCGGATTTTTCAAGGACGTCCGAGCACAAAAGCGCCCCAAAGATCGAGCTCGGAACTACCGCGGCAGGTGAATGCGGAAGCGGCGGCCGGAGTGGTCGCGGTTTTCGGCGTGCATCGTGCCCCCGTGGGCCTCGACGATCATGCTGCACAGGGTCAACCCCTCGATGGAGTCCCGAGCGACCTCGGCGTGGGTGTCGGCGGCATCCGAGGCTCCGTCGCGGCCAAATAATTGGCGCTTGATGGTGTCGGACATCGGCCGGCCTTGGTCACAATAGACGATCTCGACGGTCTGCTCGTCGAGATCGGCCAACTTTATCTCGAGGCGACTTCCGGCGTCCGACGCGGCCATCGAAGCCCCTAAGAGCCCCTCGAACATCTCTCTTATCAATCGAGGTTCGCCGGAGATGCGAGAGTCCTCGAGCTGGTCGCTGATGGTCAGTCGATGCTTGCTCTTCGACAGCTGCGGCGTGTGCAAGCGCTCGAATTCGGCGAGCAACTCGGCGAGGTCGACGTCGCGCTCGAAGGTGAGAAACATCGCGTCCGGATCGAGCAGAATCGAACGCGCGCTATGCAACAGATCCGCCATCCGATCGACGGCGGTGGCCACGTCGTCGAGCGCATCCCGTACCTCGGGCGGGCCGTCCGAGCGCGCACGCACGAAGTCGGCGTCGGCCTTGACCGCGGTGGCGGCGTTGATGACGTCGTGCAATAGAAAATTGGTCAGAATTTGCCGGCGCACGCCCACCCGCTGACTCGCCGCGATCTCGGCTGCCAGACCGGATTGCTCGAGGGTGGCGTCCTGACGGGCGATATACTCGAGCTGCAACTCGACTTGGCGGGCCAGGCGGGTGAGTATTCCGCGTTCTTGCACAGACAGCCGCCGCGGCTCGAAGTCGATCACCGACAACGTTCCCACCGGAATGGAGTTGTCGATCATCAACGGCTGGCCAAAATAAAAGCACACCTCACGGCCGCCGGCCAGCGGCGTGATGCCGGCGAAGCGGGGATCTGTGGAGAGGTCCTCGACCATCAGCGTGTGGCCGCGCTTTACCACCTCGGGGCCCAGCGTCTCTCGATGAAGCTCGCTTCGCGGCTCCACGCCGACGGTGGAGATGGTGTGAGTATGGGTCGAACCGACCAACCCCACGACAGCCACCGGCGCTCGCGCAGCCGACGCGGCGGCGGCGACCAATTGCCCGAATACGTCTTGGCGACGAAGTCGCTCGAGATCAAAAGAGTCGACTAGGCGCACGCGCACCTGCTCGTCGTCGTCCATGCTCACTGATGTTTCGTCTAAGCTCACTCGTCTCCGACAGCCGATTTGGTCACAAAAGGCGCAACGGCCCAACCTGCCAAACGCGCTACAAACGTGGACATTTTATAGCATTTTCCCAACAAGAAGAAAGGCTCCTCGACGCGGCTCGATGTCGGACGGACGAGCCGACGTTCCGGCGCTCAAGGCTCGGAGATATATCGGCGGACCATCCCCACCAGATCACTCTCTTGGAAGTTGAGCTTGACCAGATAGCCGTCGGCGCCCAGCTCCATGGCGCGCTCCTTGTCTTCCGGGTCGCCCAGAGTGGTCAGGATGACCACCGGGAGCTCGGCGAGCGCCTCAGATGCTCGGATACGTTGCAACATCTCCAGGCCGTCCATCCGGGGCATCTGCACGTCGGTCACCACCATATCGACGCGGTGCTCTTGGAGCATCTCCCAGCCCTGCAGGCCGTCTTCGGCGACCAAATAATCGTGGCCGTGGCTGCGAAGGATTCCGGTGACCAGATCGCGGGTGATCTCGCTGTCCTCGACGACCAGGATCGTCTGGCCGCGGCCGGTGCCGGAGGGGTCGACGCCGGCTTGTTGGCGTGGGCGGGGCACCGAGGTCGAACGCAGCCCGCGATCGCGTTGGGCGCGGGCGAACAGCTCGGAGATATTCAACAGCGGCACGACCTCGCCGGCGTCGGTCAACGCGACTCCGCGACATAGGCGCACGCCGCTCAAAAAGTCCCCGAACGGCCGGCTCATCGCCTCGCGCTCGCCGAGCACCGAGTCGACCCATACGGCCACTCGTTGGCTGCCGCGGCGCAAGATGAGGACGGTCATCTTCCCGTCGGCGCGGCGCTCGCCGTTGGCCCCGAGGATTTGAGCCCAATCGTGCAGCGCGACCACCTCGTCCTCGAAGCGCAAGAAGATCCCACCGTGACCCTCCATGAGCCCATCGCGGCCGATGGCGTCGACGCGCACGACCTCTTTGGCCGCCAGCGCGAACGTTCGCCCGCCGATGTCGACCATCAGGACTTCGCTGACCGCGCTGGAGACCGGCAAGATCAGCGTGATGGCGGTGCCCTCGCCGACTTCGCTTTCGACCTCGATATATCCGCCCAACTCGGTGATCTGGCGGCGCACCACGTCCATGCCGATGCCGCGGCCGCTGACGTCGCTGACCTGGTCGCGGGTCGAAAAACCCGGCTCGAAGATCAGCGCCAACGCCTCCTGGTCGCCAAGCGCGGCGGCGCGCTCGGCGCTCATCACGCCGCGCTTGGCAGCCTTCTGGCGAATATCCTGCAGGTCGATGCCGCGCCCGTCGTCCTCGATGACCACCCGGATGCTGTCACCGGCGTATTCGGCCAACAGGCGGATCTCGGCCTCGGGCTCCTTTGACTGCGCCTCGCGCTCCTCGGGCGATTCGATGCCGTGGTCGACGGCGTTTCGAATCATATGCAGCATCGGCTCGGACAGCGCCGACAGTAGCAGCCGGTCGACCTCGACATTGCCAAAGGAATGAACCAGGCGCACCCGCTTGCCCTGCTCGCGGGCCAGATCGCGCACCGCCCGCGGGTAATGGCTCATGACCTGGGCGAGCGGCACGTGGCGCAGGGTGCGCACCTCTTCGTCGAGTTGAGAGGTGCGCGAGCTGATCCGGTAGGTCTCGTCGCGGCTGCTGGTGGCGAAATCATCGAAGCGATGCGCCAGATTGCGAAGCGCCGAGATCGTCTTCAAGGGCAGGTCACTCTCGACGCGCTCGATCCAACGGCGCAGCTCGTCGCGCAGCTCCTCGAGGTCGCCGAGCTCGTAGTTGAGCCGGCGGCTCATCAGCATGACCTCGCCGGCGATATCGCCGAGGCGCTCGAGCTTTTGCAGGTCGACGCGAAGCGTGCCGCCGGCCTGCAGCCTGAGCAGGCGGTCCGACGAGCGCTGGCCGGCCGACTCCTCGCCGGCCTCGGCGGCCTCGGACGACTCGCCGGCCCCCTGGGCCGCATCGATGCGCGTGCGGGTCGACCGCCCCGTGCTCGCGCGCCGCCAGTTGCCCGAATCGCGCATCGGATCGCCGGGCTCGCCGGTTGCCAAGCCTGGGCTCCCCGAACGCGCGTCGCCGTCCACCCAGCTCGGCTCCACCAATGCTTCGTCGGGCTGGGCTTTGTCTGGCTGGGCCTGAGCTTCTTCGGCGGCCTGTTCTTCGGCTGGAGCTTCGGCAGCGCCCCGGCCGGCCTCGACGGGCTCATTCTCGGCTACCTCGGACTCGGGCTCGGCCTCGGTTTCGGAGTCGGTTTCGGGCTCAGACGGGGGCGCCGGCGGCTTCTCGCCGGCGGCTTCATGCATCCTGCGCACCTCGTTGACCCGCTCGACGAAGCCGGCCAGATCGACCGGTGCGTCCGACGAGCCGGCCGCCTTCGTCAACAACTGGCGGATGATGTCGAGCCCCTCGAAGGCCACGTCGACCGCCTGGTCGTCGACGTCAAAGGAGCGCTCGGTGATCAGAATCAGCAGATGCTCGGTCTGGTGGGACACCAGGTTGACGTCGGCAAAGCCCATCATCTTGGCCTCGCCTTTGAGCGTGTGGATCTCGCGCAGCAACTCCTCGGTCGCCTCAGAGTCCGACGGCTCGCGCTCGAGTCCCACCAAGAGCACGTTCATCTGCTCGATGCGATCGAGCGCCACCGAGCGAAACTTTTCGATGAGTGACCCAAAGCTCATCAGCTTTTTTCTTCGTCGAGGGAAGAAATAATCGAATCGTCGTCGGATGCGTCGTCATCGGAGGAATCGTCGAGCTCACGCTCGAGCGCGTCGATCTGCTCGTCGATGCTCGACGCATCGGAGGCCTCCTCGGGCTCCGAGTCGAGGTCCTCGTCGAAGGCGAAGTCCTCGAGGCCGCCGAGATCGTCGACCTTGTCGACATCGGCGAGCCCGGCGACCTCTCCGGTGTCCTCGTCGTCGTCCTTTTTCGCCTCGCGCCGGGCGAGCATCTCGCGCATCGCCTCGCGCTGGTCGTCCTCGGGCATCGAGCTGGCAAATTCGATGGTCGGCTGGTCGGCGCCCGAGTCGATGGGAATGCTCGAACTCTCGTCGAGTTTGGACTCCTCGACCTGCGAGTCCAGCGGCGACAACTTTGCGGTCTTACGAGAGGCTCGCACAGCCTGCGACTGCGAAGACTCGCGCAAATTCGTCGACTCATCGGCCCCGGAGCGCCGCGGGGTATACTCGCCGGGTTGGTCGACCGACGGCGAGCTCGACGCGGCCAGGCCGGTCGGCATCTCCATCGACTGGCTGCTGCTGCTCGGTCGATAGCCGGCGCCGCTCTTTTTTCGCCGCCGCTTGGCGGCCTTATACTCCCCCGAGGTCGCCGGGTTCTGCGAGATACGGAATTCATCGACCAGGTTGCGCAAATTCTCGGCCAGATCCACCAACTCCGAGGCGGCCATGGTCACCTGCTGAGTCCCGGCGACGTCCTGGTTGATGAGCTCGCTCAAATCGTCCATCGACTGGGTGACCTGCTCGGTACCCGATTTTTGCTGCTGGGTGATCAGCGTAATCTTGAGCGCATTTTCAGTCGTCTTCTCCGACAATCGGGTTCCCTCGTCGGTGGCCATCGCGCTGGACATCGACGACTCGCCGATATCCTCGACGAGCTCTTTGATATTGCCCACCGAGCCCTTGATATTCTCGGCGAGCCGGCGCATCTCGGCGGCCACCAGCGTAAAGCCCTTGCCGGCCTCACCGGCGCGCATCCCCTCGAGGCTGGCGTTGAGCGCCAGCAGGTCGGAGCGGTCGGCGATCGATTTGATCACCTCTAAGATCTCGGCGATGCGCTCGGTGTGGCTCTTGAGCTCGGTGATCCGCTTGGCGATCGTGCGGTTATTATCCTGGGTCTGCTCGGCCGATTTGAACACGCCCTGGGCATTCTCGGCGATCTTTTTGGCCGACGCCAACAGGGTCTCCATGGTGCGCTGAGTCTCCTCGACGCTGGAGGCCTGGTGGTTGGCGGCGAATTCCTGCTCGCGGAGCACCGCCAGGATTTGCTCGGCGGCCGTCGAGATATGAATGGCGGTGTGGGTGATCTCCTCGACCAGCCCCTTGAGGCCGGCGACCATCTGGTTGAACGCGGTGGTCAGCTCACCGTCGCCCTCGACGGTGGTGGTCAGATCGCCGTCGGCGATATCTTTGGCCCGCTCGGCGATGGTCCGAAGATTCTGGACCATCATGCCGAACGCCTCGCCCAGCTCGCCGGGGACGCGCTCGTCGAGCAGACGGCTGTCGAGCTGGTCGTTCGAGATCATGCGCGCCTGAATGGTCAACCGGCGCAACTGATTGGTCAGCGCCACGAAGCTTCGATCCAGATCGCCGGCGCCGACGGACACCGATTGGTCGGCGTCGGCCAGGCGCTGCGAGCGCATGACCTTCTCCTCGACCTCGAGCACGCCAATTTTTCCCTCGGCCAGAGCCCTGGCCTTCTGGGACAGCGCGCTCAACTGGCTGAGCATACGGTTGGTCGAGCTGGCCAGGCTGCCGATCTCGTCGTCTCGCGCGTCGGGCACGCGCGGCTGGCTGAGATCGCCGTCGGCGATGCCCTCGAGCACCCGCGTGACGTGGGATAGCGGCTCGAGCGCGCGTCGAGTCGCCAAAATGCTCCCCAATCCGGCCACGCCCAAACAAAGCGCCACCCACCCGCGGTAATCGTCAATGATGTCGCCGGCGACCAGCGACACTACACCGACCACCGTCAACACACCGATGGTGACCGCGAGTTTAACCCATAACTTGTTGATCATGACGGCAATCCGTTTTGATCCGTCAACTAAAAATGCAAGAGCCGCCCGGCCGGCGTACCTCGCCGACCGATGGGCGCTTACGGGCGAACCACTTTCTTCAAATCGAGCAACCAGACCACGTCTGCGCGCTCATCGTGCCCGCAGGCGCCTTTGAGCACGTCGGGCAAATAGCCGGCGACCCAGTCGGGCAGCATTAAAATATTGGCCGGTGTCCACTTCTCGAAGCCGAGCACCTCGCCGATGAGCACGCCCACCGGCGGGCCGAAGTCGGGCTCGATATAGCCGACGTGGCCGCCACCGAGCGGCCTCAGGCCCAGCTGCGGGGCCGGGTCGATGAGCTGTAGACCCTGGCCTTCGCGGTAGTCGAGCACGCTGCTGACCTCGTGAAGGTTCACGGCCAGCTCCAGGGGCCCGAAGCGGGTGCGAATGATCTCGAGATGCCGGGACGTTTCGCGTGCCTTTGCCGAACTCACGACTGACTCCTCACTGCACCGCCGCGTCGTCGAGCAACCGTGGCACGTTCAGGAGCACCGTCGCGTCGTCTTCGCTCAACCGAATGCCCGCCGCATAGCGTCGGGTGCGGGTGTTGATGGAGTCGGGGATGCGGCTGCGGTCCAGGACTTGCTCGGGCCAATCGTCCAGCCCGGTCACCTCGGCCACCTCGATGCCCACGGTGTAGGCGCCCGCCTCGACGATGACCACCCGGCTGAACTCCTCGATCTCGCTCTGGGCGACTGGGTCGAGCCATTGATTCAAGTCGAGCACCCCGATGACCTGGCGGCGAAGCACCCCCACACCGCGGATATGCTTCGGGGCCCCGGGCACCCGTGTAATGTTCAAATCCGACACGATCTCGACCACATATTCGGTGGGCACGGCGAATTCGCGCTCGCCGACGGCAAAACGCAACACCGCCACGATCTGCTCGGAGACGTCGGCATCGGATGCCTCCTCCTCCCAATCAAAACCGTCGGCTGCAGAAGCCGCCCCGATCAGGCCGTCAAAGCCAAGATCCTGGTCGCTCGAATCGCTCATAACTCACGTGGTGTCGGGCAAAAATGCTCTTGCCCACCATAAGGCATGCCGGGCGCTGACGCACGCTATTTTAGATGGGGAGGATGTGGGCTAGAGAATATCGAAGACGGTGCAGAGCCGCGGCTTCTTCTATTTGGGGCGCTGAAACTGCGCGCGAACCATTTAAGGGCTGCCTTCGTTGGCCGGTGAAGGTTGGTGGGGCTTCCCCTAAATGGTCTTTTGAGGTCGCTGTTTGACCTCGACTCAAATAGAGGAAGTGGCTAGCCAGCTAGTGTTGTACAAATCCTCGAGCGTCACCAAAAAGATTCGTTCGTCCTCGCCGGCGCGGGCCTGGAAGGCCTCGGTGAAACCAGCCGCCGAAATTGCGCTCGCGAGGAGTCTCGATAAACAAAGCATTTACACCATAGTGAATACACACCGTAGTGTGTTTACACCGTAACCCCAACGCTCAACGAACGCCGTTTCAATGCTTCCAAGCTGCTCCATGTGCTCTACCACGCCTCCATGCGAGCAATGATTCCACGCCTCCACGCCTCCACGCCTCCACGCCTCCACGCCTCCACGCCTCCACG
>CAYLTX010000150.1:0-15758 GCA_964386725.1 uncultured Bradymonadales bacterium | reverse complement strand
CGCTCGAAGACGTTTCAACAAAGACGAGTTAATAGATACCCCCAATCCTCATCCCACGGGGGAGGTGCCTTTCGCGCCGTACAGCGAAAGGCGGTGGGGGGTCCCCAACAACCCCATAATCCACCGATCACCACTCCTCCCCAAACGGCCTTAAATCGGTCTGAAACGTCCACGCCGACTTCGGTTGCTGGGACAACGCGAAGACTGAATGGGCGATGTCGTCGGGCTTTAAGAAGAACTCGTCGGGCTTGTCGCTCATCATCTCGCGGGTGCCGGGCGTGTCGATGACCCCGTCGATGATATAGTAGAAGACATGCACGCCCTGAGGGCCGAGCTCGCGGGCGATCGACTCGGCCAGCAGCTTCTGGGCGCCCTTGGCCTGGGCGAAGGCCGTGGTAAACGGCTTGCCGCGAAGCGAGGCGGTCGCCCCGGTGATGCCGATGCTGCCGCCGTCGCTGTCGAGCATGGCGGGTGCGACCTTCCGGACACAGTGAAAAAGACCCAGAGTGTTGACCTTCCAGCAGGTCTCCAAGTCCTCGGCCTCGACCTCCATTAGCTTTCCCCACACCCCGCTCCCGGCGTTGTAGATGAGCGTGTCGACCGGCCCGAGCTGGTCGCTGATACGCTCGAAGACCTCGTCGACCTGCTCGGCGTCGGTCGCATCACACCCGAAGGCGTGTGCGCCCTCGATGTCCGCGATCAGGTCTTCGACCTTATCCTCGTGGCGCGCCAGCGCCGCGACCCGATAGCCGCCATTGGCAAAGCGGCGCACGAACGATTCGCCATTTCCGGGTCCTACTCCCACGACTGCGCAGATCTTTTCGTCGGTCATCTCTGGCTCCTTGGTTCAGGTAATAGGGTCATCAGCGTCGGAGAGAAACTAGCACGAGTCGGCGAATGTCACGTTTGGTTGCTGCACGTTTGGTTGCTGAGGGGTTTGATGTTGGGCGTGTCGGGCAGCACGGGGAAAGGCCCCTCCGCCTTCGCTACGCTACGGCACCTCCCCTTCGGCAAAAAGCGCCGTGGGGCGGCAATGGCCGGCGCTCTGAAACACCTCCCAAGTACTGACAGCAACCCGGAAAGCCCCAGAGCGTCGACCATTCGCCCCCGTCGCTTCGCGATGGGGGCAGCCGCCAAAGGCAGCGGGGGGCCTCTCTCCGCAACCCGACACCCCCAACGAACCCACCAAACTTGCCCTAGGCCTACTCGCAACTAGCCTTAATGCGCTCACAAATACTGATTAGAACCCAAAACCAACGGAACTCTTTATGACGCGCGACACGTATACCATCGGCGCAGAGATGACGGTCAATCGGCTCGGATTCGGGGCGATGCGCATCACCGGCGAGGGCATCTGGGGCTGGCCTGACGACCGGGAGCAGGCCAAGAAGCTGCTGCGACGCGTCGTCGAGCTGGGCGTCGATCTGATCGACACCGCCGACGCGTACGGCCCGGAGATCAGCGAATATCTGATCGCCGACGAGCTGCACCCGTATAGCAATGTCGTGGTGGCCACCAAGGGCGGGCTTGTGCGCGGCGGGCCGGGCGACTGGCGTACCGACGGCCGCCCCGAACACCTCGAGCTGGCCGTGCTCAACTCGCTCAGGCGCCTGGAGGTCGACACCATCGACCTGTACCAACTCCACGCCATCGACGACGACGTGCCGCTCGAGGAGTCGTTGGGCGCGCTCAAAAAGATGCAGGACGCCGGCAAGATCCGCTATATCGGCGTGTCCAACTTCACCGTGGGCGAGCTCGAGCGTGCCCGCGAGGTCGTCGACGTGGTCACCGTGCAAAACCGCTATAATCTGACCGATCGGGAGCACGAGCCGGTCGTCGACTATTGCACCCAAAACGACATCGGATTCATCCCGTGGTACCCGCTGGCGACCGGCGAGCTGGTCGACGACAGCCGTCTCCAGGACATCGCCACCAAATACGAGGCGAGCCCCGGCCAGCTCGCCCTGGCCTGGCTGCTGAAGCGCTCGCCGGTGATGTTGCCGATTCCGGGCACCTCCTCGATCGCCCACCTCGAGGAGAACGTCGCCGCGCGTGATATCGACCTGTCCGACGAGGACTTCGAGACGCTCTCGAAGCTGTCGGACTGACCGGGCGATCAGTCTTCGAGAAGATCCGGCTCGTCGGAGTCACGCCGATCCTCGGCGATCTGCGCGTCGATATCGGCCTCGGTCTCGAGGTCGGCCGGCTCGGCCGGCTGGACGGGCTCGACGGGCTCGACGGGCTCGACGGGACGCGGCTGGGGGGCGGTCGCCCGGCCGGGCCCGCTCAGGTTGACCCGGTAGATCGGCTCGGGCATCTCGATACCGGCGGCGTCTAAGGCGGCCTTGAGGAGGCGCGTCGCCTCGCTCTCGACGCTCAAGAAGTCGTAGTCGCGCTGGTCGATCCAGCCAAAGAACGTCATATCCACCGTCGACTCGCCGAGTCGTATGATCCGGGCAAAGGGCGCCGGCTGATCGAGGACTGCCGGAATCTCGGCGAGCGCCTCGGCGCCGATGCGGCGCACCTCGCCCAGGTCCTCTTCGACGCTGACACCCACCGGGATGCTAAAGCGCCGCCTGGGGTTGCGGGTGTAGTTGTGGATGACGCTCTTGAAGACCAGCCCGTTGGGCACGCGCACGTGGTTGCCGTCGAGGGTCATCAACACCGTGTCCCGGGTGGTCAGTCGGACGACTTTGCCCTCGAAGTCCTCGATGCGCACGTGGTCGTTATGGTTGAACGGCCGCCTGAGGCTGAGCACGACACTGGCCAGATAATTCTCGCCGATATCCCGGAACGCAAAGCCCAGCGCGATGCCCGCCACCCCGGCGGTGCCCAGCACGGCTCCGACCAGGGCGGTGACGTTGAAGACCTCGAGCACCACGATCACGCCGCCCAAGAAGATGACCGTGCTGACGAATTGGCGCACCAGATTCTGTAATAGGGGCCGGTCGCTGAGCCGACGAAACAAAAAGTCGACCCGGCTGATCGCACGCGCGACGAGCCAGAATAAGAGGAGGACGACTACCGCGACGACCGCCAGCGGCACGTAGATGACCGCACTTTCGACCAGCGAGGTGAACTGCTCGAGGGCCGGCTCGAGCCTGCGGGAAAAATCTCGGGTCTCCTCGAGGTCGTTGTCGACGTACAGCACGCCGTCGAGGCCCTCGGCCAATTCGCCGGCACGCCCCGTGGCGTCCAGGGTGGGCACCTCGCCTTCGAGGCGCACCACGCCCGACTCGACCGAGACACGGACGTTTTCGAGCTCACTGACGTGGCTGAAGATGGTGGTCAGCCGCTCCTGAATGGCCTCGTCCTGGACGGTGCGCACCGCCGGCTCGCGGCTGGGCACGACGGCGTCCTCAGCCAACGCGATGCGGTTGTCGACGTGGAGCACCCCCTCGAGGCGTCGAGCGATGGCCTCGGCCGCATCACGCGCTCGCGGCCGATCGACCCGGCCGTCGAGGTGCACGACACCCGAGCCCACCGAGACCTCGACGGCCTCCAGCGTCGCCACACGTCCGAAGGCGGCCTCGAGGGCTTGCTCGACCTCGCGGTCACGCTCTTCGGTGAGCTGAGACGGCTTCAGCGGCGCCGCCTCGGGCTGGACATCTTCGAGCATCGGCACAGAAGGCTTCTGTGGTTCTGCCTGTTGTTCCGTTGCCGGCTGCTGTGCAAGTCCCAGCCCCGGCGCCAGCAAGCCGGCCGACAGCAGCAAGATGACCGTCGCAGCCTGATATAGACTGCGTTGGGGCCACATATCGCAACGCCACATTATATGCCTCATGGTCGGAAACCCAACGAAGGGCAAGCGGACTGACTCTCGTACCAACGCGCAATCATGTCCTCCGTTTCTATCATGACAAGGCCCCCGCTGACACCGTAGCCTAGAGGCGGAAGTTGCCCTCGGGTACGTCGGCCCTACAATTAGCGCGATTTGTCATTCACTCGGTCGGTGTTGCCCCCAGCCACCACAGACGTCGACATCATGAGTCAAAACGATGCCCAATCCCTCGACATGCTGCAGGGGGTCATAGAAGGAACCCGCAGCATCACCGCCGCGCTCAACGCCGTGGTCAACCAGATGACCGAAGGGCTGGTGGTCTTCGACCCACAGGGCAACCTGCTGCGGATGAACCCGGCGGCCCAGGCGATCCACGGCTTCGACGACGATGCCGAGCTGCGACGCCACCTCGACGATCTCGACAATATCTTCGTGCTCTACGACCTCGAGGGGCACCGCTTGCCCGTCGAGCGCTGGCCGATCGGGCGGGTGCTGGCCGGGGAGACCTTCGACTCCTACGAGGTGCGGGTGCGCCGCCAGGACGTCTCGCGCAGCTGGATCGGCTCTTATGGCGGCACGATGGTCCGCGATGAAGACGGCGAGCCAATCCTGGCCATTGTGACGCTTCGGGATATCACCGAGCACCACGCCGCCCAGCGGGCGCTGCGCCGCAGCGAGCAGCGCTTTCGCCAGTTGGCCGACGCCATGCCCCAGTTGGTCTGGGCGGCCGAGCCAAACGGAGTCATCACCTACGCCAACGAGCGCCGCAGCGAATACGGGGGCACCCGCCGGCTTCCCAATGGCACCTATCAATGGAAGGGCATGCTCCATCCCGACGACGCCGAAGCGTCCCTCCGGGCGTGGAATGAGGCATTGGCCAACGGCGAGACCTACGAGTACGAGCACCGCATGATGATGGCCGACGGCTCTTATCGCTGGCATCTGAGCCGGGGGGTGCCCTTTCACGACGAGCGCGGCGAGGTCGTGCGTTGGTTCGGCACCTCGACCGATATCGAGGAGCGAAAGCGCGCCGAGATCGCGCTGCGACAGGCCGACCAGCGCAAGGACGAGTTTTTGGCGATCCTCGGCCACGAGCTGAGAAACCCACTGGCCGCCATCGCCAACGGGCTCAGCGTCGCCGGCCGCGAGGGGCTTCGCAGCAAGCAGCGCCATGAGGCGCTCGAGATGGCCCAACGCCACGCCACCAAGATGACCCGGCTGCTCGATGACCTGCTCGACATCTCGCGCATCACCCGCGGCAAGCTCGAGGTCGACCTGAGCCCTCAGCCGCTGGGCCCGATCATCGACGGGGCGGTCGACGCGGTTCGCCCACGCATGCGTGACTTCGGCCATCATCTCGAGCGCGGCCCGCTGGCCGACGTCTACGTCAACGCCGACGCGACCCGCCTCGAGCAGGTGATCTCGAACCTGCTGGACAACGCGGCCTCCTATACGCCCCCGGGTGGCCGAATCGAGCTGAGCGTCGACGCCGACGCTGAGACCGTCGCGATCCATGTGCGCGACAACGGTCGGGGCATCGATCCCGCGGAACTCGAGTCGATCTTCGAGCCCTTCCACCAGGGCGAAGGAGGCCCCGGCCGCGGGCTGGGCATCGGCCTTGCCCTCGCCCACCAACTCGTCGAGCTGCACCACGGCCGCATCCACGCGCATAGCGAGGGCCGCGGCCGCGGCAGTGAATTCGTCGTCGAATTACCCCGCGTCGACCGCCCTGCCCACCCCGACGCTCCCGGCGACGCCGAGCCGTCCGCCGAGCTCGCAGGTCTGCCGGTCCTGATCGTCGATGACAATGTCGACGCCGCCGAGTTGCTGGCGGTTTTGCTTCGCAACTCGGGCTGCAAGGTCACCACCGCCGCCACCGGCTACGATGGGCTGGAGGCGGCCCGCCGGCAAAACTTCGACGTCGTGCTGCTCGACATCGGCCTGCCCGACCTCGACGGGCGCCAGGTCGCCAGGAGGCTGCGTGAAGAACCCGGCTACGAGGACTCCTGCCTGATCGCCGTGTCGGGCTATACCCAGCAACAAGACATCGAGGAGTCCGAGAAGGCGGGCTTCGACGCCCATCTTGGAAAGCCGGTCTCTCAGGACCAGCTCCGAAGAATCATGGCTGCTCATTGTGAGTTGCCCATCGAGGTCCCGGAGACGTCGACGGGCTCGACTCCCGAAGACCTCGCCGCGACAGAAACCGCGGGAGACGCCGCGCCCACCCACGACGCCAAGCCCGGGGAGTTGCCGGAGGTGCTCGAACTCTTTCGCCAGCTCGACCACGATCTACGCACGCCGCTCAGCTCGGTCGAGATGAGCGGCTGGGCGATCGGAGCCACGCAGGACGCGGGGGCGCCGGCCGAGACCGCCGCACGCCTGTTGCGCGCCAGCGAATCGATGACCGAGTTGATCGACCGCGCCAACGATCTGGCCGCGTTGATGACGCGCGGCCAGCGAGCACTGCAGCGCGAGCCCGCCGACCTGGGGGAGGTCGTCGAGTCGGCGCTCGAGCAGCAACCGTCCGCCGATGACCCACCGTTGTCCATCTCGGTGTCGCGCCACGGGCCGTTACAGGGCGAATGGGACGTGGCCCGCCTGCGTTCGGTGCTCTCCCGAATCATATCTCGTAGCTGCGCCGACTCCTCGCTGGGGTTGAGCATCGCGTTGATCGGCGAAGACAACACCGCGACCATCGAACTCGATCTACGCGAAGAACTTCCCGGCCTGGACAAGGCCTTCGATGAAATCGACAATCTGGACAGCCTGCATATGGATTTGAATTATGCCCACTGGCTCGTCCAGGCCCACGCCGGGAGCACCTCCATAGACCGGCACGACGGGCACACAGTGGTGCGATTCGAGCTCCCGCGTCCTCGATGACTTCGATTGGTTCTTGATCCCACCGGAATTGTATTCATATTGATGTACAGTAAGAATGCAGCCACATCTGTCGTTTGGAGAGAAGTATGGCGTACCAGTCACAACTCGTCGTGCGCACGCGAGACCCGCAACGTGCCGAGATTATCGACAAAGTCAAAGAATTGGCCGGTGAAGAGGGGAAGACCTACTCTGAGATGGCCATCGAATTGCTCGAGCGCGGCCTGAATGCCGGGGAGGCTCAGCCCGCGACGCCGGCCGAGTCGGCCCCCGAGCCCGTGAAGGCCGAAGCGCCCGAAGCGCCCGACGAACCCGAAGAATCCGAGAGCCCCGAAGACCCCGAAGCTTCCGAAGAGGTCGACGAAAAGGCGGCAGACGGCGGCAGCCCGACGACCACCTCGAGTCGCGCAGCGGCCGAACAGCCCCCCAAAGAAAAAGAGAAGGCCGCCGAGCCCGAAGCTCCCGA
Organism: uncultured Bradymonadales bacterium; assembly: GCA_964386725.1. Lineage (GTDB taxonomy): Bacteria > Myxococcota_A > Bradymonadia > Bradymonadales > Bradymonadaceae > CAYLTX01. The sequence goes on along the minus strand of CAYLTX010000150.1, from coordinate 8,631 downwards.
AGAGCCGTTGCCGGACGTCGATCTGCCCGACGACCGGTCGGTCGAGGCGATCGCCGATGCCTGCGTGGAGTACCTGGAGACAGACGGCCGGCGAGCCGCCACGCACCTGCTGGCAAAATTCTTCGCCACCGCCGGACCTGCCGACGGCGGCCACGTCAAAGACGCGCTGCAGTCGAAGCTCGACGACGACGAATACGACGCGATCCTCGAGGGATTGCGCCAGACCGAGCAATACCGCGAGTACCGACAGCGCGTGATCTTCGGGAGTTGAACCGCGCTGCCGGTCGCGGGGATCTCTTTTTTAGCAGCACACGCCGTGTTGCTCGACGCGCTCGAGCTTCTCGGCGCGGCTCAACTGCTTGAAGTGCCATTCGGCGCTGGCTGCCTGTGATCGATCCTCGTAGCTCCAAGCGGCGACCACCTCCACCGGCCGGCGGCTACGGGTATAGCGTGCCGCTCGGGCGGTGTGATTGTGCTCGTGGACCCGCCGTTGCACATCGGTCGTAATGCCGGTGTAGAGGGTATCGTCGGCGCACTCGACCACATATACGTACCACTGCGAAGCCATTCGACCGCTCCTTGGTCGTCTCCAGAATATCCAGCCCCGAACACCTCGGTCAGGACTACGCACACGCAGCCCGGCTGCCGCCCGCAGTATAGCGGCTTGTGCGCGTCCATAAAGTTTGGATCGCACGCCCCCCGTGGTGCGACTAGTCGATCACCAGCCGGCCGTTGAGCGGGACCGGCTGGGTGACTGTATAGAAGTTCGGCGAGTGGGACGTGGCCGCCTCGTGGATCTCTTCGAATTGCTCTCGCGTGCCGTCGCCGCGCACTCGCACCGTGTAGTTGATCTCCTCGTATCCTTTGGTGATCGACTCGTCGATGCCGAGGTAGCCGCGCAAGTCGATATCGCCCTCGATCTCGATCTCCAGGCTCTCCAAGCGCACTCCCCGGACCGCGGCGTTGATCACGTAGGTATTCAGAATACAGGAGTTGATCGCCGCCATGAGCACCTGCTGCGGGTTGGGAGCTTGGCCCGAGCCGAGCAATTCGACCGGTTCGTCGATCTTGATGGTGAAATCCTGAGAATTCTCCTCACCACCCAAGGCCCAGGAGGTCACATGGGTTTCGCTGACCGATCCGCCCTGCCAGGTCGTCTTGGCCTGCCAGTGCGTCTGGGCCATCGGCGGGTTTTCTTTGAGCATATCGATCTTCGAGAACAACTCCTCGGTGTCGACACCGTTGATATGTCCGGGTTGGGGAGTCGTCTCGGGACGCCGTGGTTGTCGGGTCATGATTGCCCTCCTCGTGGAAGTGTGGATTGAGGGACGACGGCTCGAGCCGCATTGCCTCGGCGCTGGCCTCTTCTCCTTGTACTCCCGATGCAAATGCGGCTTCCTTTCCGCCCGTCCCGTCGAGTCCAAATATAGGTACAGCTCGGCGCCGTCCAGAGATCAGGACCGGCAACTCGGCCCCAAAACCCCATAAATACCCACCACTTACACCCCTTCGATTTTCGACGCTACCAGCCTTCGGTGAGTATTTTCGATCGAGAGAGTGAGAAAGTCAGAGAGTGAAAAAGTCAGAACAAAGCTCCAAACAACCAAGCTTGTCTCGAGGCCGTTGCTGTATCTTACTGTCTTACTTTCTCACTATCTAACTCTCTCGCGGCCGATCAGCAGCCAGAGCCAGAGATTCGGCGTGCTCGTACTCAGCGAGAGAGTGCATAGTTGACGAAGGTGAAGCCAAAGCCGTCGCCCTCGCGGCGCGAGTAGGTGTGAACGACGTTAAAACCGGCGTCTCGAAGCTCCTCGTCGAGCTCGATCTTCGACTTCCAAATGCGGGTATATGACCGAGAGATCGAGGTCTCCGGGTCGACGTCGAGCTGCTCGGGATCGAAGCTGCCGTCACTGCTCATCGTCTCCGAGAAGTAGACGCCGCCGGGCCGCAGAAGACGCTCGGCTCCGTCGAGAAAAGCGCGACGATGCTCGGGCTCGACCAGACAGTGCAGACAGTGATTGTCGACGACCAGGTCGAAGCTATCAGCTTCGAAGTCGTCGAGCTCGACCACATCGCCGACGACAAATTCGCAGTCGACGCCGGCCTGCGCTGCGTTCTCACGCGCCAATTCAATGGCGGTCTCCGAGAAGTCGACTCCGACCACCTCATAGCCGAGCTCGGCGAGCCGGATCGCACTCTGGCCGCCTCCGCAGCCAAGGTCGAGCGCGCGCCCGCCCTGTTGGTGGGGCCAATCGTGGGGCGCCCAGCGCGAGTTGAGGAATCGCTCGAGCGCTCTATACGAGTCTTTGCCGACGGCGTCGTCACACAGCGGGCGACATTCGTCGGGCAGATCGTCCCAGCCGTGCCCATCGGCCTCGGCGATGGCACGCCAAGCCGGCTCGTGGTCGTAGTATACGCGCCGCTCGTCGGCGTCTTCCCCATCGCTCTGTTCGCGTTCTGCCATCAATACCCAATCCTTTTCTGGAGAGCCCACGACTAATCGAACCACCTTCTGGGCCCGGCGTCAACTTTTGTAGCCCGTCAGTGCAGTGGGCACATCAGGCTGGTCGCCGCGGCGCTGTCCTGGCGATGCCGAGCAACCAGGAATTGGCATCTAGGCTGCATTCGTTACAATGAATGAGTAGAGCTGTCTGCCTGGGAGCTGAAATTGGGCCACGACGATCCTTGCATATCCGTGCTGGTGAGCGCCTGTCTGCTCGGCCGCGAAGTTCGATACGACGGCGGCCACTCTGCCAGCGGAGACACCGTGCTCCAGAAGTGGAAGGACCACGGGCGTATCGCGGCATTTTGCCCGGAGGTCGCCGGCGGCCTGGGTACACCGCGCCAACCCGCCGAGATCGTCGGCGGCGACGGCAACGCGGTGCTCGACGGCCGGGCGCGCGTGGTCAATTGTGACGGCGTCGATGTCACCGAGCAATTTATCGCCGGGGCCCACAGCGCCCTAGATGCGGCGAATCAGGCGCACGCCAAGCTGGCCGTCCTCAAAAGCAAAAGCCCCTCGTGTGGGCGTCGACGCGTCTACGATGGCAGCTTTAGCGGCACGCTCACCGCCGGCCAAGGGGTCACCGCGGCCCTGCTGAGCCGCCACGGCATCGAGGTCTTCGACGAGCACCAACTCGAAGAAGCCGACGCCCTGGTCGACCGATTGGGCAGGTGACTGCACCGCGGCTTTGCCTCGACAGGGTCCATCGTCGCCGCTATTGATCGTTTTCTCACCCACTCTTTTGCGGGGTGATTTTTACGCCAGAGTCCCTATGTCCGATGCTCCCCATCTAAGAGATCACCTATCCTTCGAATTCATCGTCGAGGCGATCAACGAAGGGATCCTCGTCTGTGACCTGAGAGGAGAGGTGCTCTATGTCAACGGACGGCTCGCCGAGATGCTCGGCTACCAACCCGAGGACATGATCGGGAGCATGCTCTTTGACTTCATGTCGCCCCGCTGGGGCGAGCGCGCCCGAGAGAATCTCGAGCGCCGAGCCCGCGGCGTGGCCGAGATCTTCGAGCACGAATTTCGCCACCGAGACGGCCGCCCCGTCCAGACCCTCGTTGCGACCCGCCCGATCCGAGTCACCGGCGAGGAGTACGAGGCCTCCCTGGTGGCGATCACCGACATCTCCGAGCGCGCTCGCGCCATCGAGCAGCTTCGACTCTCCGAGGAGACCTTCCGCACGCTGAGCGAGAACTCCCCGGAGGGTATCGTGATTCACCGCGCCGGCAAGGTCGTGTACACCAACCCCGCGACCGCCGAATTGCTGGGTTATCCGTCGGCCGATGCGCTGGTCGGCGAGCCCTTCGAGGTTCTGGTGCCCGCCGAGAAGTGGCCCCAAGCCGAAGCGCGAATCGCCCAGCTCGACGAAGACAGCCCCTTCGCCGGGTATGTCGAGCAGCACCTCAGCCGCAAAGACGGGGAGCTCGCCGACGTCGAGATCGCCCACTTCAAGGGCGTCTACCATGGCGAGCCGTCGGTGATCTCGCTGTTGAGGGACATGACCAGGCGCAAGAGATTGATGGCGCGGACCATGCAATTCGACCGGCTGGTGGTCGCCGGGACTCTGGCCGCCGGTGTCGGCCATGAGGTCAACAACCCGCTGGCCTTCGTCAAAGGCCATATCGACTACGCCCAGGACGCCATCGCCGACTCGTTGGCGCTGCTCTCGGAGGCCGACCTCGAAGACACCGGCCCCGAAGAGATCGCCCAAAACCGCGCCGAGGCCATCGCCTCGCTGCGCGAGGTCTCCGAGAGCCTGAACTCGGCGAATCGCGGCGCCAACCGCATCCGCGACATCATCCGAGATCTTCGGCTCTTCTCCCGCGACGAAAAAGAGGCCGCCTATCCGATCGACCCCCAAGACGTCCTGGAGACCGCTATCCAGATGGCGGCTCATCAACTCCCCCCAACGGCCAAATTAGTGCGCGATTACGAGGAAGTCGGCCCGGCGATTGGCTACGAGGCCGGCCTGGGTCAGGTGCTCCTCAACGTGCTGATCAACGCCGCTCACGCCATCAACGCCGCCGAGCCGGGCGCCCACCAAGTCCGGGCGCGCCTCTTCCAGCACCGCGAGCGGGTATGCATCGAGATCGAGGACACCGGCGTGGGCATCGCCAGGCAGCACCGACAGCGGATCTTCGACCCCTTTTACACCACAAAGGAGCCGGGTACCGGCACCGGGCTGGGCCTGTCGATCAGCAAGAGGCTCATCGAGCGCATGGGCGGCGAGCTGGTCATCGACAGCGAGCCCGGCCAAGGCACCCGCGCGTCGATCTGGCTCGAAGCTGCCGGCTGAGCGGCCGTGTCAGGTCGTGGGTCATGCCTCAGCACGAACCCGCTGGCGTTCTCCCAGCCGACTCGACAACCACACATACGACAGCCCGGCGACCCCGCCGAAGGCGATGTGCGCGACCACCGAGACCCAGTTTCTCGCCTCGGCGAACCACGGAAAGATCCCGGTAAACACAAAGAAGTTGACCAGATAGAGGAGCAGGCCGAACCCGGCGCCGATCAGTGTGGCAACCCCGGCGTGTTGGCGGCGCAAGAACAGCCCCAACAGCGCCGTGTAGATAATCGACAGCGAGAAATGAATGATCATGGCGACCGCGAAGATCGCCAGGTCGAAGGTCGCCGGCGGCGGCAGGACCTGCGGCCCCATGACAATGGCGGCCATCATCCGTGGCGGCGCCCAGATGCTGGCGCCCAACAGCGGCACCAGCGCCATCTCGATGATCAGGAAGACCAGCCCGGCAATCACCCCGGACAGGACCACCGAGCGCCAGTCGTAGTCAAAGGGACGCCGCGCTTGGTTTGCTCGGGTCGATTCACTCATAACGCCTCCAGGAGCCTGTTGGGTTGATTGGCCCGGCCACTCGCGCACACTTATAGTGGCTCGATGTCGCAACGTTCCTGAATCTAAGGAGGCTTGCGCTCAGGTCGACCCCCTCGAAGAGATGCAGGCCCCCAAGAAACGACCCACGCCCGTCGACCACTCGTGGGTCGACGGGCGTGGGCCGTTTCGACAAACCGTATCCGGCGGCTTGTGCTTGTGTGCGGGTGGATGTTTGGGGAGACGGTGGCTCAGGAGGGCTCGAGCCACGAGATCTTGACGTCGTCGCCGACGCGGTCGAGCAGGAATTGCCTGAACTCCTCTCGAATCTCGACCTCGACCTGGCGGATGCGCTCTTTGGAGACGTCCCAATCCTTGCCGAGTTCTTTGAGGGTCTTGCGGTCGTCGACGATCATGCGCTCCTGCCAGATAGCCCTCTCGCGGGGCTCGTCGAGATAATCGCCGAAGTCATTGATCGCCTGCTCGATTTGAGAGCTGATCTCGTACTCGGCGTAGGCATCTTCGGGGCCGACTCCCTCGCCCTCCATGAGCTGGCCGACGGTGGTGCCGTCGTAGCCGGGGGCCGGGGCGTCGAGTGCCACCGGCGGGGCGTCGAGCTGAGCGCCGACACGGACGACCTCTTTTTCGTCGACTTGTAGGTACTCCGCCACCTTGCGCGCGGTGGGCTTGATGCCGCGCCTGGAGAGCTCGCGGCGGGTCTTCTTGAGATTATAGAACAGCTTGCGCCCGGCCCTCGAGCCGCCGATGCGCACCGGATGAACGAAGTTCATCAGGTAGTTGAGAATCATCGCCCGAATCCAATACTGGGCGTAGCTGGTAAATTTAACGCCGCGATACGGGTCGTAGCGGGTGACCGCCTCGGCCAATCCCACGTTGCCCTCCTGGACCAAGTCGAGCATATCGGCCCAGCGACGCTTATATTCTTTGGCCAGTTTCACTACCAGCCGGAGGTTGGTCAAAATAAGTAGTTTGGCGGCGTCCATATCGTCTTCTTCGAGATAGCGCCGCGCAAGTTCCTGCTGCTCGTCGGCCGGCAATGGCTCGACCTTCTGAAGTCTCGCCATATAGGTGGCCACAGGATCAGCATCAGAGGAGACATCCAGCGCCGACAGCTTGTTGGCCGTGGCCAGATCAAGCAGCTCGTCCTCTTGTTCGTCTTGGGGGTCGGTGCCACCGAGTTGATCTTCGGTGACGACCTCGACGTGAGCTTGCTTTGTGTCGACTCTCGACTCCGTCTGATTCATCTTCGTCCTCCTCGTGGTCAGATGGAATGAACCCGCCTCAAGTTTGCACTTCAAGCGAGGAGCGATGATGAAGCGTACTGCAAACCCGCTCTATGTATGTGATGCACACCCCCGGGCCCACGTTTCAAAAAATATTGGACAGCCGGCGCGTCGTGTGCATCGGGCGACTCGATTAATAAGCACGGCTCTGGGATCGTCAAGCGATCCGACGCCGAGCGCCCGGCGCCCTCGCGCCGAATCCGATGGCGCGGGCCCGGGGGACTTGCATGGCCGGGACCAGTGATCAGCTTTGAGGCATGCTCCATTTCTCGCCCCTCGAAACGACGCCCATCATGAAACACACTGACGATCTGAATCTGTTTAAGGATATCCTTATCGGCACCGTCGGCGGCCTGGCGGGCACGCTGGCCATGAAGGCTTATTGGACGGCGGTCACCCGCGTGTCGGGAAGCGATCCGCGCAGCCAAAAGCGCAAGACCAACGGCCAGACCGGCTCGATCGCACTGCTGGGCACCCACCACGAGGCCGGGGAATCCTCCACCGAGGCCTTGGCCCGGCTGGGCCACGAGGCCGTCACCGACGAGGAGCCGGCCGAGGAGCAAAAAGAAAAGCTCAGCCTCCTGGTCCACTGGACCTACGGGGCCGCTCAGGGAGCTGTCTACGACGCGGTCTCCCGGCGATTGCCCGGCCCCAAGTGGTTACAGGGGCTGGCCTACGGAGGCGCGATGTGGCTGGTCGGAGACGAGATCGCCGTGCCGGCGCTGGGGCTGGCCGAGGGCCCCAGACACTATCCGGCGCGCCAGCACGTCCATCGGCTCGGCGCCCACCTGACCTACGGGCTGGCCGCGGCGTTGGCCACCAGCGCGCTGCATCGGGTGTTGGCGGACTGAGTGTGTTGGCGGACTGAGTGTCTTGGCGGACCGACTCAGGCGGCTGCTCGGCACTGCTCGCAGGCGGCGTCGACCGCGCCCATGATATCGGCGCGGCTTTCCAGGCCGGCCAGCTGCCGGCGAAGGATCTTCTCGCCGGGGGTGTGGCGGAAATACCACAACAGATGCTTGCGGATCTCGAGGGTCGTGCGGTGCTCGCCGAAGGTGTCGATATACAGATCGACGTGGCGGGCCAGGGTGCGCCGCTTCTGGGCGAGGTCGGGCCTGGGCGGCACCGGCCTGCCGGCAAGATCGGCGGCGATCTCGGCGAAAACCCACGGGTTTCCCAGCGCCCCGCGCGCGACCATCACCGCGTCACAACCAGTGGTGTGGAACATGCGCCGGGCCGACTGCCAATCGCGCACGTCGCCGTTGCCGACCACGGTCATATCCACCGCGCGCTTGAGTTCGGCGATGATCGCCAGGTCGACGTGGCCGTCGTACATCTCGCTTCGGGTGCGCCCGTGGATGGTCACCGCCGAGGCGCCGCCGTCCTGCATCGCGCGACCCACCTCCACGGCACAGCTGTCATCCCAGCCGGCGCGGATCTTTCCGGTCACCGGCACGTCGACCGCCCGGCTCATCGCGCTGAAAATCTCGAAGATGAGCTCCGTATCTTTCAGGAGCCCGGCGCCGCAGCCGTTGGAGACGACCTTGCGCATCGGGCAGCCCATATTCAGGTCGACCGCGTCGGCGCCCTCTTCGACGACCAGCGCAGCCGCCTCGGCGAGCACCTGCGGCTCATTGCCAAATAGCTGCACGCTGACCGGATGCTCCGAGGCGCGAATATCGAGCATCTTATGGGTTCGCTCGTCGCCCTCGATTAATTTGCGCGCGTGCAGCATCTCGGTGACCACCATCCCGGCGCCCATCTCGCGGCAGATCATGCGAAACGGCGGGTTGGTCACCGCGGCCATCGGCGACAGGACCACCGGCGGATCGATGACACAATCCGGCCCCAGCACACACGCGTCGCGCTCGACGCGCTCGGGGACCTCTCCCCCCCATTGGGGCGGCTCCAAATTTTCTGCTGAAATGCTCATGGGAGGCAGGGGTTCAGGGGTCCGGGGGTCCAGGGGTCCAGGAACTGCTTAA
>CAYLTX010000149.1:6758-16063 GCA_964386725.1 uncultured Bradymonadales bacterium | reverse complement strand
GGCATCATGGCGTTGCCCGATCTCGAGCGCGTCCACGGCTACGAAAAGCAGTTCTTCACCAACCACGTCGGCCACTTCATCTTGGTCACCAGGCTCGGCGACAAGCTCGCCGACAACGGTCGGGTGGTGATGGTCAGCAGCGAGGCGCACAAGAGTGGGCCAAAGGCCGGCGTCGAGCTCGACAACCTCGACGGCTCGAAGAGCTACAGTGCGTGGAAGGCCTATGGGCAGTCCAAATTCGCAAATTTGCTCTTTGCCAAGGAGTTGGCGCGGCGCCTCGCGGATACCGGGCAGGTCGCCAACGCCGTGCACCCGGGCGTCATCGACACCAACCTGACCCGTCATATGAACGTGGTCGCGCGGGTGGGCTGGTCGATGCTCGGGCCGCTATTCTTGAAGACCGAACAGCAGGGCGCAGCGACTCAGACCTGGGCCGCCGTGCACCCCGGCGCCGCGGATATCAGCGGCGAGTATTTGAAGGATTGTAATGTCGCCCAGCCGCGCCAGCGCGCCGAGGATGCCGAGCTCGCCCGGGCGCTATGGGAGCGCACGGAGGAGATCGTGGCCGAAGTCACGTGAGGCGGGCCCGACGAGCCCCGCTCCATGCGGTTGAGCCACCGGCGTACAGGGGGGCCGGGTACCCGACGAGTTCTTTACTGGGAAGCGGCGGCGCGGTAGTTTGATTGCAAGGCACAACTTTGTACGCAGTCCGTCTCGTGTGGCTCGTTCCACTCGATCTCAACCAACCCTGGTGGGAAAAATGTCAATCCGTAGCTGGCTGACGATACCCGTTGCAATCTCAATGACGCTAGGCCTGCTCGCGAGCGGATGCGGCGAACCGGAGTCCGAATGCGGGGAATCGGGCGTCGTCGAGCACCAGACGACCCATGTGGGAGCTTTGGTGGATCCGAGAAGCCTGTGCGAAAATATCGAGTGGGGGCGGGACGGTATCGGTGTCTATCGCGTCGAGTCACTGAACACATATTTCGAGGACGACCCGCACCACACCTACATCGAACTCTCTCTTCAAGATGAATGGAAGCCCGGCTCCCCCGCCAACCCCACCGTACGCGGCTTCGGAGGTCCGGGGCCCGACTGTCGAGTAGCCACATCGGCAGACTCAGATCAGTTCACGGTCGGTGAGGAGGTCGTCGCCTTCTTACGATTGCCCGATCCTGACGTGAACAAAGACCACTACATACTCAGCGCCCAGGGCTTCTTCCATGACATCGGGGAGGGCCGCTTCAGCAACAGCATCCTATTTGGCCCCGATGGCGTCGAGCCCGCCGAGTTTCGAGCGCTCGTGGAGGCCAACGGGTTCGACCCGGACGACCCCGACTTTTGCTCAGAAGATGTCTATCCGTATGGAGAGCCGAGAGACGAGTAATTTGTCCTCCGTTATTGGGGCGTTTCGAGACGTAATCCCTTGCTTGTCGAGCGGGCCCCACCGCCTTGCGCTGTAAAACGCGCAAGGCACCTCCCCTTCGGCTGGACGGCGCCGTGGGGAGGTGGTTGAGCAAGGCGAAACCGGAGGGGACGTCAGCGTGATGGCAAGGAACTACAACGAAGAAAGAGCCGGGCGCCGCCACTGCCGTACAGGAACTACGTCCCCCAACGAGCCCGCTTTCACCCCAATACCCGCTTCACCGCACCCTCGAGCAGATCGATGAGTTCGGGGTCCATGAACTCGTAGACATCCGGGATATCGAGCACGTGCAGCTCCGCCTGCGCTACCTCATCGCGATAGTCCTGGCGCAGCACGCTCGCATGCTTGTGTTCCATCACGAAGATGTGGTCGGCCCACAAAACATCATCGAGCGTCACACCGCGACGCGCAGACGACGCCGTGCCGCGCGACCTCACCTCGAAGCGCGGCGAGTTGCGATAGATGCGCTCGGCGGTGGGGCTGCGAAGCTTGTTGCGGCTGCAGACGAAGAGAAGTTTTTGGCGTTCAGTAGACATTGTCTGTGGAGGTGTCGGAGTCGAGCTTGCCTGCAAATGCGTCCGGGTACGCGGGGGAACGGCGGGTCACGGTCGCGGTCACGGCCACGTTCACGGTACGAGCAACCCGATACGTCTCTGATGTCGCTACACAACGCTTACCTGCTCAGTAACGTTCGGGCGTCAGTCCCTCCTCCGGTACATCGTTGAGGATCTTAGCAAGCTCCTCGCGATCGGGGACATTCTGGTGAGCGCAGAGGGTATCGTAGTCAATATCCTCGGACAGCCCGAGCTGTCGAAGCAGCGCGGCTCTTTCCTCGTAACTGGGCGGCGGGACATTTGTGCCGAAGCAGGATGGGCGATTGCATTCTATCTCGCCCCGCAACACGGCCTCGACAGATGAGAGATCGTACCACGGTAGCGAACTCCTGACTGAGTCAGCCCCCGGGAACGAGACGTCATCGAGGTCCGGTCCGTGCTCGATGTAAAGGTGCACGAGGCCCCAATCATACGAATAGTTACCGCGGTGCCCCTTGATGGTCTCGGGCAAATTTAGCTCCTGCGCCTGCACGGCAGAGTGCCCGACTACGGTGGTGCGTCCGTCGTCGTGATACGGATGCTCGATAAACCCTCCCGGCAGCCGGTCCGCCGATTCCAGTTGCTCGAAGGACGGTGCATCCTCGTCCGGAGAGATATCCAGAACGTGCCCCCACCATAGTGATGCTGCCAAGTACATCCACGAATGAGCGGGGTCCTCTTCGAACCCGCCGATGAGCCCCTCACGATTCAGATACTGAACCGGCACCTGCACACGTGCGTATACCCACGAGTTCTGTGCGGCCTCAATCTTAATATAATCGCCGGGCCTCCATGGCTCCGGGCGGGTCCGGCTGGCCGACTGGACAGCTTCGAGACGCTGCCAATGCCCGTCTCCTGCATCTCGAACAAAGGCATCAATCCAGTCCAACATATATCTAGGTGGCGAAGTCACAACTCGCCCCGAGTCCACCAGTACACGCTTGTTGCGAGCATGCTCACAGACCAAGCGACCCGAACCCTCACCCGACGAACAGTTCCAGTACACGTGCAGGCCTTTGGGCCTCGGCATGCCGCTTTGAGTGACTGGTTTTGGCTTGGTCTTTTTGACTGGCCGGAACCAAGTCTCACCCTCGTCGTCCGTTGCCAGATCGACGTCGGCCTCGAAATAGTGCATTGAGCGGGGGTCGCCGTTGAACTTCACGTACTTAAAGATGCGATCGTCGAGAAAGTAAACCTTGAGGTTTGGGTACAGCTCGCTCTCCACGAACCGTACCTTCCACTCGGGCGATACCGGTTGCAAACCGAAGTAAGGTCTGTGTTCGTTCGTAAGCTCGTATTCGGGCCGCTCGATCGACGCATCAGTCATCGTGACTTCTCCTCAAATTAGCTCATTTCCAACTTTCGGTGCTTGGGTGCTACTGCCGCCAGTCGCCCCCACTCTTCACTACGACTCAAATACGTCCCGCCGCCGTTGAAGCACTTCCAACAGATACGGAGCAACCTTCCATTCGGCCACAGCGTCGTCTGCCGCTGGCGTGGCCCAGTACCAGATCGTCGATGCATATAGGACAGCGTTCTCCTCAAGCAGATCGAGCAGCTCCGTCCAGCGCGGGTGCGTCTCCAAGTCTTCTTCCAGCGAACGGGAACTACGTTCCCCGACGAGCCCCATTTCATGCGGGTCTGCGCGACTTTTCAGCCTCGTGAGATATCGCGACCAGCCGCGAGGCCTCTTCGGCCAAGACCGCCGCACCTTGCAATGAGTCGATGAGTTTGGTGTCGAAGGCGCGTGTGCCCTTCCACGCCCCGATACAGGCCAAATAAAGGGCAGCGATCGTGTCGACGTCGCCGCCGCACGCCCACAATTCGGCGAGTGCGCCTTCTATGTCGTCCGCGTGCCGGGTGAGCAAGTAGACGACCGCCGGTATGGTCTGTTTGACCCAACCCGTGGTTCCCACAGCCGCCAGGCCGCCGCCGTCAGCGTCCCGGCTCACGGCGCTGCGAAGTCGAGACTCCCAGTCTTCTAGATCTTCGCTCGTGGTACGCGGCAGCGCCGTCTCCACCAGCTCATTCGCGTCGATAGCGGCATCACCGTCCAACTCGAGCAGCCACATCAAAATCCTCGCCGTGGCCTCGGCGCCGGCGATGGCCTCGGCGTTGGGATGTGTCGCGGCGGCATTTAGACGCACCGCCTCAATAGCCCGCTCCGGCTCGTTGCGAAACGCAATGGCCAGCGGAACCACGCGCATCGCCGCGCCGTTACCTTGAGAGTCGAAGTCGCGGCGGTCCTCACCGCGGCGCCCGCCACGCGCGGCCTGCATCGTCGCGCGACCGGGACCGATCGCATATTTGGTCCACCGCGAGAGCTGCTGCTGGAACTTCTCCGCGTCGTAGGAGCCGTCGTCGTCGACCGAGCGCGCCGTGGCGACGGTGAGCTGGGTATCGTCGGAGATCGTTCCCCGACGACGCATGAACCTGACGATCCCCCGAGACAGCGAGGCCGAGCGCCCGTAGCGAAGGTTGGCGAACCAGACGGGAAGACTCTCGCGCGGCATACCCAGCGCGTCACCAAGCGCGACACCGAGCATCGCCGCCCGCGCATATTCGACCGATTCTTCTCCGGCCTCGAGCGGCTCTGGCTTGCCAAAGGGCAACTGCTGGTAGCTGCGACGCTGGACCACCACCTGCTTGAGCGTTCGCCACACGAGGTAACCCACCGACAGTATGAGGAGCGCCGTCGACGTGTATTGAATGAGCGTTGAAATAGGAATGAATAAGACCAATTAGCGGGATGTCTTCGCTGTCCTGAGGGGGCAGCCGCCTCTCAAACAAACAACTCACCGACATCAAAGCGCAACCCGAGCCCAACGTGCTCGACGACCGCCTCGCCGCGAAGCGAGTGGACGATCTGGTAGCCGTCGGCGTCGGGCTGCTCGTAGATCTCGACGGCATCGTCCTCGAGATTGAGCAGCCAGACGACCGGGATTTGATGGCGCGCGTATAGTGGGATCTTCGTGGAGCGGTCGTAGTCGAGCGAGCTCTCGGCGATCTCGACCAGCAGCAGAACATTCTCGGCGGTGGGATGAGCCGAGGCATAGAAATCCTCGCGCGGCTCGAGCAACGTGAGATCCGGCTGGGGTTGGGACTCATCGCCCAGACGCACCGGATCTTGGACGCTGATTATCGCTTGGTCGCCGACGGCTTTTGACAGCAGGCTCACGAGACGTTTCAAGTGTCCGGCATGTCGGCTTCCAATCGGTGCCATCTCGACGACCTCCCCATCGATGAGTTCAGTGCGATCTTCCTCGCTCAGAAGACCCGACTCGACCATCCGGTGATACTCCTCGACCGAAAAGCGTCGGCGACGAGGCGCGCGATCGACAGGTTCAGCAGTCATGGTCACAACTCTCGAAGGTAGGAAGCGTCATCGACATGCCCGGGGCAAGTGTAGCCACCGAGCCGCCGGGCGGCAACGCCACCGGCTGGCCCGTCGGCAACTGAGGCTGGTACTACTGCTTCGACGAAGCGCCTGGACAAGAGTAAGTCCTGACCGGCAGAATGCCCAAAACTCCAGCCCGCGAGGACACTTATGCCGTACGATCTCGACAAAATCGATGACGTCACACTCGCGCTACTGCACCTAGTCACCCACCGCCGACACAAGATAGGCCCGTGGCGTGCCTGGAAGGGCTTCGATTGGGACACGATGGATCGACTCCACGAGAAGGGATTCATCGGCGACCCCGTCGGCAAGGCCAAGTCGGTGGTGCTGACCGAAGAGGGGTACGAGCGCTCGGTCGAACTCTTCGAGCAATTCTTTGGGCTCGAAGACTCCGACGGCGGCCCACCACCATCAAACCCTGACGAGCTGGTCGGCCACGACGCGCTTCTGGACTACGAGCTAGAGGTCGACGACGAGCTCGAACCGCTCGAGCTATCGCTGATGGCCCGCGCAGATCTCAAAGAGGTATTCGGCGGCGGCGGAAGTGACGCCGAAATCTACCTGGACACGCAGACCGGCGAGGTCTTGCGGTTCAGCGAATACGACGGCGTCTCATTCGACGACGACCCGCATACCCTGGGCGAGTACGAGCGCCGCATCTGGGAGCAGCGGGTCGCCATCATGCAGGATAGCGACGGACGCTTTTTATGGGTCGAGCCTCTGGAGACGCGCGAGGCGTGGCGCAATATGGCCGCCTTTACGGACCTGGTCCAAGACGACGCGCTCCGCACCGAGCTCGCCGATGCCATCGAGGGCCGCGGCGCTTTCAGCCGCTTTCGCCGGGTACTCGACCGTCACGAACCGCTGCGCCAGGCGTGGTTCTCATTTCGAGATGCGCGGGCACAGAAGCGGATGCGGGATTGGTTGGCGATCGAGGGCTATGAGCTGGTCGAAGAGGAGTGAGCACGTCTAAACCCGCTTGAATCGGTAAAGCGGCCGACGCGGAACCAGCCGCCGCGGGCATTTCGGAATTTTGTTCATTTGACTGACTATATTTCCGGAATTATAGTCATCGGACGGACTATAATCGTAACACGACGGAAATCATGCCCCTTTCTCCAGAGCATATCCGCGAAAACCCATGGTGGAGCAACACTTCCGCCATCGACGCTGACTACCACCTGCGACGGCTTGCCGATCAGTCGCTTGTACACCAACACCCGATTCCTTTCGAACTCGACCAAGATGCCGTCTATACGCTGCGAGGACCTCGCCAGGTTGGAAAGACAACTCTACTCAAACGGGTTGTGCGCCACTTGATTGCCCAACCAGACACCCGACCGCGTCAGATCATGTATACCGACGTGGCTAGTGCCGGCATCACCAGTTTCGCGCAACTTCAGGAGTATATCCACCAATTCATCAACCAGCGGCGCTCTCGCGAGGCCGACGCCCGACTCTTCGTGCTGCTCGATGAAGTCACGGGTGTATCGGATTGGGGCGTGGCCATCCGCTCGCTACACGGACGTGGATCACTCGACAACGTCACAGTCATCGCGACCGGCTCCCATGCGCTCGATGTCAGGCGCGGCGGAGAGAGGGCCCCGGGCCGACGCGGCGCAGTCGAGCACTGGGATTGGTTGATGATGCCTTTGAGTTTCCGGCATTTTGTGGGGCTCCACGAGCCTCAACTTCTCGAGAAACTACCCTCCCCACCCAGTTTATCTGTCGAGGACCTCTTCGAGGCAGGCGAGGAAGCTCACTACCACGGCGAGCGCCTTCAAGAGCTTTTCGAGCGATATCTGCTCACCGGTGGGTACCCCTACGCTGTCTCCGCCGAACATGACAGCGGCACCATCCCAGAACATGTCTACCGTCTCTACCGCGATTCAATTCGCGGCGAAGTTGCCCGTGCGGGACTCGACGAAGCCTACTTCCGCGAACTCTTGTCGTGGGCGGGACACAAACGCCTGGGCCAAGAATTCTCCTGGACGAGTGTCAGTGACGAGACCGCCATCGGCAGCAAGAATACCGCCCGGAACTACCTCGAGACCGCCGAAGGGCTCTTTCTGTGGCATATCTACTACCGCGTCTTAGACCCTTCAAAAGCGCGGGCCGCCCTCAAGAGCCCGAAGAAGCTGTACCCACTCGACCCCTTCGCGTGGCACGTCCTCGCCGCTTGGGCGCGCGGCGAGCGCGACGTGTGGCAGGGCTCGATGCAGCGGCTGGCCGATCCTGCACAAAGAGGAGATCTCGTCGAGTCCGTCTGTGCCGATCACTTCCGACGACACTTCGGACATTTCGCATTCTACCACCGAAGCAAAAAAGGCCGCCGCGAAATCGACTTTGCTCTCTTCGATGAAGGTTCGCCAAGTGGCCTGGTCGAGGTCAAATATCAGACACGCATGCGCCGCAAGCACCGCAAGGCGCTACGCGAACAGGGCGGTGGTATTCTGGCAACGCGCGAGCATCTCGAGTGGTACGAGGATGACCAGGTCGCCGCCCTTCCCGTGTGCTATCTACTGGCCATCCTTCCCTGGGAGATTTCGCTTTATCCCGAACGGGAATGACCCCCGGGAAGTCTCACGCTATACGTATGCTCGCACTGTGCCGTGCCCGACCAAGCCACGCAAACGCGAGTATCGCCTATCATCCAAGAGGATTCCCCGATGACATGCATCCGCCTGAAACCATCCGATGCCGAGCGCTACACCCGCCTTCGCATGGAGATGCTCACCCGCGCCCCGTGGGCCTTCGGCGCCACACCCGACGACGACCGCGGCCTCGACATTCCTCACCTCGAGGAGATGCTCGCAAAAGAGCACTACGCCATCTTCGCGAGCGAGGCCGCCACTGAGGGCAAACAAAATGACGAACTCGTCGCCGCCGCCGGTATTATCCGATCGATGCGACAAAAGCTCGCTCACCGCGCGGTCATCTGGGGCGTCTACACCCGCGCCGACCACCGCGGCCGCGGGCTGGGCCGAGCCGTCATGACCGCCGCGATCGACCTCGCCAGAAGCTGGCCGGGCGTCGACTATGTGGACATCGCCGTCACCGACAATGCGCCAGCGGCACAGTACCTCTACGAAAGCCTCGGCTTCGAGGCCTGGGGCCGCGAGCCCGAGACGCTCGAATGCGGCGGGCGCCGCTACGACGAGATTCATATGACCCTGCGGTTGTGAGGTGTTTCGGGATTCCATCTACAGAGGCTCCAGCAGAGACGGCAAAATCTCACTGGGTATTCTGCGCAGCTTCGCCGGAGGCGGACGCGGCTCTGTACTGGCACGAGATTTCGTGTTCGCCTTGAGCAATGCCCACTGAACCGCAGGCCGCATCGTAAGTACGCGCCTTATCACATCCCCGCACTCCAAGCGTCGCGCGGAAGCCGTCTTGCATCGGCGTGACGAGCGCATGGAGGAACGATACGTCGAGTTCTTGGCAGTCGAGATCGAATTCCGCCGTCTCTCGCAACTGCTCCTCGGCGGCAGCTTCGTACTCGCTTTGTTCCGGCACTGGGGCCATCCCCCACGAAATATAGTCCCCAGTCTGTCTGACCATCGTCACATATGTGCTCGAGTGCCCGCAGCCCTCCACGGTGTAATGGTCATACCACTCCACGCCCATCTCCTCGGTCTTCTCGAATTGGAGCGTGGCGTCTTCACACTTCATCGTCTGTGCAATATTCCTGTCGATCTTCTCTTCGAGAAAATCGAGCCGCTCAGGTTGCGTCGTCACCGCGGGCGCACAGGCGCCGCAGCACAATCCGAGGACGACTGCGAGACTCGACGACTTGAAAATTTGTGCAGATGACATGGTAGATCCAGAAGCGTGTTATGGACACAACTCTCGGTGAGAAAAGACATTATCGACAAGGCCGGGCGTC
>CAYLTX010000149.1:0-6748 GCA_964386725.1 uncultured Bradymonadales bacterium | reverse complement strand
GGAACTACGTTCCCCGACGAGCCCCGGCTCATGCGGGTATGCTGGGTTTTCCGGGCGTCGTACGGGAACTACGTTCCCCGACGAGCCCCGGCTCATGCGGGTATGCTGGGTTTTCCGGCCTCGTGAGAAATCGCGGCGAGCCGCGAGGCCTCGTCGGCCAGGACCGCCGCGCCCTGCAATGAGTCGATCGGTTGAGCATCGAAGACGCGTGTGCCCTTCCACGCGCCGACACAGGCCAAATACAAGGCAGCGATCGTGTCGATGTCGCCGCCGCACGCCCACAATTCGGCGAGTGCGCCTTCTGTGTCGTGCGCGTGGTGAATCAGCAAGTAGGCAACCGCCGGGACGGTCTGTTTGACCCAGCCTGTGGTTCCCACAGCCGCCAGGCCGCCATTGTCGGCGTTGCGGCTCACGGCGCTGCCCAGTCGGGCCTCCCAATCTTCTAGCTCTTCGCTCGTGGTTCGAGGCAGGGCCGTGTCTACCAGTGCGCCTGCATCGACGGAGGAGGCGCCGTCCAGCTCAAGCAGCCACATCACAATCCGCGCCATGGACTCGGCGCCGGCGATGGCCTCGGCATTGGGATGCGTCGCAGCTGCATTTAGGCGCACCGCCTCGATGGCCCGCTCTGGATCCCCACCAAACGCAATGGCCAGCGGGACGACGCGCATCGCCGCACCGTTGCCCTGCGAGTCAAAGTCGCGGCGGTCCTCGCCGCGGCGCCAACCACGCGCGGCCTGCATCGTCGCGCGACCCGGACCAATCGCATATCTGATCCACCGCGAGAGCTGCTGCTGGAAGCGTTGCGCGTCGTAGGAGCCGTCGTCGTCGACCGAGCGCGCCGTGGAGACGGTGAGTTGGGTATCGTCGGAGATCGTTCCCCGACGACGCATAAACCTGACGATCCCCCGCGACAGCGAGGCCGAGCGCCCGAAGCGAAGGTTGGCGAACCAGACCGGAAGACTCTCGCGCGGCATGCCCAGCGCATCGCCAAGCGCGAAACCGAGCATCGCCGCCCGCGCACAATCGACCGAATCTTCGCCGGCCTCGAGCGGCTCGGGCTTGCCGAAGGGCAACTGCCGGTAGCTGCGACGCTGGACCACGACCTGGCTGAGTGTTCGCCAGACGAGGTAGCTTGCCGACAACACCAACAGGGCCGTCGACGTGTACTGAATGAGTGTTGAAATAGGAATGGATAAGACCATCTAGGGGACGTCTTCACTGACCTGACGGGCTACTACCTCTCAAATAAACAACTCGCTCACATCAAAGCACAACCCGAGCCCCTCATGCTCGACGACCGCCTCGCCGCGAAGCGAGTGGACGATCTGATAGCCGTCGGCGTCGGGCTGCTCGTAGATCTCGATGGCATTGTCCTGGAGGTTGAGCAGCCAGACGGCCGGGATTTGATGGCGAGCGTATAGTGGGATCTTCGTGGAGCGGTCGTATTCGAGCGAGCTCTCGGCGATCTCGACCAATAGCAGGATATCCGCGGCGGTGGGATGAGCCGAGGCATAGAAATCCTCGCGCGGCTCGAGCAACGCGAGATCGGGCTGGGGCTCGGACTCGTCGCCCAAGCGTACCGGGTTTTGAGCGCTGACGAGAGCCCGGTCGCCGACAGCCTTGGACATGAGGCTCACCAGCCGGGTTAGATGTCCGGCATGCCGGCTTCCAATGGGTGCCATTTCGACGACATCCCCTTCGATGAGTTCAACGCGATCTTCCTCGTTTAGAAGGCCCGTTTCGACCATCCGGTGATACTCATCGACCGAAAAGCGTCGGCGACGAGGCGCGCGATCGACAGGTTCAGCAGTCATGGTCACAACTCTCGATGAGAGGAAGCGTTATCGACAAGCCCGAGGCAATTGTAGCCACCGAGCCGCCGGGCGGCAACGGCGCCCGCGTGGCGCGCGAACTTCTCACCCGGCAGGGGTTAATCGCCGCGCTTGAATAGACTTTCAACCGGAGTCATCACTCATCCAGCTCTCTGGGGGAATGGGTCCTCCCCACGATTCTCCGCTCCACGTCCAAAGAGAGTCCAGAGAAACGCATACCGGTTCTCCAAACGCTGGCTCCTCGTCTATGCCGTTGAGTGCATAGAGGACATTCCACGTTCGAACCTTAACGGTGATGAACCCATCGTCGAGCTGTGACGCATCGAGCACCTGTACGTCACGACGGATGTCCGGAGCCAAGAAGCGGCTAAGGGTTGTGCCGACTCGGTACTTTCGACGACAGTACCAGCACTTGAGTTTAGCAGTTATTCCAAGCATGAATGACCTTGCAATCTAACCCTGCTGCCAGACGTTCGGAGTGCGCAGCATCCCTGTCATAGGACGCATGGTCTCCGGCACCGTCTTAGCGCAAACAGACCTCAGTCCCAGAAGTACCACTCTTTGGAGACCACACGCCCTTCTTCGAACTAGGCAGAACAGGTGTATCGATCGACGTACCCACTTCCCTCATCGAACCGGTGTCGCGCAATTGAGCGGCTTCTTCTTTGCTGTGATGCTACGTGCGTAAAGTGGTGCCGTATGGAACATCTCAAAAGTAGCCGGCCATCAGCTGCTCCATCCACTCTGGTACGTGCGCCTGTCGGGCGTCGAAGTCCGGGACATAAGGCTTGATGTCGAGCACCGGCGTACCATCAATAGCGTCGAGACCCCGTACCACGAGGCGATGGTCGGACGCCTCGACGACCTCGACTGCAGTCACTCCAATTGGGTTGGGCCGGTGCCGCGAGCGCTGCGCGAGCAGACCACGCCTCGGCATATCATCGCGGCCGCGCGGACGCCGACTCACCCCGGACGGTGCCGGAGCCTCGTGCATCCAGAAGACGACGAGGGCGTGAGAGAAGTTGTCGATGCCATCGAGCGCACCGCGCCACTCTGACTCGAGCTCGAGCACGCTTTCGACCCCGCCCCAATCCTCATCGCCCGGATCATTCCTGCTAGCCTGCACGTGCGCGATGGTGCGCATTTCGATATTCGTCATGACTGCCTCTCTCGCGACTCAACCCTAGACCGCCGTACGGGAAGTACATTCCGACGAGCCCCGGCTCATGCGGGTATGCGGCTATGTCCTCATTCTTCCGGCTCGAAACACACCGCTTCCACGTTATGCCCTTCCGGGTCGAGCACAAAGGCGGCGTAGTAGGCGGGATGATACTCCTCACGAATGCCCGGTGCACCGTGGTCGGAGCCGCCGGCCGCCATGCCCGCCTCGTGGAACGCACGCACCGCGGCGCGGCTCGGCGCCCGAAAGCACACATGAAATGCGGGTGTCTGCCGGCCGCTCTCGGCCAGCCAGAACGCGCCCTTTCGGCCGATTCCAAAGCCGACCACTGGCACGTCGGCCACGGAGGCGGGCACCTCTGCGACGATCTCCAGGCCGATGGGCTCGAGAAGTCGCCGGTAGAAGTCACGCGCCCGTGGCAAGTCCTCGACGGATAACGTGACGTGATCGAGGGTCAACTTCAGCTCGTCTTGCGACATGTGGGCTCCGAGCGCACGCGGCTCTTTACTATTAGAGATAAGGCTACTTAGGGGATGGCGCCACTTGCACTGTCATTCCTGCTCCTCGAACACCCGCTCGATAACCTGCCGGGTGACCTCATCGAGGTGTTCTTCGAGAATGTCGGAGTACTCGAGAAACATCGGCCACAACTCTTCATCGACGAATTCGGTCGGAGCGCGCAGCATCACGGTCGTATAGCGCTGGCCCTTGTACCGATACGGCTCGAGCCCGAAGTGGTGGCACAAGGCCATGAAGAGCCGATGACTCCACGAATCAGCGAAGGTAAACTTCTGCTCGACCGGCGGTTCGGCCTCACGGAGCTGCTTCAGACGCGCGAGCAATGCCTTGTGTGCTGAGGTGGCCGCCGCCCGTTCGCCTTGCGTCGCGCCCCGATGGCGCAATGCCTCGACCTTGCGAAGCTTGTCGATTAACTTGTCGATATCATTCATGGGTCATCAATATAGACGAGAAGGCAACTAGCGCGCAAAGCACTTAACTGCGAGCCAATCAGCCGAGGTCCGAAATGTCACAGCGAAAGCAGGAGATCCCGCCGACGGTCTCACAGTTTGAAGCCGTGTGGAGGGATGCTGTTGATTGGATCGAGGAACCCACGCAAGACAAACAGCAAAATCTTGCTCACAGCTGCGGGCAGTTGCTCGAAGTTCTCCTTACGCCCTCCCGCCTCTGGAAGTCGGGCCGTTGGGTAGACGCCGTGTTGGTGGGCGACACAAAACTCGGCGACGACAGGCTGGAGATCGCCGGGACCGCAGTCTGGGGCGTTGGAGGTACGACGGCGCAGTTCGTTTCGCCCGTTCGCCTCAAGTTCCCAAAGCCGTCGTCGGAAGTATCGTTCGAGTGGCACATGCTCATGTCAAACCCGGAGCCGCCAGAGCCGTATACACCAAGTCGACAAATCTACGACTTCCGAAGCCCCGAGCCGAACTGGCATTTGGAGATTTTCCACGATCCTAGGGCCTCCGTATGACTTACTTCTTAGCGGTTGCGGCGCCGACAGAGCAGGCGCAACTCGAAGCAGCTTTCGACGATCCCCTTTACATCGAGGACGCATCCGGCAGCCCAATCGGCGCTGCTACGCTCGGCAATAAGGATGGAACCGTGCTGCTCGTCAATGCCGGACATGGTGCCTCCCATGTCGTGGGGAAGCAAAACGGGGCTGACCGGCAGGTTGTCGAAGGGGTGCGGAGATTGCTCGAAAACACCCCCAGCGTGTCGATTCTGATGCATCTGGCCAGGGGTCGTGTCTTGGAAGAGCCCATCCCCGATCGGGGACGATGCCGCATTACCTTCCGAGAGTTCTCAGAACTCTTTCCGGAACTTGACGAGGACGTGCGATATGCTGTGGTGAACTCTTGGCAGTAAATCACCGGTTTGG
This sequence comes from uncultured Bradymonadales bacterium, assembly GCA_964386725.1. Lineage (GTDB taxonomy): Bacteria > Myxococcota_A > Bradymonadia > Bradymonadales > Bradymonadaceae > CAYLTX01. Next base: position 1,842 of record CAYLTX010000149.1, on the reverse strand, counting down.
CCAAAGTGCCACTTGAGACCGCGCTTGAGGGCTATTGTTGCCCATTGACCCCTTAATTTTACGTCTCAAATACATCCCGACGCCGCTGAACTACCTCCCACAGGTACGGAGACACACTCCACTCGGGCTCAATGTCGTCTACCGCTGGCGTAGCCCAGTACCAGAGGGTCCTCGCGTGTAACTCGGCATTCTCTTCCAGCAGATCGAGTAATTCCGTCCAGCGCGGATGCGTCTCCAAGTCTTCTTCCAAGTCTGCAAATGACTGGATCAGCATTTCCATGAGAGTGAAACGCTCGTCATCGTCGAGTTCGCCAGACTTGTAGGCAGCGAGAAACTCGTCGATGCGATTGGGGTCAGCAACCTCCCACTCCCAATCCTGCATTCGGGGGCCAATTGGCAGGTCGAACCGATCTGCCAACTTTGCTCGTGCTGCCCCCGTGGCGCAGCGAAATTCGGGCTTACGCATCTCGTCCGTCCGTAATTGCGTCCACAGCTTGGTAAGCTCCGAGAATAACTTCTACCAGCTCATAATCGTATGGCCACATGTCGGAAATCAGCTTTCGGCTTTGACCATACTGAAATATCGCTCGGAGTTGACGGTCCACGATCTTTGTTCGGGCTTGCTCGAGTTCGCTAGCCAGCAGGCGCAGATGCGTCTGCTTTACATTGGGAGGTAGCTCAACTGGTGCACGAAGCTCTTCCTCGATTGCGTCTAGCGCGTTGTCTATTAGCTCCACTGTTCTCTCGTACTCGTTCTTGAAGAACATACGCCAGCCTCTCTGCGACAGATCAGGGTTATTTGCCTCAATAGCTTCGGCCGACGTACAGGAACCACGTTCCCCGACGAGCCCCGTTTCATGCGGGTCTGCACGGCTCATGGTCCTCAGATAGGCGTCGATGAGAACAGGGGCCTCCTCATTCGAGGTTCTCGAGATCGGCCAAATCTTGGTGACGACCGCTCGCACGCTTATTAGCCTTCAAGTCGGCGAGCCCTATGAAGGGCAATTCGACTCCGTCGGCTTCCACCGCTTGGCGATTCGGGTAGCACTCGTCGAATGAAACCCCCGATACGCTGGTCAGAAGATCGATGCGAAGTGGCGGGTAGCCGAGTTGGATGACTTGGTCGGGCTCGAGGAAGTCCTCGACCTGTAGATCCAATGCGCCGAAACCGAACTCTTCGAGAGCTTTCAAGAGTCGCTGTGCGTTCTCCGCAGTAGACTCGACCCAGACATCGAGATCTTTGGTATAACGGGGGTGCCCGTGGAAAGCCACGGCGTATCCGCCGACAATCAGGAACCGCACGTCATGCGCGTTTGCGCACGCTACAAACTCTCTGAAATCGGGGGATATCTTCATCTTCGGGGTCCTCGGGCCAGTCGTGATATTCTCGGCGGATCATCTCGACGGTCTCGAGCCGCTCTTGGGGCGGGCGCGAGCGCCAAAACGCGGCGTCACTGCCGGCCTCGTGCAGGCTCACCTTCTTGACGGCTGTGCGATCTATCTTTCGGTCCACGAGATCGAGGGGGCAGGAGTGTAGGCAACGTAGCTTCGGTCCGGTTGGGCTAACCCAATCATAGAGACTACCCCGGGTTCCGGCAACTTCGGGCTTGGGTGAGGGCGATCACACCCTGGCACCATGCTGACGCGCCGACCCGAATCCTGCATCGAACGCACCCCACAAATGGCCTTTCGCGCCCGCTTTTCAGGGCGCCCTAAATAGACGAAGCCGCGGACCTGCAAAATGTAACTTCCGAGCAGGTTCGCGGCGTCGTCTATTAAAGGCTAACGCTAATGCCAGTAAGTTAAGCAGTTCGACTGCGTCGTTTGCGTGGATAGCTGCTC
>CAYLTX010000148.1:0-16258 GCA_964386725.1 uncultured Bradymonadales bacterium | reverse complement strand
GATGTGTGGGATCATCAGACGGTCACGTGCACGGTCACGGTTCTGATCACCTAAAACACCTCAAAACACCCCATCACCAACAACCCCTGCACCAACATCATCCCGTCCAAAAACCCCACGTAATACATTGCCCCGCGAACCTCGGCGGAGAACCAAAGCGCCACCGCCGTCAGCAGCGCCGAGGCCACCAGCGGCACCGTCGCCCCGTCGACGGCGAGCCCGTAATGCGCGACGACGATGGCCACGAAGACGAGCATCAACCCCACGGCGAGTGCGCGCGTGCGGCCCGCGCCGAGCTTCATGGGGAGCGTGCGGATGCCCGCCTGGCGGTCACGCTCGAGGTCGCGCACGTCGAAGGGCAAGGTGATCGCGAAGATGAAGACCGTGCGCTCCACAAATGCGAGCACGGCGTCGGCGCCAAAGATGTCGAGGCCGGCGGCCAGCGCCGGGAGGACGACCGTGACCGACGCCCACACCAGAGCGATCAGAAAGATCTTGAGGCCCGGCAGATCTTTGAGACGCAGCCGCTTGCCCTCCTTGACCATCACCGGCAGCGAGTACGCCAAGGAGATCGCCCCCAGCGGCACCACTCCCCACAGCACGTCGAGCGGCACGAACGCCAAGCTCGCCAGGCCGCCGAGCGTCGAGACGCCGACCGCGGCCCACAGCCACTTTCTACGCGCGCGGATCCAACGGTGGCGCTCGGTGACCTCGACGGCGTCCTCCCGGGAGGCCGACACGAGCCGGTCCAGATTATAGACAAAGAGCGTGGCGAAGAAGACCAGCGCACCCAGCCCCCACGAGCCGGTTTGATGCACGGCAGGCGCAGCCCCGAGCAGGTAAAATGTCTCGAAGGTCAGCGCCACTGCGGCGAGCGCGATAAATAGATTGGAAAAAATCAGAGTTCGCATCGTCGGCCAGCCTATGCCGTGCCGGTTGATGATGTCCACCGCCGCAGACCAGAGCGAACTCGGCGTGCCGTTCCTGACAAAAGACGAGCCGGCTTCTTTGCGCACTGGCGCCTTTTTAGCTAAAAGCGTGTGGTGAACTAAAAGAACGTCACTGGCTGTCAATTCTTGTCTGGATGTCGCCATGTATAGCCGCTCGAGCTTCTTTGCATCCTTATTCATCTTTCTCCTGACCGCGCTCGCCCTCGCTGGTTGCAGCTTCGAGGCAGGTGAGCGCACGCAGCTGGCCGGCCAGGAGTGCATGGACGACGGCCAATGCGTCGAGGGACTGGTCTGTGTCGAGCGGCGATGTCGTCCCGAGGGTGTTATCCCGACCGCTGATGCGGGCGCGGGCGACACAGACACCCCTGACAACAATACTCCGGACGCCGACGCCCCCGACGACGTGCCGATGCTCGATACGGGAGTCGACGCAGGGACACCGACCTGCACCGGCGGCGAATCTCGCTGCAATGGCAACACCGCCGAGATTTGTTCCAACGGCGAATTCACCGTTATTGAGCAATGCTCCGACACCGAGATCTGCGACGACGCGAGTTGCGTGCCCGTCGATCCGGATATTTGCACCCGCCAGGACCAAATCTGCAATGAGGAAGGTTATAATAACGGCTACTGGTGCGGCGACTTGAGCGAGTCGGGCGGAGAGCTTCGCTGCCTGGGGGTTTGCGACCGCAGTGCCGACGATCCGAACGCGACGTGCCCGGAGCCGGGCTCGGTCTGCGCGTTCGGCGACGGTGATCAGGCGGTCTGCTTGAGCGGTTGCGCCCTCGACGAGGGCTGCGCCGACGACGGCCTCGGCTGCCTTCCCTTCGACGGCCAGACCACCGAGGGCCTGTGTGTGCCGACCAATGAGGCCAATCAGGTCGGCGACAGTTGTGATCCCGACAATACTTTCGACTGTGAAGCAGGTGCGTTTTGCATGAGCTTGCAACAAGGCGCACGCTGCGTGGAGGGCTGCCGGCCGTATACACGCGCCTTCGACGATGGCACCGACTGCTCGGCCGGCCATTGCGTGCCTCTGTCCGACACTATCGGCATGTGCCGGCCCGACGCCGGCAACAGCACCCCCGGCGAGTCGTGCCGCCAACGTCATATCTTTCGAGCTTGCAACCAGGACGCCACCGGATGCTTCCCCACGGGCGACTTCGACGGGCCCCAGTGCAGCCGATTCTGCCGACTCGCCGAGGGCGATACGGACTGCGCCAACGGACGCAGCTGCGTCCGATATGATCAGGACCGCGATGACGTAGGCATCTGTCAATAACTCGACGGATCCCATCAAAAAAGCCCGGCTCGATGACTCGAGCCGGGCTTTTTCTCTGTGTTTCTTCGCTCACGCGAGCTCTATCGTCGCGATCAGGCCGAGAAGATATGCTCGAGCTCGTCGATGATCTCTTGCTCGGTATTGTTCTTGGCGATCGCCAACTCCTGAACGAATAGACGCCGGGCGGTGTCGAGCATCTTGCGCTCGCCGAAGCTCAACGTCTTCTCGAATTTGAGCAGGTTCAGATCGCGCAGCACCTCGGCAATCTCGAAGGCGCTGCCGGTCTGGATCTTCTCGACATAGGCGCGGTAGCGCCGGTTCCAAGTCTGTGTGTTGAGGTCGACATCGCGCTCACGCAGGATGTCGTAGACCTCCTCTACTTCCTCATCGTTGATGATATTGCGCAGGCCGACGTTTTCGACGTTGTCGACCGGAATCATTATCTTTTTGTCGGAATCGAGAACACGCAACACATAGAAGGTCTGGCTGGTGCCCATGATCTCCTTGGTGTCGACCCCCACAACTTCCGCGACGCCCTGCGCAGGGTAAACGGCCTTATCTCCTACTTCGAACTCCGTCGCCATGGATCTCCTTGAGATTCTTGGGGTCGGGCCCCGTGATCGACGCAAATCAACCAGTCGTCACTTGACGCGCGAACGGGCACGTGCCGCCGCGCGACACGCACCCGTCCCGATTTACAATCCTCAGTAGTCTATGGTGTTTGAGATGAAGTTACAAGCAACAGGGGCCGGTAAAATAGACTGACTGAGGCTGAAAACGAGCTGCCGACACACCCGATGGGCTCGCGCGCTCGTTAATATGTCCAACACGGCCCCAGCCGGGATCATTCCGTGCGACCGCGTCGACCGGGGCGAGGCCAGACCCAACGCAAAAAACCGGAGCCGCGGCGAGGGCCGAGGCTCCGGTTTTTGTTGATTCTACACTTCGCTATTCAACGAGTGCTCTCATACCTTGAAGCGGCGCGCCAGATCGAGCAGCTTCGGGACGGTGAAGCCCGAAATTTTGCGCGCGTAGTCTTCGTTGCCGCCAGGGAAGCGGGCGAGCGTGATTTTTTCCACCAATTCTTCCTTCGATCCGTACTTCTCATCGAGGCTCTGGTGGGCTTGCCACAGGCGGATGAGCTTGCGATTGCTCAGCGTGCGGATACGATGCTCGAAGTCAGCCGGCTCTTCGTCCTCGGGAACCTCGAGGATGTCGAGGACCTTGGTGGCCAGCTCATCTTTGGAGCCGTGCTCTTCTCGAACGCGCTGAAGCGGACTCTTCTTTGTCATGATATTCTCCTGTCGTTACTGTGGTGCCGCTTTGGGAGGCTCGAACACGCCGAGTCAGGAAACGAGGCACAAAAAGTGTCCGGTCCGCTGAAGCAGCCCCACAGGTGCCAAAAGCAGTGGATAAAATACGCCGCCATAATTGGCAGCCGCGCACTTCTAACAGAGGTTTTTGAAGATGACAAGTGCAGTACTTCGGCATATCGACACGGCCAAATGGTCGAGCCTATTGGCGCTGCTGGTGGTCCTTTGGGGCTGTGACAAGCCCTCGGCGGATGGCTCCGTCGAGCCCGACCAGCCCACCGCCGACCAGCCTGCAGACGACGGCGCGCAAGAAGGCGCAGACTCGAAGCAAGCCTCACCGGGTATCGTCTACGCCGACGGGCCTACGCCCGGCCCGGACACGGTGCTGGCCAAATCCGGAGAGATCGAGGTGACGCTGTCGGATTTTGAGAGCGCCATGCAGCGCTCGATGCTGGTCGCCCCCAAAGGCACCACCGAAGTTCCCGAGGAGAACCTCGCCGCGCCCCACTTGCAGATCAACGCGGTTCGAAACCTGCTCAGCTCCAAGATCCTCGCCCACGAGGCCGCCGAGCGCGGACTCGAGGCGACACAGAGCGAGAAGATCGCCGCGCTCGAGGACGAATCGCGGCTGGCTCCCTTCGCGCCACTCCTGGCCGGTGATGACGACGAGCCGGCCGAGCTCGCCAAGCGCGGGCTCGGCCGCGACGACCTCGACCAGATCGCCACCGACCTCGTGCTGCGCCAGAAGCTGCGCGATCGCCTGCTCGAGAATATCGACGAGGACTCGCTGTGGGAGACTTATGCGGCCGAGCACGACCGGGTGGGCCTGCTGGTCGTGTCGGCGCGCAACACCCCGACCATGGAGGAGATCTCCAACTTTATCGCCCAGAGCCCCGATCGCATCGAGGAGCACTTCGAAGAGAATAAAGATCGGTACCGCACCCCCAAGATGGTGCGCATGGTCCGCCTGCTGCCGGCCGACCGCTCGCAGGCCGATCCCGCCAAGCTCGAGGAGGCCGCAAAACGCCTCGGCGAGGAAGAGTCGCCCGAGGAGATCGCCGAAGACCTGGGGTTGAGCGTCGACGCCAATGGGCTGCTGGTGCGTGGAGAAAACAAAAGGGCGTTCAGCTCCGAGGAGGGCCAAAGCGGCTATCAGATGAGGGGCCCGCGGGGCGCTTATGCCTGGAAGGTCACCGGCTTTCGCGAGTCCAAGGAGGCGACGCTGACCGAATCGCTCAAACGCGAGATCGCCTCCGAGTTGCTCAGACAGCAGAGCGTGGTGCCCTCCCGAGGCGCCAAGGTCGAGGAGGCGATCGACACCATGGGTGAGCTCCCCACCACGGACAACGGCGAAGTCGGCGACGAGGCGCTCGACGAGTTGATTAAAGGGCTCGAGGCCGACGGGCTCGACGTGGTGCGCACAGAGCTCTTCGCCAAAAACAAGCGCGGTTATATTGCGGGCGTGGGCTTGGCCGAGGAGTTCGCCAAGCGCGCCTTCGACCTGACGCTCGACTCGCCGGTGGTCGAAGAGCCGATCTTATCGCGCCAGAAGGTCTGGGGGGGGCGCCTGCTCGAGCGCGAGCTGCCTTCCCGCGAGCGCTTCGAGCGTGAAAAGAGCGCGTATAAAGACCAATTCGACGAGCAGATGAGCAAGCGCGTCCTCGAGGACTTCGTCAGCCATTACCAGGACAAGCACGACACCGAGCTCGATCTGAACCCCCTTCGGATCAAATACGGAACATTGCAGAAAGATTGATTGTCACGTACGGGAGCGGAGAGGAAACCCGCACCATCTGCACCACGATTTCCCCTCATGGACTCTCCCGTCCCAAAACCCACCGAGACTCCCACCGACGCCACGGCCGAAAGCTCGGGCGTGGTGTTGTTGTTGCTGTCCGGCGTCGTCTTCTTGGCGGTCGTCAACGGCACGATGGTCAACGTCGCTCTACCGTATGTGGGCGATCACTTCGGCGCGTCCGAGGGCCTATACGGCTGGATCGTAACCGGCTACGCGTTGAGCTTCGGCATCTTCAACGCCATCGACGGCCGGCTGGCCGACATCGTGGGCATCCGCCGGCTGTATCTCTCCGGGATCGCCGTGCTCGGCCTGACCGCGATCGCGGTGGCGCTCAGCCCCACCATCGAGGTGGCCATCGGCCTGCGCATCTTCCAGGGCATGGGCAGCGCAGCGCTGCCGGTGATGGGCTCGACCATCATCAGCCGACTCATCCCCAAACACGAGCGCGGCGCAGCCATGGGCGTCATCCTCAGCTCGGTGGGCTTCGCGGCGAGCATCGGCCCGTTCTTGGGCGGCATCATCCTGCAGGTGGCCAATTGGCGAGTCGTCTTTGCGGTCGTCGGCGTGGTGCTCTTCGCGCTACCGCTGGCCTGGCGGCTGCTGCCCAAATCACTCGACGAGGTCCAGGGCGGCCGCTTCGATCTGGTCGGCTCGATCCTGATGGGCGCGGGCGTGGCCCTGCTGATGTACGGCTTTAACGCCGTGCAGGACGGCGTCGGTGTCGTCTTCTTTACGACCGCCGGCGGCGGCGTGCTGCTGCTGGTCCTCTTCGCCCTGTGGATCCGTCGCGTCGACGAGCCCTTCACGGAGCCGTCGATGTTCAGCAATGTGCCGTATGTGAGCACCTGCCTGCAGGCATTTGCGGCCAATGGCACCCGCTTTGGCACCATCGTGCTGGTGCCGATCTTCATGAAAGAGGTCAACGAGCTCGCCCCCATCTGGGTGGGCGTGGTGCTCTTTCCCGGGGCGCTGGCCATCGCGTTCTTGTCGCGACGCGCGGGCACCTGGGCCGACCGCGTCGGCACGCGTCTGCCGGTGGGCGTGGGCATCGCCGTGCTGCTGTTGGGCAACCTGATGACCGCCTATTTCGCCGGCGGAAGCCCGGTGGGCGTGACCGTGGGCATGGGCCTGACCGGCCTGGGATTCGCCTACGTGCAAACCCCACTGCTGTCGGCCGCCTCCAAGGTGCTCCCCGAGGAGCAGACCTCCGGCGGGCTGGGCATGTTCATGATGATCTTATTCATCGGCGGCGCCACCGGCGTCGCGCTGGCGATGACCGCCGTGGAGCTGCAGTCACCCGGCGCCACGAGCTGGCTGGGGCTGGATGTGGCCGCGCCGATTTATTCGAATGCGGCGCTGGTCTTGTCGGTGTTGGGGCTTTGTGGGTTGGGTTTGATCGGGTTTTTGCCGGGTGGGGATGAGTAGGTGGTGGGTTTCTGAGGCACCCCTCCGTCGCGCCTGACGGCGCGCCACCTCCCCATGGCGGCTGAACGCCGAATGGGGAGGAACCTTCCGCATGATCGCGCATTGACTGCCTGCTGTTCAGAAAGCAACCCCTGCGCGATCGAGCGGAAAGTTCCTCCCCAGGTCGAAGACCCTGGGGAGGTGCCGTGCGCGCTTTACAGCGCACGGCGGAGGGGTGCCCCAGAAACCGACCACTTCACAACCACCCAAACTACCCCTCCATATACCTCCCACCAATCTCCGGGGCCCCATCCTCCCACGGAAACCCCGGATAAAACACTTCAACAAGCGTCAACCCGTGCGCCGGCGCGGTCTTGCCGCCAAGCGAGCGATTCTTGGTCTCGAGCATCCGCGCGATGGTGTCCGGGCCTTTGCGGCCCATGCCCATATAAACCAGCGTGCCGACGATGACGCGGACCATATATTTGAGAAAGGCGGTGCCCTCGACCTCGATGATGATGCGAGGTCTGTCGTCGAAGATCTCGACGCGGGTCAGCTCGCGGACGGTGGTCTCGGAGTGGCAGTCGGCGGCCCGAAAGCCCTCGAAGTCGTGCTCGCCGATCAGTTGCCGGGCGCCTCGGCGCATGACTTCCAGGTCGAAGTCGCCGACCTCGCGCCAGGAGCGGTGTCGCCTGAGCGGGTGGGGGAAGCGGTGGTTCCAGATTTCGTAGCGGTATAATTTGCCGCGCGCGGAGTGGCGCGCGTGAAAGTCGGCGGGCGCCGGCTCGCAGTAGACCACGCAGATATCGTCGTCGGTCAGACCGTTGAGCCCGCGCACGAAGTCCCAGGCCGTGCGTGGCTTGTCGAGGTCGTAGGCGATGTGGGCGACCTGGCCGAGCGCGTGGACGCCCGCGTCGGTGCGGCTGGCCCCCTGCACTTTGACCTCGTCGGGCTCACAGTCGAGGATGCGCGTGGCGGCCCTCTCCAGCTCCCCTTCGATCGAGCGGGCGTTACGCTGGATCTGCCAGCCGTGATAGGCGGTGCCGTCGTAGGCGACGACTATGCGAAACTGCTTTTTCATGCGGGTTGTTGAGACGATTTGCTCTCACACAAATTGAAAAGGCTGTGGATGGAGGGCATTTTGTTGAGGTTCTTGGTTCTTGGTTCTTGGTACAGCTGCCCCAAGAACCAAGAACGCGGACGAGAAGGCAGGGATCTCCGTCACACAACGAGTTCACAAAAATCGCAACCCATCTCAGAACTCGAACGCGAGCCCAAACGTCCACATATCATCGGAGAGGTCGAAGCCCTCGCCGCCAAAATCGTCGGCCTGGAGCATCATATACTCGGCGAAGGCGTAGGTATTGTTGACGCCCCACATGGCGTCGAATTTGGCCGAGCTGCCCGGCTCGAGCCAGTCGAGATGCAGGTGCAAGCCGGCGGCCAGGTGCCAGCCGGCCTTGCCGCCGCTGGCGTCGTCGCCCTCGAAGGTGGCCCTGTCGCCGTCGCCGGCGTTGCTCCACCAGGGAATATAGTCCAGCCCGCCCTTGACCACCGGGACCAGCGGGATGCTCCAGCGCTTCTCGGCGATATCCAGGCGGTAGTACACCGAGGCCGACAGCGGCAAGACCTGGAAGTCGGTCGACTCGTCGATGTCGGCGTCGCCGGCGCCCTCGATGACGGCGTCGCCGTCAAAGGAGGAGTAGCCGATGCGCACGCTGACCCCCAGCGCGCCGTAGCCCTGGATGATGTGGCGGCCGGTCTCAAAGGAGAATAGCAGCCGGTTACCCTCGCCAAAGGTGTCGGCGAAGGGCTGGCCGGCGATCCCCTCCTCGTCGTCGATGGACGGGTAATACGCCCCGAAGCGAAGCTCGCTGATGCCCGTGATCGGGCTCTCGGCGTGGGCAGTATTGGGCACCAAGAAAGCAGCGGCGCATAGGAATGATGCTGCCGAAAAAAGCCAAAATCTCTTCATCTGTCGATTCATCAGCTCACAATGCATAAGTCAATCTAAAAATGCAGCACGCCAATCGCATCGGGCGCCCGTCGAGGTCGATCTAGCACAAAGTTAGCTGCGCCGGCGCCGACGCCAAACCAGCCCGCCTGCGAAGACCAGCAGACCCAACGCGCCGGCCGGCAGCGAGCCTCCGGCGCTGGTGCAACCGCCGCTCTCGGAGCCGCCCGCCTCGCGGTAGCCCTCCCAGAAGTCGATGACCGGCAGCACCTCGATGCCCTCTTCGGCGAAGGTGGGCTGGCTGAAGTTTTCCGCCTCGTCGCGTGAAACAATGGCCACGAAGACGCGCTCGTCCGGGTCATCGGTGTCCACGCCCTCTAAGCCGACCGTGCCTTCGAAGGTCGTGCCATCGGGGTCATCATTTTGCAGCGTGATTTGCCGGCGCTCAGCGTCGCTGTCCTCGAGCGCTTCGATGTCCATGCCGGTGATGTCTTCGGTGGACCAAAACGCGTGGTAGCGCTCGGCGTCACCGCGCTCGGCTTGCTCCCAGACCAGATGCAACGTGCTCTCGGTAGCGGTCACATCGACGATCGAGGAGGGAGGCGGCGGGCGGATGGTGTCGATGCGAATAGCCGCGTCCGCCAACCTCTTCGCGGCGCCCGCAGTTTCGCCCCGCAAGATCAGGCGCACGACATATTGTTGTTCGAAGGCGTCCTCGTCGTCGGGGTGACAATCAGCGGTCGACTCGATGGGCACCAGTTCCTCGGCGTACGGGAGGTCCTCGATTGCCTCGTCGACCAAGTCGTCGAAGTCGACCGAGACGGTCTGGACCGATTGCGCGCCGGCCTCACCATCCTCGACGTCTAGCTCGAAGATGGTTCGATCGGTGACGGCTTCACAACTGTCGATATCATCATGATCGCAATCGAAGTCGTCCGGGGTGTCCGAGACGGGTACGGCGAAGAACATGATATCTTCAGTCGCGACCACGTTTCGAGCGCTGGCGGCGAGTGAGAACGCGTAGGTGATCGGCGTCTCGTCAGCGAGCATCCTCTCGCATTGCTCGCGCCCGGCGATCACCTCATGCTCGTCCTGCTCGACGTCGGGCAACGGATCGGCGAACGTGGCCTCCGGTCGGATCTGGACGCCGAGCACGGAGTCGCCGCCCTTCCTGGGCGTGAGCGCATGCGCCGGCGACGAAACGGCCATCCAACTCGAGGCCGCAAAAAAAGCGACGACGGCATAGATCGCCCATCGGCTCGAGGACTTCCCTGTCTGGCTCCGTGCGTTCGTTTCGGTCGAGACACTCATATCATATCCATCAGTAGTAAATGCATCGCGCCGGCTGAGTCCGGCGAGTTAACCTCTGCGACGCACGATCTCTTCGGCGATCTGGATCGAGTTCAAGGCGGCCCCCTTTCGAAGGTTGTCACTGACCACCCAGAAGTGCAGTGTTTTGTCGCGGTCGAGGTCCTGGCGTACCCGGCCCACCCAGGTCTCGTCGGTGCGTTCGGCCTGGCGGGCCAGCGGATACACGTTGTTTTTGGGGTCGTCGAGCACTTGGACCCCGGGCGCGCCCTCCCACAACTCGCGGGCTCGGTCGGCGCTCAGCGGGCCGGCCAGGTCGACGGTCACCGACTCGGAGTGGCTGCGCACCACCGGCACGCGCACACAGGTCGCGGCGACCTCGAGGCCGTCGAGCCCCATGATCTTGCGGGTCTCGTTGACCATCTTGAGCTCTTCGCGGCTAAAGCCCGAGTCGAAAAACACGTCGATATGCGGCAGCGCCTCGAAGGCCAGCGGGTGCGCAAACTTATTCGCCTCGGGCTCTTCAGTGCCGTCCATATAGGCGCGCACCGAGGCCATCAACTCGTCGATGCCCTTTTGGCCGGCGCCGGAGGCCGACTGGTAGGTGCTGACCACCACGCGCTCGAGGCCGGCGGCCTCATGCAGCGGCTTCAGGGCGACGACCATCTGGATGGTCGAGCAATTCGGGTTGGCGATGATGCCCGGCTCGTCGACGATGGCGTGGGCGTTGACCTCGGGCACCACCAGCGGGATCTGCGGGTCCATGCGGAAGGCGCTGGTATTGTCGATGACCACCACTCCCTGTTCGGCTGCCCGCGGCGCATGCTCCTGACTGACCGACGAGCCGGCCGAGAATAGCCCGAAGTCGACGCCCTCGAAGGAGGCCGTCTGCAGGTCCTCAACCACAACCTCTTTGCCGGCAAATTCCAGACGTTTGCCCGCCGAGCGCGACGAGGCCATCGCCCGGAGCGTGCGCACCGGAAAGTCGCGCGCCTCGAGCAACTCGAGCATCTCGCGGCCGACCGCGCCGGTGGCGCCGACGACGGCGACGCCGAATCCGTTGTCATTGATCTTCGTGCCGGACATGAATCTGTTCCTCGTTGAAGTGCACCTGCTCTGCGCACACCTAACCCGTTCGGGGCGTTGGAATCAAGGTGATCGGAGGGGTTGGATATTCCAGTCGGTTTATTCAACGGTGCCAAACCTTCTGGAAGTTTAAGAAAATAACCGCCGCGATGGATGAGGTTGGGGCGCGCAGGTTTATGCGGCCGGCGTCGACGGAGCACGGTCAAGCCGCATAAACGAGCGCGCTCCAACCCGACGGTTAAATCCTTGAAGCTCCACCAGGTCTGGATCCAGGCCAGGATGGCCTGGCACCGTTGAACTCACCATGCCAAGAACCCAATCTCCGCCCCCTCGGAAGGCCGAAGACGGTCGAAAACCTCCGAGCGAAGCTCCACGCCGTCGTCGACCTCGCGGTAATCGCACAAAGCCGCCCGAAAACGCGCCTCGCCGTCGGCGTCCTCCACGGCGACTAGCGCCTGACCGTCGGCGTCGGCGCCCTCGGCCAACTCGCCGGCGTACTCCACGCGCCGGGTGTCGACCACCGGAGCGCATTTATCGGCGTTCACAGAGAAGGTCGGCCCGCCGTCGAAGGGATCGATCGATCGGTCCCATCGAAAGCCGATATGCTCGAGCATCTGCTTGGCCGGGCGGGTCTGCTCGCCGACCACCCCGATCATGTCGCGGACGTGCTCGGGCAATAGCGCCGTATAGATCGGCGTGCTCGGGAAGAGGCTGCGAATAAACTCGACATTATCGCGGCTGAGCATGTCGGCGGTGCGATAATCGAGGTGGGTGAAGTTCTGGCCCAGCCGCTCCCACAGCTCGCTGGTGCCGTCGGGATTGAGCGGGGGCAGCAGCTCGGCGACGATGCGCTCGCGGAACAGGTCGCGGTGCATCCCGATGAATAAGAAGCGCACGAAGCTCAAGAACTTGCCCAATTTGAGCCGGTGGCCGCGGTAATCCGGATGCAAAATCAACCCGCCGATCTCGGTGGGCCCGTCGTAGTTGAAGGTCAGCTGGAGCACCTGGTGGACAAAGTGCTTGTCGAGAGTGGTCGAATATTTCTGCTCCTCGCGCACGTTGAAATACACCGCCGGCCGCTCGTAGGTGCCGTGCTGAGCGATGATCAGACACGAGCCGATCAGCCGCTGCTCCTCGACGTCCTCCATCACGAATAGGTAGTCGCGAAACTGCGCCTCGCGGTAGACACCGCCGAAGCTGCCACGGCTGACATCCAACAGCTTTTGGAGGCGCGCGGAATCATTGGGCAGGTTGAGCGTGTTTAACCTACGCGCCAGGTCGCGCAACTGTTCGAGGTCTGACGGTATGGCTTCGCGCAACAGGAACATCGTGGTCGCTAATCCTCAATAAGCTCATGAGCTTCTAGGGCCTAACTCAAATTGTAGTTCGCGCCGCAGTTCAGGCGCCCTAAATAGAAAGCGTCACGAACCACGATAACGTTCCCACAAGCTACACCAAGAACCAAGAACCAAGAACAGTTTGTCACGACAACCGAGGTTGATTACCTTATAAGTGGCGCAGACAGCACCGACTTCTACTACGCGAGTGAGATTATGAGCAGCTTTTTGAGCAAAACCCTCGTCAAATTGAGCCGCGAGGCGGCCAAGCTAGCCGGCAGCACCGCGGCCAACTCCGCCGACAGCGTGCGACGCAGCGTCACTTCGAGCACCGAGGGCGCTCGCCAGGCCGTCGAGGTGGCTCGTCAATCCAAGCAGGGCCACCAGATGGTCCAGCTCGCCCGCACCGCCGCCGCAGCAGGCCCGGTCGGCGAGGTCGCCAAGCTATGCGGACGCGCCGGGGTGGCCGGAGCGGTCGTCGACGGCGCCGTCGGGGGCCTCAACGCGGCCAAATATATGCGCGCCGGCCGCATCGACGGCACTCAGGCCGCCAAGCACGTCGCCGCCGAGACCGGCTGCGGCTTCGTGACCTCCTCGTCGGGCACCGCCGGCACCATCGCCGTGTATATGCTCACCGGCTCGATGGGCCCGGCCGCCATGGCCGTGGGCATGGGCGCCTCCATCGGCTCGCGCTGGGCCTACCGCCAGATCGTCGGCGAGACGCTGCCCAAAGAAGACGACGACGCCGAACACGAAGAGGACGCCGTCGAGGAATCCGACGTCATCGAAGAGATCGGCCCGCGCCCGCAAGACTAACTCGCTATAAAAGCAGATAAGAAACGAAAGGCCCGTCGCCGGGACTGACACCCGCTGGGTGTCCGGCGACGGGCTTTTCACTGTTTACGAGACAGATTCATGACGCATTCTAGCCTCGAAATACTTCGACAAACGACGACATCGGCGCATCACTCGACTGTTTCGCCGCTCATGCGCTCTTCGATTTCCTCAAATGACAATCGTACCCGCATACCGGAAGTATGAGCCCCCTCCTGATCAATCAGCGCAACCCCGATGCGCCCCACAGGCTGTGTCTCACCGGCGAGGTTCTTGTAATTAGATGTTTCGTAGAGATCATTGACATATGAATGTCTTATCAGTGGCCATGCCATGTCCAGTGCGGCGTCGTCATCAAGTTCCTTGGCACCACAATTACACACCCAGTTTACCGTGAATTGTGCGCTACTTTCGCGAGGGAATGGAATGATATAGGTCGATTCAATATCGTAATTCTTCTCATCAAGCGTCCACGTCTCCGAACCCGAGACCGGAATTTGTGCATTTGATGTCGTGCGAGTCATGCCATCCGAGTTACAGGACGGCCGGCACAAGCATCCCGAAAGTAGGAGAATCCCGACGATTACAATCGTGCGAGATACCATCAGCCAATGCTGGTTACGCCAAGCACGATTTTTGCTGTATTTCTGCATGCTATCTCCTAGCAAGTCTAAGTACGACCGTGTTTCTGCGCTTGTCTTACCAGCACCTTGCGGAATCTCCGTGCAGCAACTACGCGTGACAGCCACCAGATGAGCAACGTTATGAAAATGCCCCCGATCAAAATGACTAGACCCAGAATAAGCCCTTTAACAAGACCGATTCCCAAAATGAAATACGCCACGACAAATAAGACAAGGACTCCCTCTGTATGAAGCCACTCACCGAAACAAAGCTCAACGTTGACCCGCACAGCCCTGTCTCGGGGCTCGACGCAAATCTGAGCAGAAGAGATTACACTGATATCGGGAGGGCCTGTCCATTTATCGAGACCGATCCATGAACGAGAGAACCGCTTATCGATGTAACGGTAAGGCCCTTTAATGCTCAGCTTTTTTTCAGCTCGCTCAAGCGACAAAGGTTCATACTTCGCGAGCGCGTGAGCGAAGTCGCTCAGCAGGGTACGCGCCATTTCGTCAGTGTCGTTCTCACACCAACAGGTAAATGAAAAACATGTATTCATAAAGCGGTTGTACCAATGACGAAGCATGATTTTTTCGTCCCGTGTCCGCATTTATGGTGAAATCTTCGCTGCCGGAATAGAAGACTTTGCGTTATTCCACAGTAACAGAAGTTTCAACTAACTGCTGCCGTGAGCGGTGAGGCTCAAAAGTCTCCCAATGCGCGCCTCGGTACCCAGTCATGGCTCCTTTGTTTTACAGTCTCAAAATATCTTCCAGCATCCTTGGACATGTCGTTTATCAGGGGTTGAATCAGCCCTTCTCCATAGTCAACGGTTGAACTCGCAGCACCGGGGAACCCAACTGACCAACCACCGCCTGCCCCCATCCATCCCGGAGTATTGGCAAAATCTGGGGAAATGAATGTCTGAAATGTATCCATCCCCAAAAGAGGTGTCGGTGCAGGGGTTGCAAAGCCGGCACTTTCGAACTCACCAGGCCAACCAAGATTGCCATATCCTATCCCAAGAGTAGGCATCGCGGCAACGCCGACAGAAAACCCTTCTGCGCTTACAGGAGAAATTGGGTAGATGTCAAAACCGGCATTTGTCGTGTATCGAAAGTCAATACCGGCGGTACCGCCCACACTGCCGACAATGCCGTCGAGTTGGATTTCCAAGCCAACCGCGAAATCAAGATTAGAGAAGAAATTCGAGACAGCATCCTTACCTCGACGAATAGCATCGCCAAGGGGCGCAAAACGGCTTTGCCGTGTTACGGAAGCCTTCGAAGCGTTCGAGATACTAGGCGCATCGCCAGCAGCATGAGACTGCCCCCGATTAAAGTCCGCTTGAAAATTATCAAACGTAGGCGAAGACTCGGTCGATTGTTGCTGCTCCTCCAAGGCTTCACTGGGTTCATCCTCCCCCGAATCCCGCGCACGAATCTTTTCTGCTAAGCTCTCAGCTTTACTATCAAGCTCATCGTTTGTGTCTTGTTCGGCCTCATCCTCCAGCCCGTAGTCTAGATGTATATCTGACTCTTGCAGCCCAGTGGGGTCTGTTATCGTGAGCGGATTGTTCCACGCAAACGAATAACGATTTAAATCCTCGCTAAATGTTGGCCTCGACACCAAGGGATCCGGCTGCAGGAATTTGCCGAGTTCTGGGTCATAGTGGCGCCCCCCAGCGTTCATTAGTCCAATTTCAGTATCTCGCTCGTATTCGCCAAATCCGAAGTGTCCGAGGAGTGATGCGACCGAGCCCGCGTTTTGAAACCAATCAGGTGAACGTTCCTTACCGAAGACATCGTAACTTCTCTCTTCCAGCACGTCTCCGTTTTCGTCAGTGAGCAACGTAACGGAGTCCAATCGTTGTGTATGACGGTGTCTGATGCGTTCGTCTGTTACGTTGTCGCCGTGCCCCTGTTGATCGAATTCGATTTCCGCGATGTACCGACCCTGTGCTGGTACGCGCAGCGTCTTTGTCACCTCCGAGGTGGTCTTCTCCTCCTCGACATAGAAATCACCCAAATACCGCAGCTTATGACTATCAACTGTTTCCTTGCTGATACGCTCACCGGCAGCGTCAAAACTCCATTCGGTCATCTGATCGGTTGAATGGTCGATCACGCGGCGTATCTTTTGAAATGACGTGTACTCCATCTCGAGATCGCCACGTCTGATCATATTTCCGTTAAGATCATACTCGTATTGCTTGCCAGGCGTTGCGATGACCGCGTTAGGGGAGCCAAGCGGGTTGCGCGGGGACGCTTCATCGTACTGATACGTCCCCACGTCACTCTTGGTGTGGATGTTACCCATTCGTGTTCGGTTAAGCAGCAACCTCCTCAAAAGTGGCTGAATCGCCCTC
>CAYLTX010000147.1:0-16336 GCA_964386725.1 uncultured Bradymonadales bacterium | reverse complement strand
AATGTCTGACGACGCTCCAGGCACGATTCAGGCGCTTAACCGATCACGAGTGCCGAAGAGGACCAAGCATATATCGGACGGGTCACCGAGTGGCAGTTGCTAGCGGCAGATGGGGAAAGCCCCGAAGACGCGCTGCAGGCAATTCGATTTGTCGTCGCTATCGCCATTGATTCTTGTCGTGAAGATGGGGACGAATATCCGGAGCCACTTTCCCGTAAGAGCTTTTCGGGAAAGTTCTCCCTGCGCATCCCGCCCGAGCTTCACAGACGCCTCGTAGCCGAAGCAAGTCGGGAAGGCGTGTCACTTAACCAGTTCGTAACTACTAAGTTGGCTGGGGCCGTCTGAGACGCCCGCCCGCCGGCGGCATCGACCCGGGGTTGCTCGACGATGAAGACCTCGCCGAGATGCCTGTTCTCGAGCGGGTAGAGCAGATGGGCGACGAGTGATGAGTTCGCTTGTAGCATCGACGCGATCGGGTTCCTATTGGTTCAGTCGCGCGGCGATCGAGCGAATCACCCCGCGTGGCGAGAATCGAACCATCGCCGCGCCAATCTTGTTGACCAACCCGGGGACGGCGACCACTTTGCCGCGTTTCATCGACCGGTAGGCGTGCTTGGCGACCGATTCGACCGAGGCTGCGCCCGACTTGAATAGGAGCGTGTCCTCATTGGAAGCTTCTTTGGCGAATTCGGTGCTGGTCGCCCCCGGGCAGTGGGCTGTCGCGGTTACGCCGGTGCCGTCGAGCTCGTGGGCGATGCCCTCGGTGAACGACAGGACGTAGGCCTTCGTCGCATAATACACCGACATATAGGGCCCGGGCTGGAAGGCCGCCGTCGAGGCGATGTTGAGGATGCGCCCGGATCCACGCGCGACCATGCCCGGCAGGAACCTACGCGTTAGATCGGTGACGGCGACGACGTTGACGCGCACCTGGTCGATCTCGCGCTCGCGGTCGAGCTCGTGGAACCAGCCGTTGCTGCCGAATCCGGCGTTATTGACGAGGAAGTCGATGGGCACATCGTCGTCAGCCAGGCGCTCGAACAGGGCATTACGCGCCTCGGACACGGACAAATCACACGGTTCGACCCGTATATGCGCGCTAAATTCGGCCTCGAGCTCCTCGGCGAGCTCGCGCAATCGTTGTTCTCGACGAGCGACCACCACCACGTCACACCCGTCCGCAGCGAAGAGCTTACACAGCTCGCGGCCGATGCCGCTGGAAGCTCCGGTGACGAGGGCGGTTTGGGTCTGTGTCTGCAGAGATGATGTCACGAAATTCCTCGAGCTAGTCGGGCAGAGTGGATAGCCGGCAAGCGAACTTAGGGGCTGATGGGGGCGCGTGTCGACCGACACCCCCGCCGGCCGGAGCGGCTTTAGAACTGAACCTCGGGCGAGTCGAAGTACACCATATGACCGTGGCGGTCGAATCCATGGGCGGCGACGATGGGCGCGGAGGTGTCCTCTTTGGCGTATAGGCCCATGCGCTCGATGCCGTGCCCGACCGCCGCGGCAGCTCGGGCGGCCAGCAGTGCGGTGTACACGCCGTGGCCACGGTGCGCCTTGCGCACACCACCGGCCCAGATCAACGCAAAGCTCAGGTCCTCGAAGAAGGTCATCCCACCTGTCGACGTTCATGGGGTTCCCACGTTGGACTGAGGTCGCGCTGGAAGCGGCGACAGGCTTTATGCCATCATCATCAAAGCACAGTCAAAGCCGTCACCCGAGCCACCGAAGTCAGATATGTGTCGACTCTACGGTCTATCCGCGACCCACCGCACCCGCGTTCGCTGCGAGCTTCTCGCGGCGCAAAACTCTCTGATTCGTCAGGCTGAGCTCGACGGGCGCGGTCTGTCGAATCCGCACGGCTGGGGGATCGGCTACCACACCGACGACGGCCCGCGCTGCGAGCGCCAGGCCGAGCCGGCCGCATCCGACGAGGACTTTCGCGAGCATGCCGCGGAGGTCGACGCACGCGCGGCCATCGCCCATATCCGGCGCGCGACCGTCGGTGAGCCGGCCCTGGTCAACACCCATCCGTTTCTCTTCGAGGATTCGATGCTCGCGCATAACGGCCATATCCCGCGTTTCGACGCCGTCGGCGAATATATGCGCCAGGCGATGTCCGCGGCGCATCGCGAGGCCATCGCCGGCACCACCGACAGCGAGCACTTCTTCCATTTGCTGCTGAGCAATCGACAAGCCGACCCCGAGCGCTCGATGGCCGACACGCTCGCGATGAGCATCGAGCAGGTCCTCGAGTGGTGCGAGGAGGCCGGCGCCGAGGAGCCGCCCGCCCTGAACTTCCTGTGGACCGACGGCGACAAGCTCGCCGGCTCGCGTTTCGGGCGTACGCTGTGGTGGGTGCCGACGGACGGGCTTCGAGAGTGCCCGGTATGCGGTAAGACGCACGCGTCCACTGCAGCCGGCGAGTCGTATCAGTCGGTCGAATTCGCCTCCGAGCGCATCACCTCTGAGGACTGGATAGCAGTGGCCGACGAGTCGGTCTTCGAGGTCAACGCCGACTGCAGCGTCGACTTCACGCTGCTCTAACCTCCGACTCATCGCGCGCCGTTCCGACAAGCCCCTGTGCCGGGGCCCTGGGTCGCTTTACTCGCAGCCGCATCCTGATGATATGCTCATGTCAGTCCGATCGCGTCCGGTAGAATAGAAGAATGAAATGATGAAGGGAGGAAAAATGCAGCCCCGATATAGGCTATTGACCTTGAGTTGCGTCGCTTTGATCGCCGTTTCAGTGTCGTGCTCTACGGCCTCAAAGTCCGATACGGACGGGCAGGTGGATGTTCAGGCCGAGGAGCGTCCACAGCAATCGGGCGAAGAAGACGAGACTTCCGAAAGCTCCGACGCCTCGAAGATGGACAGCGAAGAGCCCGAGCCACTCCTCGACAGTCAAGTGCTTCCGGTCGCCGACAGTCCCGTCTTCGGCGATCCGGACGCACCGATGACGATCGTGGTCTTTCCGGCGGACAATCACGCGACGATTCCGAAGCTCCAAAAGGTCGTCGAGGCGTATGAGGGGGAAGTTCGGCTCGTCTCAAAACACCTGAGCGCTTCGGCATTGCAAAACGGAGCCACTCCTGGAGAGGTTCTCGAGGCCGACCTGGCCAGTGTTCGGGAGGATCGCATGGCGTTGGTATTGGAGGCCCTGCACCGTCAAGATTCCAAGGTGTACTGGTCTGCGACGCGCGCGCTCACCGCTGCGCGCCCGAACTTCGATGAGCATCCCCCAGAGGAGGTTGGCGCGGAGTTGGCGCAGGAGTATGGACTCGACGTCGACCAGTATCGAGATGATCTCGAGGACCCTGCGACAGCCGAAGCCGTCGCACGTGACACCAAATTAGCCAAGAGCCTCGGAATCACGGGGCGCAGCACGGTCGTCTTCAATGGCGAGAAAATCGGCGGGATGCGTCTGGAGCTTCATTCCATCGTCGATCTGGTCGAGCGTCACTTCGATGTCCTCGAAAAGCTCCGGAAAAATGGTGTCGAGGAGTCACGACTCTATCGGGCAGCCGTCGACCGCGAGGTTCTCGAAGACGAAACACTCCCGGAAGTCGAGAGGACGCCGTGGAAGCTCGCCGATTGGAACCTGCCCGATATTCGGCGAGTCGAACTTCGCGACGACGACCCCGCGCGAGGCCCCGAGAATGCGCCGGTGACGATTGTCGAGATCACGGAGCTCGAAGACTGCTACGTTTGCTCACTCCAACGTGCGGCTCTCGATCATAGTCTGAAGGAGTATTCGGACGAGACTCGCGTCATCTTCAAGTACTCGCCGCGGGCGCATGAGTCGTCGTCCCGAACACTTGCGGCGGCTCATCGCCAGGAGCGGTTCTGGGACGCGTATTCAATGCTCATAGATTCCGACCGGCACCAGTATCCTCCCAAGAAGGTCTCGGCCGAGGCAGTAGCCGATGAGCTCGGGTTGGAGACGGAGCGATTCCAGCAAGATCTACGCGCTGACGAGACCGCCGAGATGATCGAGCAATCCGTCGACGACGTTCGAGGTGCGGGAGTTCGTGTCGTGCCGAGCCTGATCGTCAATGGTCTGGAGCTATACGATCCTGGTCCCCGCCAATTGAAAGCGGTCGTCGAGAAACAGCTAGAGATCGCCCGTCAGCTTCGCGACCAAGAGGGGCTATCCGGGGAGGAATTGCACGCGGCACTCATCGAATACAATGAAGAGAACACCGAGGACGTCTGGTTGGTTCGCTGAGAATTGACGGCCGGCGCGGCCTGCCTATTCTCCACGCTCGACGGCGTCGTAAAGCTCGACCCACTTGGACGGAGCGTCGACGCGGGTGACGCACGATGCCGGCGCCGAGACGGCGTAGTCCTCGTCGACCACGATCTCGTCGACGATATTTCCCTCTAACTGACTCGCCCAGGCGACATGAGCGTCGACGTCTGTACGTCCCTGGTCGGTGTCAAAGCAGTTATCGATGATCGTCAGGCGACTATCGGAGGGCGCGGCTTTTCGCCCCTCACCCAGCATCTCGAAATCAATGGTGGGTCGCTTCGGATGTTGGTTTCGGGCGAAGGCGTTTTGGGCGATCGTAATCGTATGAGTGGGTAGCACGTCGTTGGCATTGGCTTTGTCGTGCTGCCAGACAGTGATCGGACCCGATGGATTGTCCACGAAAACGTTTTGGACGACGACGATGTCTCCATAAACACTATGCAGGGTGAGGCCCTGGAAGCGCCTCCAGTCGCGCGATTCGTGGTTGTTGCGCACCAAGTTCCCGGCGACCTCGACGTTGGCTACGTCGCGGAGAAAGACCGGGTGGGCCGTTGAGTTGTGGATGTGATTGTCGTGAATGGATATATTGGCCGAGTCGCTGGCCCGCACACCGGCGACCCCGCTGCCGCTGAGGTCGTTGTTGATGATGGTGATGTCGTGCGAGCGGCGAATCCCGAGAGCATCTCCTAAACATGAGCCCACCGGGTCGTGTGAGAGCCCGAGGCCCTCGATGGTGACGTGGTGGCTGTTGGTGATGTCGACCACCGTGGCCTCGAGATCATCTTCGACGATCCAGACCGCACCGGGCTCGGCGGTCACGGTCAGGTTCTTGCGCCCATCGATGACAAATCCAGATTCGTAGGTCCCCGGCGGAATGGTCACGGTGCCGCCGTCAGGTGTCTGGTCGATGAGTTGCTGGAGGCCCTGATTGTGGTGGGCCCGCTTGACCAGGGGCTGATCATCTTCGCCGACCAGCGCCTCCACCAACACAGCCCCATCCTCGGTCCACGGCGGACCACCCCACTCGTCGCCTTTCAAGGCGCTCAGCTCCTCTTCGCTGGTCAAGGATTCCTTCGGCTCCTCGGCCGGGGATGGCTCGGTGACTGGGCCGCTCGAACTACACGAGCACAATAGGGCCAAGCTCACCGTATATAGGGTTAGTTTTGAGATCATATCGAAGG
This sequence comes from uncultured Bradymonadales bacterium, assembly GCA_964386725.1. Lineage (GTDB taxonomy): Bacteria > Myxococcota_A > Bradymonadia > Bradymonadales > Bradymonadaceae > CAYLTX01. The sequence continues at coordinate 10,900 of CAYLTX010000147.1, read as the reverse complement.
GTGGGAGAGAGGTCTGCCGTCCATCGGAAATATAGTGAGTATCCGTTTCTTTGATCAACCGAGCCATTTGTTCGTCCATGAAACGGGGGTTGCCTGCGAAGCGAGTATTCATGGGCGCGACGTCGTCTTGTGTCGGCAACCCAACCGCACCATACTGGCCCTCGATCAATAAGAATAGCTCGAGAAATTTATCGGCAGGGGAAGGCCTGCACCAACGAGGTGAACGATGGCGAAGATGATTCCACCGCGGCCGCCGCGGCGTGACGACGGGACCACCGGCAGCGAAGTCGATCTGTGGAAGGCGCTGGAGGAGCAGTTGCCGGAGGGGTTCGTGGTCTACCACTCTTTGCCCTATTTGCGCTCCGACTCGGTGCAGGGCGAGGTCGACTTCCTCATCGTGCACCGCGAGCACGGCATGCTTGTGCTGGAGTGCAAGGGGGACGGGATTTGGCGGGATGAGGACGGCGTCTGGCTGCGTAAGAACCCAAACGGCACGCGCGATCGAATCGACTCGCCGGCCGATCAGGCCCGAGACCAGGTCGAATCCGTCGTCGACAAGACCAAAGGCCCGCTCAAAGGGCTGCTCGAGCGCGGCTTCGGCAAATACCCGCTGGTCTACGGCTGGGCGCTCGCCTTCCCGTACACCCACGTCGACGAGATTGGCCTGCCCATCGACTTCGAGCCCGAGGTCGTCGTCGGCTCGCAGCATATGGGCCAGCTGCACGAGAAGATCGTCGGGGCGCTCGAGTTCTATGGGCAGAAGGTCTCCGACCGCAGCATGTCCGAAGAGGAGTTCGAGGACTTCCGGCTGACCGTGCTCCAGGAGCCGGTGGGCCTCGAGCCGAACCTCGCCGGCCATATCGACAATGAGAGACGCCGCTTCGTGGAGCTGTCCGACGAGCAGCGCCAATTCTTTCGCGGACTGGCCGGTTTGCGCCGGATGTGTGTTGAGGGCGGCGCAGGCACCGGAAAGACGATGCTCGCGCTGCACTCGGCGCGGCTGATGGCCCAGAGCGATATGGACGTGCTGCTGACCTGCTTCAACAAGAGCCTCGCCAATTACCTGGCCGAGGAGGTCGAGGTGATGGGCGATCTGCCCGGCAGCATCACCGCGGCCAATTTCCATTCGCTGTGCGCCTCGGCGATTCATGCGAGCGACAGCATTGATTTTCCGCCGGACGGGGCGAGCAAAGACGAGATCAGCACGTTCTGGTCCGAGAAGGCGCCGATGGCTTTGATCGATGTCGACGTCGACGACTTTGACGCGATCGTCGTCGACGAGGGACAGGACTTCGCGACCTTCTGGTGGGAGGCGCTCAGGTCCGAGTTGTTGCGAGACTCCGACGAAGGCCGGATGCTCATCTTCTACGACGAGCTCCAGACGATCTTCCCGCACGCCGGCGATATCCCGGACTTCCAGAGGTTTCGGCTGCAGTTTAATTACCGCAACACCAAGAGCATCGCTCGCGCGCTCACCGACCTCGTTCCAAGCAATACACCGAGCCACCCGAAATGCCACGAGGGCGAGCCGCCGGTGCTGCACAATCAGCCCGGCCCGACCAAGACCCGCCGGCTGGTCGCCGAGCTGCTCGACGATCTCGAACGTGAAGGCCTAAGCGCCGGTCAGATCGCTATCCTGACGCCCCACAGCCCCAAAAACAGCTCGCTCGGCGACGACGGCAAGCTCGGCGACCACAATATCGTCTACGAATTCGAGCCGTGGGGAGAGGGCGGGGTGATCCATTCGACCTTCGGCGGCTTCAAGGGGCTGGAGGCCGACGTCGTCATCCTGGTCGACGTCGACCCCGACGACAAACGCTGCTCGAAGCCCGCGCTGTACGTCGCCGCCTCCCGCGCCAGGCATAGGCTGCACGTCTTTCAGAAGCGGCATTGGTTGGGGTAGGGGCGCCGGCGCCAAAGAGATTGAGGGATGTGTGTTGAAGCGTTTTCCGGCGGTTTGTAGCGAGGCTGGCACCTCATTCTCGCCTACTTCGCCGCCGGCCGTGGCTCCTCGACGGTCCATGTGCCCAAGAGCGCGTCCGGGAACAGTTCTTCGTGCTGGTAGCGTTCGGCGTCACGGATCGGAGCCTCCCACAAGTCGGCGTTGCCGGCGTCTTCGGGGAGATCTCGCTTGTATCGCGCGGTGTCCATGACTCTGACGAGCATTTCGAGCGGGATATCTTCCGTGCCGGTCACGTAGATGGTGGTCTCTTCGGGGGCCTTGTCCTTAATGCGCTCGAGCAATCGATAGAGCCCGACGAAGTCGTAGGCGCCGATACCGTCTTCGAGAGCGCCGTGGGCGCTGGCGGCGGAGTCCGTCAGGGTCTTGTTGCGGGCGGTGCGGAAATCCTCGCCGGGGGTCGCCTCGGTGTCCTTCAAACAGACCGTCGGTCCGTTGGCCGGACAGCCCTTTCTGTACGGGATCCATGCGCCATCTACTCGTAGCTCAAACCCAGTCGGTCGAACGTCGATGATGGTCGTGTCGGCGTGCATGGAACGTGTCCCCGCAGCGGTCACGTTGAGGGCGCCGATCTTTCTTCGGTCGGGCTCGAGTTCCGGGTACCCCTCTTCCACCGGGGCCACGGCGAGCTTGAACTTGTGAAACCCGAGCCGTTTCGTCGTCTCGACGATGCACGCGAGCTGTCGGAGCGGGGTGGTTCGCTCGATCACCAGCACCAGCGTCGGATCGAACGCTTGGTTCAGCAATTCCGCCTGGCGCTTGCGGGTCTCTTTTGCTTGCTCCAGCGGGCCGACAAGCGCGTCGAGGGGCCCGGCGCCCGCGTCTGCTGCTGGAAGTTTGCCGTTCTCGAATTCCACTGCGTATGGTCCATCCAGACCCACTTTGCATGTGTTGTCGATGACTTGGATGCCTCCTCGGGTCGCTTCGATGATAATGAAATCTTCGTGCGAGAGCGCCGAACTCGATCGAGGCAGCGCGCGGTGGTCTGTGAGTGCATCGAAGGGGCCCTGTACCATCTCCTCGACGTCGCCGAAGTACTCCGCGCGGATATCGCGCTGCCAGTACAGCCCGCCGAGGATGAGACCGATAGCGACCACGCCACCGACGGCCCTCGAGGTGCGCGGAAGCCGCCATGGGCCGGACTCGGCGAAGCTCGCCGCGGCCCCCATCAGCGCAATAAGCACCGCCGTCGACAGGGTAGACAGCATCCACCAAGGCTGGAGAGTGTCGGGGAAGACGGCGCGCGCAACCATCTGATGAACATTATCCATGGTCGACGATCCGTAGGCCTCGACCACCGGCAGAAGCAGTGCGCTTTCCGTGGAGAGCGCCACCAGCCCCACACCGACCAGACCGGCGATGGTGAGCGTGAGCATTCGTCTGCGGGGTGCCTCGAATCGGCTCGCGCGGGCCATCGCCAGCCCGACCAGCAGCGTCAGGCTCGCATAGAGGATGATCCGCAACCTCGCCGGTGGCACACCGCTCCAGAGCTCGAGGTACCGCTCGCTCAAATCGCTCGGAACCGCCTCCCCAAAGACGATGATCGGCAGGGCCAGCCACAACCAGCCAAGGAGCGCTGCTGCGCCAAGGACGGCCACCCCGCGCAGCCACCAGACCCGTCGTGGGGCTTCGTCGCGCAACTCACTGCCGGTCGAGGCGAGGAAGAACAACACCGGCGCGATCAGCGCGGCCCCAAACGACGTCCCATAGGCGACCGCACGCTCGGCCCATTTCAAGTGGTTGGCGAGGGTGAAGGGGTTGTTCTGCGGATTGCAGTCGCCGGCGGCCATGAGGCCGGGGATCGCCTCCAGCCTCCAGAACGAGGCGGCCAACCCCGCCACGACCAGGCATCCCGCCGGCGCCAGCCACTCGACTAATCCGACGTCGACTCCCTTTCGGTGGCGCCGGAGGACATTGGCCAGCAGCAATAAGCTGAGAACTGCTGCTATCTCGAAGAGGGGAGAGAATGCACCCAATTCAGGCAAGATGGCGGCGACCGGTGACATGAGAGCTTCTCGTCGGGAGTCGAGTCAGCGACAGAATGCCTTCGTTGCTACACGTTGTGCGGCGCGCCTTCAACATCGGTCGACCCCGGTCTTCGCCCGACTCAGCGCCCGGTCGAGGCCTCTACGGCCTCTTCGAGGCGCTCGAGCGCGAGCGCGTAGGCAGCGACGTGCGGCGCCAAGTCGCGCTCGTCCATGACCTCGAAGACCTCGTGGGTGGTGCGAAGCATGCGCTGCTCGAGCTTCTCGTGGACCGTCTCTTCGTCCCAGCGCTCGCCGGTGCGGTTTTGCATCCACTCGAAATAGCTGACCGTCACGCCGCCGGCGTTGACCCAGATGCCCGGGTAGATGGACACGTCGCGGGCGGCCAAGATGGCGTCAGCTTTGGCGGTGATCGGCCCGTTGGCGACCTCGAAGACCAGGTTGGCCTCGACATCGCCGGCGTTGTGCTCGTCGAGCGAATCTTCCATGGCCGCCGGGATGAGCACGTCGACGTCGAGCGCGAGCAGCTCGTCGTTGGAGATCTGGTCGCCTCGGCCTGCCTCACCGACAGCATCGGTGCTCTCTTCGACTTGCTTTTGGTTCCAGATCCGGTCGACGTCGAGGCCGTTGGAGTTGTAGATGCCGCCTTTGGAATCGCTGACCGCGACCACCCGAAAGCCGTCTTCTGCGAGCAGGCGCGCCAGCCCCCCGCCGGCCGAACCGAAGCCCTGGATGGCGACGGTGGTCTCCTCGGGGCTTCGCCCATTGCGCTGCATGACCGCGTTGACGACGTGGCGGGCGCCGGCGGCGGTGGCGGTGTCGCGGCCCTTGGAGCCGCCCATCGGCAGCGGCTTTCCGGTGAACGACTCGGGGGTGTTCTCACGACGGATGAGGCCGAACTCGTCGGCCATCCAGCCCATCATGGTCGCGTCGGTATATAAATCCGGGGCGGGGATGTCGACGCGCGGGCCGATGACGTCGGCGATGGCGTCGATATACCCGCGGCTGAGCCGCTCGAGCTCGCTACGCGATAGCTCGCTCGCGTCGACGGCCACACCACCCTTGGCCCCGCCAAAGGGCAGGTCGCTGAGCGCGCATTTGAAGGTCATCCAAAAAGCCAGGCGCACGACCTCGTCCTTGTCGACCTCCGGATGAAAGCGAATCCCACCTTTGGCCGGCCCGCGCGTGTCATTGTAGCGCACGCGGTAGCCCTCGAAGATGCGAAGCTCGCCGTCGTCCATGCGCACCGGGATAGCCACGCCGAGGCAGAGTTTCGGTGCGCGCAAAATCGCGCGCGCGTCGCCGCTCAGGTGGACGTGTTCGCAGGCGGCGTCGAGTCGTGCGCTGGCGTCTTCGAGGGAGTTGGCTGGCATGGTATTGGCCTCTGATTGATGAGTATATGCGCGGGCAAGCTAAGCGCGCATCAACGGCCGTAAAACCTTCCCCTCGTCTGACGGCTCACGCGGCGGAGGGGGCGAACAGCTCCACGGCGGCCTTCGCCAGCAGCAACAGCCAGGGCGCGCCGTGGAAGAATAAGTCGAAGATATCGATCGGCCGGGTGAGCTCGCCATTGGCGAGCATGCCGATCTTCTCGACGATATGCGGCGGGACAAAGGGGGCCAGCCCCAGGGTCAGGCAGGCGATGATCACGTAGATCCACGGCAGGTCTTGAAGCCAAGAAATCACGGCGTTTCCTCTCTGAGCTAAAAATGTCTATCCGTTCAATTATCGCTACCGCTCGTGGCATCGGGCGCGATTCTACAAAACGACTCGACCTCCAAAGTTGCTGTGCCGATAGAACTTTCGGGGTGGGGATAGGCGATCGTGCCGACGAAACGGTAGGAGTGCTCTGGCTCGGTGCTCAGCGGAGCGCACCACGGGCTGCAGTCGGTGCCGCCGCACTCGAAGCCGGGGTGGTCGAGACAGACACGGTTGCCGTCGTCGTCCTGGAAGATGTAGGCGCAGCCCGGCGAGTAGCCACAGGCGTTCTCGCAACACTCCGAGTCGCAACCGAGCAACGTACAGATCAACCAGAGCGGGTTGTAGGGGGCTGGTACCCCTTGTCCGCGCCGTCGTCCATGCGCACCGGGATCGCGACCGCGAGGCTGAGCTGTGGAGAGCGCAGAATCGTGCGTGCGTCCTCGCTCGAGTGGATGTGTTCGCAGGCGGCGTCGAATAGTGCGCTGGCGTCTTCGACTATTCGAGCCCCTGCAATGCTGACTCCCTCGCACCGCTGTTCGCCGACTCCTCGGCCTTTTCCGCCCGGCGCGCCAGGCGCCAGATATACAAGAGGATGCCGGCCGGGATCGCTACCAAAAAGAAGACTACCATGCCGATCAAAAACCACTCACCAATGCTGTATCCGAACATACTTACCTCTGTTTATTTTCGGGAGAGGCTCGCTGCAGTATCGAAGCCTCGCGAACTTCAAGCAAGAGATGCAAAGATTAGACCAGGCTGACCAACTCATCGTCGAACCGGCACGGCGCTGCGACAGACCTCCGCCACCGGGGTTGGGCCGAAAATTATGCGCAAACGTCGCAGGATTTTCGTCGCCTCGCTTGGCCGATCACAAGCTGCTCGACGACCCACTGAAAACACTCGTGGGCGAGCTTGGCGACGGAGTATGTGATGCCTAGACGCTCAGCATAGATCCGAGCGCTCACAGGGGTTGCCCAGCCCGAGTTGGACCTCGAATTGGACGAGTAGGACGTGGGCAGGGCCGACTTCGTCGGCGCCAAATGGCGCCAGCGAGTAGCCTGCGCGCACTCCGTAGCTATCGGGTCGTAAGAGCCACGAGAGCGGGTGTTCTTGAGGGGCTGCCCAACGGGCGCCGACGCTGAGTCGAAAGGCCGCGCCGTCGTCGGGCTCGGCGTCACCACTGCCAATCGTACCGAGGCCGATGCCGGTAAAGGCGTAGTAGTCGCCGCCCGGCGAGTAGCTCGGAAAGACCCAGACGTCCATCGAGAGCATGCCCATATGGTGATTGGAGTCGCCTGAAAACCGAAGTGGCGTTGCCATGCTTAACCGCTCGAAGTCGCGGAAGGTATTGCGTTAATAATATGTCACGGGAGGATTTCCTGTCGGTTTTAGCCCGGCACCGCAGGGCTCAACTGAAGGAGGCCCGTTGGGCATCGGCAAAAAACTCAAAGAAGTTTGCGTCTATTTTCAGAGTTCCTCGTCTTCCCATGTGAAGCCGGCACGGAAGTGCCCCCTTTTCACTTGGAGCTGAGGAAGACGACCATGACGCATCTAGACAACGAGAATTTGCCTATCGCCATCATCGGGGCTGGTCCTGTGGGGTTGGCTGCCGCCGCTCACGCCATCGACCGGGGGCTCGAGCCACTGGTATTGGAGGCTGGCGAGCGCGTCGCCGCGAACGTCCGTGACTGGCAGCATGTCAAGTTGTTCACGCCTTGGGAGTACCTGGTGGATCCGGCTGTCGAGCGTTTGCTGAGCGCCACTGGCTGGCAGGCGCCCGAGTTGAGCCAGATCCCTCGGGGGGCCGAGCTTATCGAGCACATGCTCGATCCACTCGTCGAGCAGACGCCAGTGGGAGAGTACATGCACGTTTCGCACCGTGTGCGCGCGATCACCCGCCTGGGCCACGACCGCATGAAGGACGGCGAGCGCGAGGATGCGCCCTTCGTGCTGCTGGTCGACACGCCTCACGGCACTCGTCGCTTTCTGGCAAGCACGGTCATCGACGCCTCCGGAACTTGGGCGACACCCAACCCGCTGGGCGCTTCGGGCGTACCGGCGAACGGCGAGCAAGAGCTGTTTCACCGCATTCGCTACGGTATTCCGGACATCGAGGAGCGCGAGCGCGATCGATTCGGCGGCAAGCGCGTGTTGGTTGTGGGCTCGGGCCACTCGGCGATCCACAGCGTGCTCGGCCTACACAAGTTGGCCGACGAGATGCCCTACACCCGGGTTTTCTGGGCCATCCGACGCGACAACCCTGCCAAGTTGTGGGGAGGCGGTGGGGACGACGAGCTGGCCGAGCGCGGCGCGCTGGGGAACCGGGTTCACCAGGCAGTGACTGAGGGCAATGTAGAGCTCCTTCTGGGGACTTCCATCGCCGAGCTGCGCCACGGTCCCGAGGGAATCGCGGTTGTCGACGTCGACGGCCGTCAACGAGCCGTGGTCGACGAGATCATTGCGGCCACCGGTTCGCGTCCGGACTACGGGATGTCGCGCGAGCTTCGCGTGGAGCTCGACCCGGTCACCGAGGCGGTGCGCTCCTTGGGGCCGCTGATCGATCCGAACCACCACAGCTGCGGGTCTGTGCCTCCGCACGGCGCGCGTGAACTCGTCCACCCTGAGGAGGGCTTCTATATCGTCGGGATGAAGAGTTATGGGCGTGCACCCACCTTTTTGCTGCGCACAGGCTACGAGCAGGTGCGCAGCGTCGTCGCTCTGGTGGCCGGCGATGTCGAGGCCGCCGAACGCGTGGAGCTGGTCCTGCCGGAGACCGGGGTGTGCAACGCCAACTTCGGCGTCAGCGACGAGCCGGGCGACGAAGCTGGCTCGTGCTGCGGCGCTGAACCCGCGCCGTCTTCCGAAGAGCCCAGCGACGAGGCCAGCTCGTGCTGCGGATCTGCGTCGAGCTCGCCCCGCAAGGAGGCTCCTAGTGCGCCCAGTTCGTGTTGTTCTGCGTCCGAAACGGCGGCTGCGCCGGCTCGTATCCACACGAGTTGCTGCTGACCGTTTTGACGGTCTGCGGCCGCTTGTAGGGTGGCTGGCCCCCAATTTTCGCGTGGAATCTTCGAGTTCTTCAGCGGCCGGGCACAGCTCAGGCTTTCTTCAGAAACTCGGTCTTGAGCACGAGCATGATGCCGTTGATCTTGCCCTCGATGTTGTCGGGGTCGCCGATCAGGCGGATGTCCTTGACGCGGGTCCCCTGCTTGGCGACGAACGAGGTGCCCTTCACATCCAGGTTTCGGACCAGCGTCACCGCGTCGCCATCGAAGAGCTGTCGGCCGTTGCTGTCGTAGGTCGCAGGACCATCGCTCGACGCTTCCACGATGCCTTCTTTGGCCCACTTCAGGGTGTCTTCGGTGAGATAGGCCTGGTCGAGGAGCTCACGGGCCCAGGTCTCGCCGCGCAGCTTGTGCAAGAGGCGCCAGCTCGTGACTTTCACGGCCTCAGTCTCGCTCCAGATCGCGCCCTGAAGACAGTACCAGTGGTTGGCGTCGAGTTCGGCGTCGTCGGCGAGCTGCACCGCGCAGGCCTCGCAGATGACGATGGAGGCGTCTCGAGCTGTATCGGAAGGAACTTCGTACTCGCGAAGCAAGGCGGTCGAGTCGCAAAGCTCGCACTGATTGTCGGCGCGGTCGAGCAGTTCTTGAGCGATGGTCATGATGGAAGCCTGTCCTGCAGTAAAGGCACGGAAGAAAATGACCCGCGCCGTATAGCACAACCAACATGCGGTGGCACACTCAATTCGAGCCTTGCACCTCGATATTCGTCACGTAGGCCGCGTCGCCGATGTACAAACCGACCATTTCGGCGCGTGGGAGGAGTCGCGGCTTGTAGGGTGGGGCTTGTAGGGTGGCTGGCACCTCTTTGCTGCGCCGGTTTGACCGGTGGCCACGACCACGGCTATGGCCAGCGTCGCCAGCAATAGGAGAGCCTCGTAACGCTGGGCTTTACGCAACCGTAAGTGGCTTAAAGCCCAGCCAAACCGCGGGCTCTTGGTATCCCGATACAGCTCTTCGATGCGCATCCGAAGCGCATAGATTTGGTCGATAGCCTCGGCCGTCGGCTCGTCAAGTGAGGTCAGCAGGACCCACGGCTCGGCGTTACGCTTTCTGGCCTTCTTACGGCTGAATCCGCGATCTTTGTTCGTCCTTTTGCGCCGTGGACGTCCGGGGGCGCGCTGATACTTGCGGCCGAGGACGACGCGCCCCATCACCCGCCGCTGATCGCCAAAAACGCCCACCTCTCCGAGGTCGGTGACCTCCTCTTGGGCGCGTTTGACGAGATTATAGCCTTTTTCGCGTCGAGTCGGGCTTTCGATGATCGTGCCAAGGTAGCTGATGCGGCCGACGTAATCCCAGCCCAACCGCTGCACCGCACGAAACCAGGGGCCTCGAAATATCCCGTCGGTCACCAGGATCGGACGCACCTCGTCTTCAAAGATCGCTTGTAACCCATCGAGCAGGTCCTGGTGTGCTTTCGCACTGTTATGCATGCCCTCGGGATAGACTCTCCACAAAATCGGCAGGCTTCGCCCCCCGAAGGGGATGGCGGCAGTCAAGGAGTAGAACCGGTCGCCGATGTCGGTCCAATCGACCAGTACGATGGGGCGCAGGTCGCCCTGGGCGACGTGCTTGAAAAGCCAGCGCCAGTAGACCGTCATCTCCTGGTGAAGTCTCGGATTGTTGAGCAGTCGATCGAGGCGCTTGTAGTGGGCTTTAGGCGTGGTCGGCCCTGGATGGGCTCGGGCGACTTTGGGCAGCGAGAGGGTGTTAGCTCGAATGATGGCTTTGATGGCAAACAAGACCGCGCCAAGGCGCGATTTATGGAGGGAAGAAAGTTCTTTGGTGAGGAGTTTTTCAAATACGGTGGTCGCCTGCATGATGGCCTCCTGCCCCTGTCCAGGGCGGTAAAAGGTTGACATCTAGTCATCATGCAGGCGCCACCGGAAAATCCCCTCCTCGAGTATTTTTCACCAAAAACTCAATCTCATCCGCGCCGCTGCCAGTCTCGTGCGTCTTGCTCTCTCAACCCATGTGGGTGTGCTCCAAAGCGGTGCCAACGTCCTGCAGCGACGACCTCCTTGCCGTCGACGCCAGGGACGGCGTCGCTCCAGTTGCCGAGCTACACCCGTGACTTCCTGGGTATCCGAAAAAGTGGGGAGACATGAAGGTGCCACCCACCTCGACGAATCCCATTTGTAAGCGTTCAGGGGGTCTACGAAAACATGCGGTCACCAGCGCCTTTTTTGGTT
>CAYLTX010000146.1:0-16387 GCA_964386725.1 uncultured Bradymonadales bacterium | reverse complement strand
TGGGAGCTTCAGGAAAGCGTACGCCTCCATTGAAACGACCCCTAAATGGCCTTTGCGCGTTTTGTGCGCCTTAAATAGAGGGCGTTTCGGTTTCTGGAGATCTTCTATTTGGGGCGCCTGTACTACGGCGCGAACTGCCCATTTACGGGCTGCCCATATGCGCATTTCGGGTAATTGAGGTAGTTCTTGCGTAACCTCGAGCGGCGTCGCATTCTGGATCGCAAGACTTGACGCAGCAGCAACTTCTCTAAGCTTGAATAGAAACAATATGCATCGACGCATGATCCTGTTGGTCTTCTCGATCGCCCTCGCCTCTGCCGCCTGCGAAACTCCCGAAGAAGGCATGGTCGGCGAGCCTCCCGAGGGTGAGATCGTGGAGTCGAACCGGCCCAGCGGGCCTCGCAAGCTCGACCTCGCCAAGGAAGAGCCGGCAACGCGCGACTACCCGGAGCCGATCTTTGGCGCCGACGTGTGGCCCTATGTCGAGGAGGGAATCACCTTCGAGCTGACCTGGGGGGAGCGTCCCGCCGCGCTCGAGGTGCGTGAGAGCCCCGATCTAAACAGCAAAACAGTCGGCACCTTCGAGCTCGCCGAGGGCGACTCGATCCCGTGGAGGGCGAGCTGGGTGGCCGTATACGAACCGGCCGTCTTCACGGCCAAAAAACAGGTCGAATTTTCCGGAAGTCGCCACGCGCCCGACACCCGGGCTCACGGCGAACCGATCCGCGCGACGGTGCATCCGGGCCAGCCGGCGGCCGTCTATCACTACGCCGGTGCGGCGACCTGCTGGGTGGGCATCGACCGAGATATTTTGCGGACCAGTTGCCCGACCGTCCAGGACTTCGACGGTGACTTCTCGGGCAAGACCCGCGCCGAGCAGATGCACCCTGCCAAGCGCATCTGGTGGGTCTATATCGAGACCCGCCAGGCCGCCGGGTGGATTCCCATCGACGACCGGGTGCTGGTCGATCTGGTCGACTGAGTCCGGCGATCGATCAACCCGTCGGTTTTCAACTTGATCTTCGTTGGCACCTTCTGCCTATACTGGTGCCATGCAGTAAAAGAAGTCTTCTCGTGAGAGGTACGGCGAGAAAGAATTTTGGGAGCGCGTCTGATCGGCGCGTTCTCCCAAGATGACCGTCACGCAGTATCATCGTGCAACGACGAACCGAGAGGACCCATGAACGCAGATATATGCTCAGAAGTGATCAACACGCTCCGCCTCAGTGAGCACTCCCCCCAGCGCGTCGTCTTCGCCGACGGCCACGATCCACGCGTCGTCGAAGCGGCCCACCTCGCGCTCGAACAAAACCTCGCCGTGCCCGTCTTGATCGGGGCGCCTGACGAGATTGCTTCAGCCGCGAGCCGCAGCGGCGTGGATCTGGCGGGCATCGAACTCCACGACCCCGAGACCTCCGATCGATTCGATGAATACGCCCTCGACTTCGCCGAGCAGCGAAATATCCCGCTTCGCACCGCCAGATGCATGAGCAGCGTACCGTTCTTCTACGCGGCGATGATGCTGTGCCGCGGTGAGGCCGACGCGATGGTTTTGGGGGCGAATTGCTCCAGCCAGGAGGCTCTGATGGCCACCGAGTTGACCGTGGGTGCCCGACAGAACGTGCCGACACCGTCGAGCTTTCTGGTGCTCGAGATGCCCGCTTGGAGCGGCTCCGAGGGTAGGCTCTTGGCCCTGGCCGATTGCTCGGTCAACCCCCAGCCGAACGCCGAGCAACTCGCCGACATCGCCCTGGAGACCGCCGACAGCGTCGAGGACGTGCTCGGATGGCAGGCGCGCATGGCATTGCTGTCACATTCGACCCACAGCCATCCGCTCGAGCCACGCGCCGAGCATGTCTGCCGCGCGGTCGACATCGTGCGCCGGCGCGCACCGGGCATCCAAGTCGACGGTGAACTCCAACTCGACGCGGCCCTCAACGCCTCGATCGCCCGACAGAAGCTCTCCCAGGCCGGCGGCGTCGCCGGACGCGCCAATGTCCTGATCTTCCCGGATTTAAACTCCGGCAATATCGCCGCCAAGATGGCCCACCAATTGGGCGGCGCCACCGTCTGTGGGCCGGTCTTGCAGGGCTTCGAGAAGCCGGTCGGGCTGCTATCGCGTGCCGCGGCGACTCGCGACGTTCTCGGCACCCTCGTGCTCACCGCGGGCTACGCGCTGGCCACCGGCCGGCCGCGCGCTCGCTCGTTCAGCAACACCGCCGCCGACACCGACGCCGCGGCCAACGCAGCTAGCTGGTGCTTCGACACCAGCAGCGTCGTCCACCCGCGATTTTGAGTGCAGTCGCGACCATCAGTTGCCTTGCGCGGCGACCAGTGCGACACTTGCCGATGTCCGCCGTTATTTTGGCCCGAGCCCATGGTCGCGATGCCCGCACCCACTGAAAATAATAGCCAACGCGAACCCTCCGAAGTGCTCTACCGCGGCTGTCTGACCACCGCCGGCGTGGGAATGACGCTCGCTTTCGCGGTCCTCGCCGGCTTCAGCATTTGGCAGCTCTTCGGGGCGTTCAGTGTGCTGAATGTGCTGGCCGCAGTCTTCTTCGGAGTGATGTCACTCGCCGGACTCTTTTTGGCGCGCCACGGACTTCGTCGCGGCGCAGGAGAGCAGACTGCGCGCCCATCCATCGGTGGAGGAAGCCACCAGCGCGGTGTGCTTCGGACCGCCCGAAAATATCACGGGCGCGTCACCCTCCCCGAGATCACTTTGGAGACTCGCCTCGACGTCGCCGAAGCGCGGGCCATCCTCGACGAATTCGAGCTCCAGGGCATCTGCGAGATGCAGCTCAGCGACTCCGGCGGCGAGGTCTACGTCTTTCCCGCTTTTGTCGAGGGCGGCATCGACAAGGAGACGGCCCGCTCTATCCTCGACGAGGACGCCGAGGTCGAGTTGCTCTTCGAGGAATTCGCCGAGCTCGAAGAGGCCGAAAAGCAACGCGAAGAAGCCACGGTCGGCGCAAAGTCGGAGAGCGACGACCAATAACAATCCCCCAATAACCCGCACCCTCCGAACAAGCAGCCCCTAAATGGTACGCGCCGTTGTTTAGGCGCCTCAAATAGAAGGCATTCAGAAACCGAGACGCCCGCTATTTAAGGCGCACACTGCGTGCGAAAGGCCATTTATGGGTCGTTCCAACGGAGCACTCCGCTTTCTGCGGGCTGGCTCTTCAACTCCCAAAATTAATGATCCAACCCGCACCCGTGCATAAATTAGAGATCGGGCGGAATTCGTAGTTCTTGTTAAAATTGCGGGGAGGATACCCATGAGTCATCGAGGGGAGAATGTGCGCGCTGGCCTGAGTCGGCTGCCGAGGAGTCTATTCGCCGGATTCTTGATCGCGGTTGCGGCGGCGGCCGTCAGCCTCGCCGGCTGTCATCAGCGGGCTGCCCCCCAGGAGAAGCCGGTGGCCATCGGTGTGCCCCAGCAAGTCTCCGACAAGGTACAGAAGGCGCAGATGCAGATGACCGCCGCGGTCAGCAGGCTGGCGACCGATTACGACCAGGCAGTCTGCGAGGGGGAGGGACAGATGGCCCGGCGCTCTGACGGGGTGCAGGCGCGCGCCGAGGCCCAATTGGAAGTGCGCCGAGCCCTCTCCGAGGCCGCGGATCAAACCGATCGTCGCGGCGGCGGCCCCACTGGAGATGACGGCGACGATGGCGAGATCGTGATCATCGAAGAGCCCGTCCAGGAGCCGGCAGATCGCGGCGACTGGCAATGCTTCCAGGCCGGCGCTCAACCCAAATGCGTCCAAGCCTCGGCCAGCAGCACGTCCCAGCGCATCTATCGGCATTATGTCGACGGCTACGACCTCAACCCCGTCACCGCCGGCGACGTCATGGAGGCGTTCGCCGCCGAGATCGCCTGGGGCAGCGAGCGGCTCGCCACCACCGTCGATCAGGGCGAAGCGTTCTCTCAGATCCGCGAAGACTGCCGAGAGGGTGGCAGTCCCCTGGCGCGCTTTTTTCGCGCCGCCGAGGACTTCGATCACCCCGAAGTGCGCGGCGACCTACTCAGGGTGCGCCAGGACTTTGTTGGCGGCCAGCGCGACGTATGCCAGGCCCTGCCGCGTTTTTACGACTCGCTGATGAGCGATCTCTCCACTGAGATGACCCGCCGCACACGAAGCGGCCAGTGCAACGCCCCGCACTGGGATGCTCTCTGGGGAGACTGACCAATGCGGTTGTCGCTCGCCCGGCATTGGTTAGCTTGAACAACAACACGGCAACCAATCGAGATATACACGCACCGCCTGCATTGCGCGGCAGGGATCTTCGGGGGAACGAAGAGCCCTGCCGCGGGGGACACCAGTCGAGAGGGAGGCTCGTATGCAGGATGTACGGGACGTTTTGGGTGGTTCTGTGCGCTGCGAGGGATTATTCGAAGAAGCAGCGCAGGACGCGCACGCAAAGCGCATCAAGAAGATTGAAGAGGGGATCGCACAGACGCTCGCCGAACTCGAAGAGGCCGACGACGCGCCGGCGCCCGGCGGGCGGCGACCGCTGCAAGTAGACAACTTCACGAAGGGGGATACCATCGAGCCCGGCTACGACCACCAGCGTCACACCAAACCAAAAGACGAGCCCACCGCGCGGCCCATCCTCATGGCCACACTCGCCGCCGCCGTCGCCACCCTGGCGCTGCTCGGCGTCGCCGTCGCCCAGGGTTATATCCCATAAATGGGCCGCAGTGGATGACGTAACCGCACACATCACCTATCCTCGACGGCGATTGGTTGTCCGGCTGAAGAGTCCCTTGAAGTAAAGAAGGCGCGTCGTCGAAATGAGATCGAGCCGTTCTACAGGTTTCCGTGCAGCGCACCTGCTCGTCATCGGCGTCGTGGCCGCGGCGCTCGGCTGGGGCACCAGTGAATTTGCCGTCTGGCAGCTCGAGCGAACCGCCCCCGAGCCGAAGCCCGCCGAGGCTCGCCCGGAGCCGCCGGCCTTCCCCGAGCCCGCTGCCCGGCCCATCGAGGCGCTCGACGACGACCTGATCGTGGCCGAGCCCTCCACCGAGCCCTCCACCGAGCCAAACGACCAGCCAGCGGCCAAAGCGCCAGCCCCCGCACCGAATTCGGCACCTCCTAAGGCATCCCCAAAAGCATCTCGTAAAGCCCCCGAACAGCGCCCCGAGGCTGCCCCCGAGCCCAGCGAACCTGCCGGTTCCGCAGCCACCGAGGCCCACGTGTTTACGCTCGACCGCCAGCGCCTCAAAGAGCGCTTCAAGGAGCCCGAAGACGTCGAAGGCCACGGCCACCTGCTGCCCAATGTCGTCGACGGCGAGCGCCGCGGGATGAAATTCGCGGGCGTGGCTCCGGGGGGGATCTTCGCCAGACTGGGCATCCAGACCGGCGACGTGGTACTCTCAATCAACGACAAACAGGTTACGACACACCAAAAAGCGCTCTCCGATCTGGAAAAGATGCGTGAGATGAGCATCTTCAACGTGATATTGGAGCGAGACGGCCACATCCGGCGTCATCGCTATGTCTTGAAGTGATTCTAAATATTGACGGAGTAACCCCCGCGATGAAACACAGCATCCAACACGGACTCGACAAAGACCTCGCTCGCAAAGCCACCCGCAAAGCCTTCGAGAGCTACAAAAAACGCTTCGACAAGTACAACCCCACCTCGGAGTGGGTCACCGAAGACAAAGCGAAGGTGGGGTTCTCGGCCAAGGGCATAAGCGTCGAGGGCGCCATCGAGATCACCGACGACAACGTGGTCCTCGAGATGGACGTCCCGTTCATCCTCAAGCCCTTCCGCAAAAAAGCCGTCGGCGTCATCGACGACGAGATTCAAGAGTGGATCGCCAAGGCTAAAAACGGCGAAATCGAGTGAAGCCCCTGTCAGGCCATCACGGACGGATCCTGCTTTTCGTGTCGTGTGCGCCCGATCGGACAATCATTGCCAAAGGGCTCGAGGCTTGAGGTATGGGGCTTGAGGTTGCCTTTCCCCAAGGCCCAAGCCCCAAGCCCGAACCAGCAATTCGTCACGATTCACCAAGAGCTCGACGTCATTGCACTTAAATATGAGCCGCCCATAACGTGTCCCTCTTATACCGATCGCTGCGCCAATTTCTGCGAGTTGCAGTGGATCTGTATTTTACCGACGTGGAGTCGGTTGGCCGCGAGAAGGTCCCCAGGAAGGGGCCGGTCATCTTCGCGGCCAACCACCCCAACTCGATCATGGATACGGTCATTTTGGGCACCGAGCTCGACCGCCAGATCCACTACATGGCCAAGAGCGGCCTGTTCAAAAACCCGATGGTCGCCGCCGTCTTCGACCGCTGCGGCGTCATCCCCATCTATAAAAACCCCAAGGGCGACACCTCCAGCAATCAGGAGGCGTTTCAAAGCGCCTTCGACGTGCTCGCCGACGACGGGTGCATCGGCATCTTTCCGGAGGGCCAGAACTCGCGCGAGCGCGAGGTGCTTCGGATCAAGACCGGCACCGCGCGCATCGCGCTGGGTGCCGAGCGTCAGCACGACTATTCGCTGGGGGTCAAGATCGTGCCGGTCGGGCTGAACTTCGAGAACCGCGACCGCTTCTTCTCGCAGGTGCTCGTGCGCTTCGGCGAGCCCATCGACGCGTTCGAATACGCCGAGTTGCACGCTACCTACGAACAAGACGCCGTGCGCGATCTCACCGACCGCATCGCCGACGACCTGCGCGATCTGGCCACTCATATCGAGGGCGAGCGAGTGCGCGGGCTGGTCGAGAGCATCTACCGCATCTACGGCCGGCAGCTCTTCGAGAATATGGTCGCCTATCGCTCTGAGCGGACCGAAAAGGCCGACCGACGAGGCTACGACTTCGACGATCTACGCGACGGACGCATCGACGACGATGTGCTGATCGACGAACTCGCCAGCGGCGGCGGCCGCCGGGGGCTGCGCAGTTGGCTGTGGGATAAGATGCGCTCGGCCGACAAGACCAAAGACGACCTCGAAGAGAAGCTGTGGGTCCAGCAGCGTATCGCCGACGCCGTCAACCATTACGAAGAAAACGACCCCGAGCTGGTGCGCGACCTGCGCCTGAGGATCTGGCGTTATATCGACCACGTCCGCCAGGTCCGCCTCAAGCATGACATGCTCGAGCGCCCACCCGAGACGCTGTCGGTGCGCAAAGAAGGCCTCAAACTCACCGCCTACGCGCTCATCTTCGCCCTGCCGGCGGTCTGGGGCTTCGTGCACAACGTCGTGCCCTACACGATCACCAAATTCGCCGCGCTCAAAGCCCCCGACGAGGCGATGCGCGCCTTCGCGGCGCTGCTGGTGGGCATGATCGTCTTCCCGCTCTTCTACGCGGCATACGGCGCCGGGCTGTGGTTCGGCACCGACGTCGGCCCCTGGTTTGTGGCCGGCTACCTTCTGTCGCTGATTCCCACGGGCTTTTTCTTTCTGTCCTACCGCCAGCGGCTGGCCCGCTACCGCAGCCGCATCCTCGTGCGCACGATGTTCCGCACCGAAGAAGAGCTCATCGAAGAGCTTGCTGAAGAACGCCTCGAGATCATCGACATCCTCGACGGACTTCGCGATCGCTTCCGCAAGGCCGAAGAGGCGCAACCGAGCAGTATCCGCTTGACCGGCGAATAACCTGATCAACAAAAAAGAGCGGCGCGCCTGAGAAGGCGCGCCGCTCTTTTTCGCGGGGCTAAACTACACGGGACCGAGTTGCCCGTCAGGAGCCGTCTTCGTCATCTCCGGCGTCGTCGTTTCCGGCGTCGCCCTCGACTTCACAGATTTCGTCTGCGCCCAACGCTGACGTGCCCGACGGGCATGTCCAACTTCCGTCGGTGCACTCGGCGTCGGCGAGTTCACCCGTGAGGGGGTCGCAGCACTCGGGCTCATCGTCGGCTTCGCACGTCTCGCCGGCGTCTCCAGCATCTTCGTCGCCGGCATCGTCGCCGGCATCTGCGACGGTGTTGTTGGTGTTATTGGCGTTATTGTCCGGCTCCTCCGGATCATCACCGCAGGCGCTAAAGGCAGCGACAGCGAGCAAACTCATCAACAAAATCTTCAACTTACGCATTCTCGATACTCCGTATCCGGAATGAGACAATCGACTATTGATCCTTCGATAAAAACAGGATCACGATCAAGACGCTTTCAAGCGTCTTATCGTATCTTTTATAAAACGAAGCCCCTTGATGCATCAAGGGCGCCCGCGTAAACAACGGCTCGCATGCTTGCACGCGGCCATCTTGTCGCCTAATCTGCCCCCATTCACAAACCGTCCGATGTCGGGATGTTATACCTTGAAGTCCTCCCCCTATGTTGCGGCTCTCGCGGCCGCTCTGACGCTCGCAGGTCTGACGTTGACGAGCGCACCGGCCGGAGCCGAGCCGGCCGAACGAGAAGGCGACGCCACCGAAGAGCCCTCGACCACCGGCGAGTTCTTATTCGGCTCCTACGGTCGCACCCAATTCGAACTCGACGACCGAGGAAACGCCGGATCGGCCAATAATATCGTCTCGCACGGGCCGCGCCTCCTCCAAGAAGACTACGCCGAATTCGACCTCAGCTACACGCTCACACAACCCGACGGCTTCACCTCGCGGGTGCTGTTTACGTTCGCGCTCTTCGGGCCCTTCGCCCATTATGACGGCGACTTCACCGACCAGGCGTTCGCGGTCCGAAATCTCTACGCCGAGATGAGCGGGCTGGGCGCGCCGCTCGAGGGCCTGAGCCTGTGGGCCGGCTCGCGCATGTACCGCGGCGACGATATCTACCTGCTCGACTGGTGGCCGCTCGACGAGCTCAACACCGTCGGCGGCGGCGCGAGCTGGCGGGCGAGCCAAGCCCCCGGCGGCTTCGAGGCGCGCGTACACGCCGGCGTCAACCGGCTCGACGACAACTACCAATTGCAGGTCATCGACGTACCCGCCCAACCGGTGGGCACGCGCCCCAAAGTGCTGCTCGACCGCCAGCGATTGCTATCCTCGGCCCGGCTCGAATACGCCCAACACGACCTGCTCGACAAATGGGGCGCCAAGGCAATCCTCTACGGCGAGTACCACCGCCTGCCCGAAGGCGAGCGCATCTCGCCGGAGCTCATCGAAGCCGGCGCGCCCATCCAGCAAGAAGATCTCCTGCTCGAGACGCTGCCCTCCGACGACGGCTTCGTCCTCGGCACGCAGCTCGGCCTCTTCGAATCCGACACCGCCAACCACCTCAATTTATTCTTTCGCTGGTCGCGCGGCATCGCCGCCTACGGCGAGCTGGGCGTACCGTTCGGCACCACCCAAGACGGCACCGCCGACGGCGCCGACGAGCTTCTCGGCGCGCTCTCGGGCAATTGGGAGAGCCGCTGGGTCGGCGTGCTAGCCGGCGCCTACCTTCGCCGCTTCGAGGACGCCGACACCAACGAGACGGACCTCGACGACTTCAGCGAGGGCGCGGTCGTCGTACGCCCGGCAGTCTTCATCACCGACCACTTCCACCAGGCCATCGAGCTCAGCTACCAGCGCAAAAACCCCTTCGGCCTCGACCCCGACACCGGCGCCCACGAAGAGCCCGCGGTCTTCCAACTCAGCGTCCTCGAGCTGTTGAGCTTCGGCCGCGGCAACTACGAGCGCCCCCAGATCCGGCTCGGCTACACCGTCGCCTTCGCCAACGACGCCGCCCAACGCGCCTTCCCCGAAGGCGACACTCGCCGCCCCGAACCCGTCGAACACATCTTCAGCGTCGGCGCCGAGTGGTGGTTCAACTCGTCGACTTACTAAAGGAGCGCGGACTGGAGCGCGGACAGCCTTGTCCGCATTGGCCGAAGGAGCCGGGGTCGCTTTTCAGACCCCGCGACGACGGCCAAAACCTCCCAAACCCGCATAAAATGTGTCTCGTCGGGGAATGTGCTTCCCTTACGTTGCCCTTACGTTGCCATTGACCGATTGTCGTGGCGCACACATAGACCACCCGGGGCAAGCCCACGGGCCTGCACGGGCGCCCCGGAAAGCGGGGCGGGCTCCGCGGGCAGCACGGTCAACCCGCATAAACAAGCGGCCGCTCCGCTGGGTGATCGACCTCGTTCAATGATTTGCAAGCACGCCCCTAATTCGACAAAATGCCCCCATGCTGCAGATTCGACACATCATTCTCGCCGTCGCTCTCCCTGTATTCGCTGCGTGCGGGCAGGATGCCACCGAAAGCGAGTGGACGCTCGACGACGAGTTGCCGCCGGCGCCGGCCGTGGAGTCGGCCCGAGCCTACGTAATTCCCACCGGGGTCGAACGAATGGGCATCGAGATCGAGATGGTCGAGCCCGACGTGTGCGTCGCGCTACTGCTGGTGAGTCCCGGCCAGTCCACCGACATTGAGGTGGACGGGGCACGTGAATGGGCGGCGACGGCGACGCTACACGAACATCGCTGCGAAGCCAGCGCATTCCCGACGAGCGGGACCACTCCAACATCGGTGCAGGGGCGCGTCGTCATGCGAGGGGAGACCAGCTACGACTATGCACAATTCTACGACGTCGAACTCGAAATGGCGTTCGAGCCAGGCGTTGATGAATTTCCACCGGCCCAGCTCGACATCGAGGCGTTGGACATCGAATTCGAATAGCGCCCCCCACTTTCGGACCCCGAGAATCACCCTCCACAACTGCAGGTCTCTCTGATGATGCGCAAACTCGTCGCCTGCACCGCCTTCGCGGTCATGCTCGCAAGTGGCTGCCAGAGCACGCCGGAGAAAGTAGCTTCGAGCCCGACCGCGGAGCCACCAGCTCCGGAAGAGCCAGAAGCCAAGCTTGTGCCATTAGAACCCAGCGCTACCTACGGCGGCCATATCGAGACGGGATTCAACTCCCAGGTCATCCGTGACCAGCAAGCTTACGATGCACTCGTCGCAAAGCTCCCAAAGAACAAGGTCAAAAAGGGACCAACGGAGCCCAACGACGACCCACTACTCGACCAACCCGCCATCGACTTCGACGAGCATATGCTGGCAGTGGCAGTCTGCCCGACTTTTTATTGCAAAATCGAGTTCGTGGAGATGCGCCGCTCCGGTGACGTCTCCAGGATCGTCGTCTCCCTACCAGGTGAAGGCGAGAAGGCAGCATATGCAGCGAGGCCCTACGGCATCGGGAACTACCGCGCGCTGATGCTTCCAAGGATCGACGGTGAGATCCGGATCGTCGAAAACGCCCAATAATACCGCATCACCGCATATAGTGGGCTTCGTCGGGGAACGTACTTCCCATACGAACAGGCCGCACGTCTCACAGCAGGTTGGGGCGCGTCCGCTCTGTCGGCGCCGCGAAGGCTCCGTCCTTCGCCGTAGCGTGTTGATGAGGCCGAAACCTCGACCACGTTCGGCGCCGACGGAGCACGGTCAAGCCGCAGAAACGGGCGACGGCGTCGACGGAGCACGGCCAACCCGCATAAACGAACGCGCCCCGACCTAGCTGCGCGCTGAAACCAAGTGGGGCGCGGTGCTCTGCGCCGCCGCGATGCCTCTGGCGTCGCCTTGCGTGGTCCACGCTCAGCTATCCACCAAATTCTACCTCGTCGGGGAACGTACTTCCCACACGTGCCGCCGCCCTTACGCCGGAGATTTTCACTTAGGTAGTCCGACGCCAGACATATCGCACTTGTTCGCGAAAAGACGCGTAGCCCACCGGTGGAGCTCGCGGGCATCCGGGGTGCTGTGCCTCGCACTCCTATAGGTCCAAAAACTTCCTGGCGATAAGCGAATCACCGCCTGTTTGTCTGGAACCGAAGAATATTGAGATTCCACCATTGGTAGCACCAAGAACGGGCGCTCTATATCAAATCCCGTGTCGGAACGGGCTTGGCGCATGAAGCGTACAAACCGCACGTACTCGCTTTGAGTGAGCGGTTCGCCGACGTATTGCTCGAATTGTGGTATCGGCTTCTTCGCATCTAACTGGATGTACGCCCCGAGGGCCTGAGAACGTTCTTCAGGTAGTGAGTTAGTCCGAGAAGTACCGTGTGCATGCACGCGTCGTATTGAGGGAAGATCTGCATGCTGGAGCCACTTGTGTACCGATTCGATGCGACGACGACTCAACTGTTGACCGCTGCCTCCCGCATTTGCCACCTCTGAAGGCCACGCGAAACCATGTATAGTCGCGTCCTCCATCCCATAATTAAAAGCTTGCAGGGCTGCAGCGAATAATCGCGCACAGTCCTCAAGGGTCGGGCCCGTCGAGCTGTTTTTCCGACAATCTAAAGTCGGGCCTTGAATCGCCAATATCTCATCACTGCTTGCCCGAAACTCAAACTTCCATTGCGACGCCGTCGGCTTAACGGTTTTTGTTTGTCGGCAGACAAGGGCGTTCTCGTAGCCACGAACCTCGATAGAGAATATCGCCTCCTGTGTTGTCTTTGAGGACTTCAGGTCGAACCGTAGCGGTCCCGGTGTGGCTTTGCCAACTGCACTGTGCAACTGGCGTTGCGCTATCTCGTGCAATAGAGACGCTGAAGCCTCACCTGCGTCTCGCTTCGGCGCACATGAACCAACCAATACTGCGACCACGAGCGATAAGAGAATGAGGGGGTAGATTTTAGGCATGTCTAGACAGACTCAAGAGGCAGCAAACGGTGCCGACCACCCTACCAGCCGCGCCTAACCGGCCGGCGGCGTCGAGGGTAGCTTCTGAGCACCATGCAATACAGACAGCACTTCGACTGCGTCGTTAGTGATACGATAGATGACGCGGTAGGAGCCCCGTACAATTTCGCGAACAAAAGGATTGCCGTACTCGGGAACAACCCGGCCAGACTGAGGAAATGCTTCGAGTTGTTCGGGAACAATCAGTAGGTTGGCTCATAACACAACTACGCGTGCGGCCTCGGCGGGTGCGTCTTCAGCGATGTACGCGCGAATCGAGTCGAGGTTACGGGCAGCGTTGTCGGTCCAGCGAATTTTCATTCATCTTCCAGCCCAAGCCGCTGACGTAGCTCATCGGTCGTCATCGTACGCCCCTGTTCAGCATCTCGCAGACCTTGCTCGATCTGCTGACGCACGTGCATCGCGTACTCGACGTCCTTCCACGTCGCGTCTTCGGGAAGCTCCTCGATCAAACGATGAGCCTCTTCTTTGATGTTGGGAGTCGCCATCACAAGCCTCCGCACTCAGATTCTCTGACAATCTTACCACTTTGGTTTGAGTTTCCAACTACCGGGAGGCGAGTCTCAGTGTCGCAAGCAAAAGCTGTTTAACTGTGCTCATCGAGCCAGGAAGCGAACTCATCCCGCCCGATATCCCCGCTGCTGAGCGCGACGACGATCACCACGACCTCAGACTCGTCGACCTCGAGGGTCAATTCGTTTAGCTCGAGAAAGATAAAGGCCGCCAGAAAGGCGGTTCGCTTGTTACCGTCGACGAATGGGTGGTTTTTGGCGATGCCGAAGGCATAATCGGCGGCTAGCTCGGCCAGACTTGCGTCAGGCTCGTACGCAAATGTGTTTTTGGGGCGATGCAGCGCCGATTGCAGCAGGGATTTGTCGCGGACCCCGTATTCACCGCCATGCTCGCGGATCTGTTGCTCGTGGACCCGCTCGAGGATGAACCGAGTCAGCCAGCGAGGTGTACCTTGGTTACTCTCCGACATGGCTTCACTCCGCTAACTTTCGAAGCGCGTTGCGGTACTTCTTTGCGCCACGCTCGTAGGCGGCCATCGCCTCGTCGAAGCTGGGATCATACGGCGTCAGGAGCAGGCCATCGTCGGTTTCGACGACGGTCAGCTCATCGCCCTCCTCGATGTGAAGGCGCTCGACCATCTCTTTGGGCAAGGTCGCTCCGATGGAGCCGCCCATTTTTCGTGCTTTGACCTTCTTGATCATCGTCGTCTCCTGTGTCCTCTCGATGATTAGACATCAGAATATAGCACAAATATAGCACCTTGGGCATTCCGACATGCACGAGTCGCGTCTCAAACGTCGATGCTCAATCGATCCTCGCCAAGACCTTGCAAACAATAGGCAAATCGGCGAAAGTTGCTTGTCCTCTACATTATCTGCACTTGGGCTAATAGTTGTGATTCATCTCGTCGGCTTATTGAGGAGTCTCATACGTGTTGGGCCGCGTGGCCTCCGGCCCGCCCCGAGGCATCCCTGCCTCGGCTTGCGTGTACCGTCCCGCTCAAACGCACGTCATCAGCACAAAGACACACGTTCGGCGCCCCAGAGGGACGCCGGCGGCCAGGATGGCCGCGGCCCGGTCATTTTGTGGCTCCTTTGCCTGTGCCTAATCGCCGCCGGCTGCGGCCAGCCCGAAGAAGAAGACACCGAGCCCACGCCCATGGAAGAGGTCGAGACACGCCCCGTCGTCTACCAGCTCGTCGTGCGCCTATTTGGCAACGTCAAGAATACCAACGAGTGGAACGGCGATTTGGTCACCAACGGAGTGGGCAAATTCGCCCACATCGACCAGACGGCCATCGGCGAGCTCAAAGACCTCGGCGCGACGCATATCTGGCTGACGGGTGTGCTGCAGCAGGCGACCAATACGGACTATTCGCATATCGGCCAGCCAGCCGACGACCCGGATATCCTCAAGGGCAAGGCGGGCAGCTTCTATGCGATCAAGGATTATTTCGACGTCAGCCCGGACTATGCGCTCGATCCCGAAAAGCGCCTGGACGAATTCGAGGCGCTCGTCGAGCGGATTCACGCCGCCGACATGAAGGTCATCATCGACTTCGTGCCCAACCACGTCGCACGCACCTACGAGTCGGATATTCGGCCGGATCTGAGCTTCGGAAAAGACGACGATACGAGCGTGTTCTTCGCGCCGGATAATAACTTCTTTTACTTGAACGATCCCCCCGGCCAGAAGCTCAATATCCCGGCGCCGGAGCATTGGCCCAGGCCAGATGGGCCTGACGGAGCAAGCGCCGATGGCACCATCGAGCAAGAGGACAACGACGGCACGCCCGAGGGCGACGTGCCCAAGGTCACCGGCAACGACGTGACCACGGCCGAGGTCAGCGTCACCGACTGGTACGAGACCATCAAGCTCAACTACGGCTACGACTTCACCACCGGCGAGTCTCACTTCGACGAGGGCGCGGGCGAGGTGCCCGATACCTGGCAGAAGATGGACGCCGTGCTTGCCTATTGGCAGGAAATGGGCGTCGACGGCTTTCGCTGCGATTTCGCGCACCTGGTGCCCATCGAGGCCTGGGAGTATCTGATCGAAAACGCCCGCGAGCGCGACCCGGATGTGTATTTTGTCGCCGAGGCCTACGAGGGCGCCGGCGGGCCGCCGGGCTTTTCGTTTCCGAACTTCATCCAGATCGGCTTCGACGCGGTCTACGATGACGGGTCCTATGACCTCATCAAGGGCATCTTTTGCTGCGGCAATTGGGCCAATGACCTCGACGAGCGGCTGCCCAGCGACTTCATGTACTCGAAATTTTTGCGCTACACCGAAAACCACGACGAGCGCCGCATCGCCTCGCCGCTGGTGGAGGGCCAAAACCCCGACGACAGCGGCTTCGGCAGCTTCGAGGCCGGCAAGCCGGTCTCCGGCCTGCTCTACCTGCTCGGCGACGGCCCGATCCTGATCTACAACGGACAAGAAGTCGGCGAAGAAGGCGCCGATGAAGAGGGATTCTCCGGCGCCGACGGCCGCACCACGATCTTTGATTATTGGACGATGCCGCGCCTAGCCCAGTGGGTTAATGGCCACCAATACGACGGCGGCGGCCTCGACGAGGACCGCAAAGAGCTGCGCCGCTGGTATAAGCGGCTCATCGGAGTCGCCCAGCAGCCCGGCTTCGCCTCGGGTAATATCTACTCGCTGCAATCGGTCAATAAGGACGACGCCGACTATACCTCGGGCCAGTGGATCTACAGCTTTCTGCGCTATGATAGCCAGCGCGACGCGGTGTGGCTGGTGGTCGCCAACTTGAGCGACCAAGAGCATAGCTTCGACTTGAAGATCCCCGACGAGGCCGCGCAATTTGCGGGCTTCGATGAGGCCGGTGAGTTGCGGCTGACGGATGTGATGCGAGATGGTGCACAGGCCGTGGTGGCTGATGGTGGGCGGCTGGATGTGGATGGGGTGCCGGTGGATATTGGGGCGTATGGGTTGGCTGTTTTTGAGGTGAGGTGGGAGCAATGAGAACCACAAACGTTTCAACGAAGCCCAACGTCCCCTCCCCGAGCGGGGGAGGTGCCGAGCGCTGTTCGCGAGGCGGAGGGGGCCACGGAAGCCCGAAAGTAAGAACCGCCGGCCCGCGGCCCCCCTCCGACGGCTCCGCTTCGCTTCGCGGCCACAATAACGCCGGCCCGCGGCCCCCCTCCGACGGCTCCGCTTCGCTTCGCCGCCACAATAACGCCGACCCGCGGCCCCCCTCCGACGGCTCCGCTTCGCTTCGCCGCCACAATAACGCCGAC
>CAYLTX010000145.1:0-16498 GCA_964386725.1 uncultured Bradymonadales bacterium | reverse complement strand
GTGGTCGTGGTCGTGGTCGTGGTCGTGATCGTGATCGTAAACGTAAACGTAAACGGCCGTTCTCGCTCACCGACCGTTCTCACTCAAACACCGCTAAAAAGTTCCTCAATCTGCTCGAAGCCAAGCTTCAACAGAAAATCCGAGTTCCTGCCATAGCTTTTCGAGCCCAGAATGTAAAAGTTCGGCTCCGGACTGACCAGGGTATCGAAGCCGCCCGCGGTCTGCTGGAGGCAGTCCCCGCCGCCGTCGCCCTTCTGGGCGAGCAGGTAGGCGGCCAGCTTCATAGGGCCTTCGGTGGCGTAGCATTGGTGGACCTGCAGCTCGCGATACAGGCTCGGATCGGGGCGGTAGCCCACGTTGGCGACGATGCGGTCGATCTCGAGGGTGCGCGAGCCGTCGGCGAGGGCGATCTCGACGCCCAGCCCCTCTGCGCCCATCCCCTCGGCGCGATGCGCGATGCGATGGAGTTGGCCGTAGACCGGCTCGATGCCGTCGACCCGGCCCGTGGCGGCCTCGCTGCCGAATCGGGACAGCTCCAGGCGCCCGCTGAGCGGGTCGTCGGGAATGGGCACAAGCGGCGGCTTATCCTCGAGCAGCAGCCAGAAAAGCCGCGTATCGGGCTCCTCGGCGCGCAACTCGTCGAAGAGCCGCGCGGTGGTGACCGCCGAGTAGCCGCTGCCAACCAAGAGCGTGGTGCTCTCGGCGTAGAGCGGCCGCTGGGCGCCCAGGACATCCGGGATATGACGCTCGATGAGCGCCTCGGCGCTGCGCTCGCCGATCGCCGGCAGGCCACCGGGGCCGAGGTGGCCGGGCTGGTCGTAGACCCCGGTGGTGTCGATGACGATATCCGCCTCGACGTAGCGCTCACCGCCGTCGGTCTCGACCAGCAGGACAAACGGGCCGGCAGCGCGGCGTTCGTCGCCGATATAATCGCCCTTGAGGGCATCGCGCCGGGCCACGCCGACCACGCGGCTATGCTCGTGTACCCGTCCGGCCAGCGGCTCGAGCCGCGATAGCGGAAGTAGATACCGGTCGAGGTATTCGCGGCCCGAGGGGAAAGCGTCCGCGTCGGCCAACTCGAAGCCCGCCGCGCGCAGCGCAGCCTCGCCCCACGAGCTGCGATTCATCGCCCAGGGCGAAAAGAGCCGCACGTGCTCCCAGCGCTCGACATGCGCGCCGGGTTCGTCACGCTCGTAGACGTCGACCTCGAAGCCCGCCTCGACGGCGAATAAAGCCGCCTCGAGTCCGATTGGCCCGGCTCCTAGAATTGCAATGCGTTGAGTGTTGGTCACGGGTGACTCCGGTTCGACAGGCTCGCCTTTGTGAGTGTTCGAATGCGCTTAGTTTTAGGGATGAAGACTCGATCGTCCTCGGACGAGGGGGGGAATCCGAGCGTTCACCATCCCTTTTTCTATCGGGGGCAACCATGCTCAGATGGGCACTCGTATTCCTCGTCGTCGCGATCATCGCAGCCGTATTCGGGTTCG
This sequence comes from uncultured Bradymonadales bacterium, assembly GCA_964386725.1. Taxonomy (GTDB): domain Bacteria; phylum Myxococcota_A; class Bradymonadia; order Bradymonadales; family Bradymonadaceae; genus CAYLTX01. The sequence goes on along the minus strand of CAYLTX010000145.1, from coordinate 15,011 downwards.
GAGGACTGGCCGGAACGGCCGCGGCCATCGCGCAGGTTTTATTCTACGTCTTCTTGGCCGTCTTTCTTTTGATGCTCATCGCCGGCCTGATGCGAGGTTCGCGCTTTCAGCCATAAATCGTAGCTCCAGCCCTATAATTCCGACCTCATAGCTCCGACCACAGGTGCGTGGAGGTCGTCGGCCTCTCGTCGACGACCTGCCAGCCTCCGTCATCGCCGCGAGCGATGACCAGCAGCACCGCCGGGACCTCTCCGGTGGTGCTTTTGTGTACAATGACGGCGCGATATTGCTCGCCGACGGCCCACACTCGCTCGACCTGCGCGCGTTGCCAGGCGGCCACAACATCTGCGATCGGCTCAGCCGCCGAATCGGCGTCGAGCTCCGTCGCCCACTGCTCGGCGATCGCAAACGGTCCGGACGGTCCCTCGATGGGACCCTCCTTTTGCTCCTGGGCGCCGGGGTCTTTGGACTCGCCCGAACGCTCGGCCGCCGGCGTGGCGCAGGCCAGGCAAAGTGCCGCGCATGACAGCGCCGCTATTAGATAGACGCAGCAAGTTGCGATTGGGTTTCGTTTCATTCCGATTCCTCCTCTGCGATGAAGCCGACGCGCAGCTTCTCGGGCGGCACACCGAGCGCATCGCTCAGCTCTCGCAGGTGGGAGGCGACCTCCTCGACCGGCAAGTCGCCCGTAGCGGCGAACATCACGTAGCCGATCTTGGCCGGCTGCTCCTCGAGCGCCGCGCTGATCTGCTCGCCGACCTCTTTGCCGAAGACGCCGGCCGACTCGGCGCATAGCGTCATCCGCTCGGCGCAAGCCTCCTCGTTGTCGATGAGCCGGTCGCCCACCCGCACGCGGAAGGCGTGGCCGTCGTCGGTCGGATACATCCCCACCACCAACGGCTCGACGCCCTCGGCCAGCTCGGCATCGACGACCGGCGCGACGCCGGGCAGCGCGACGAGCGCGCCGTCGGCGCCGCCGACCATATAGATCCGAAAGAGGCCGACCGCCGCCGGCCCCATCAAAGCCTGGGTCGCTCGCCGCCAAGAGGTGTCGCCGGCGATCACGAGGTCGGCGTTGGCGGTGCCGGGCTCGTCCTCGAGCACCAGCCCCGTCCAATTTTGAGCGTGTTGGACGAGCTCCTCGGGCGGCACGAGTTGGTCCTCGGCCGCCTGGCTGCCCGAGGGCGGCTCGGCCACGTGGCCGAGCGGTGTGACGATGGCCTGGTCGGCGACCAGCACCGGCAACGCCGGCAGCCGCTGGATATCCGCCCACGGCTCATCGGCCTCGAGATCGGCGAGCATCTCGATATCGCCCATGGCCACCAGGGCGCGCGCATATTCGTCGTCGGGCGCCCACTCGACGCGCCAGCTCGCGGCCTCGTCCTCGACCTGGCGCTCCAACTTGACGGGATACCGAAAGCGCAAGTCGTCGCGGCGAAGCTCGACCTCCACAAAGAGGCTCGCCCCGCTGGGCAGCCGCTCGGCGACGAGCATCCGCTCGTAGGCAAACCCCGACTCGACGAGCGTCGCCGCCGCGGGGTCTTCGGTGTCCTGGGAGAAATAGCTCTGCAGCGCCCCCTCGACGGTCGTCGAGGCCGGCTGCTCGGCCATCGCCGGCGCGGCGAGTAGGAGGAGCAAGCAACATGACAATAGGAGAGTTCGTATCATGCGCGCACGGTATTATGTGTGGGCGGGGTGTTCAACTGGCGTGGGGTCGGGACGTGCGTTTTGCGCTAGCACGTGGAGGTTCGATACGTTCGTTTTATGCTAGCACGTGGAAGCTCGATACGTTCATTTTTCGCTAGCACGCGCAAACCCCGGGCTCCCTCGGCCCCAAACAACGGGGCCTCGGTCGGCCGAGGCTACGATTGCCGCGCTAAACTACGCGCGGCGGCGCTCCCGTTGGTCGCGCTTGGTGGGATCGAGTCGTGAGATTCGCGCCATCTCGTGGACGTGTGAGACGTGTGTTTTGTGCCATTTCGTGAACGTGGGAGCCGTGCGTTTTGCGCTAACCCGAAAACGCACATCTCGATCCCACCAAAGCGCGCAAGGCGCGCTAGCAACGCGTCGTTTAGCGTTGCACTAGTAGCCTCGGCTGACCGTAGCGTAGCGGAGGGAGCCCGAGGGGCCATGCCACGCACCACCATAAATGGCCAACGAAGACGACCAAACCACGCCACGCACCACCACAAATGGCCAACGAAGGCTAACGAACCACGCCACGCATCACCACAAATGGCCAACGAAGACGACCAAACCACGCCCCGCACCATCACAGATGGCCAAACAAGCCAAACGCCCTCACGCGCTCCAACATCGCGCCAAGATTCATGTTGCCGCGCACCGCAGTTTACAACGAGCAGCAACTATTGGGATACGTTTATCTCGAAGTGAATCTCACCGCTTAGGCACTCCTGCGCCGTCTCGAATTGCAATGTGCCGGCGATTGCTGCGAAACGCTCATCGATCGGCGGATTTGTCACTTCATGCCGCACAAGCGTTCCAGAAAACTCGTCGATCGCGTCGCAGCGCTCCATCCACTGCTCTGTCCAGTATGAGTCATGCGGGAATTGACTCCCCTCAACTGGAAAGTGATACAGAAGCTCCGACGGTCGATATCTCACTGCTTGATTCACGGGAAAATCTGCAACCTGGCTTTCTCGGTTAGGCAAGTTCCAAAAAGCCTTAAAATAGCCATGGCACTCGACCGTAAGGAGGTAATCTCTACGAAACCCTGAGTAGTTATCCTTATTGCTCACCTCGCTCGTACAGGCAACGCCTTCACCGTCGAGATTCAGAACATCGTCCTCAGCGTTCGGCCAATAGTAAAAAGTACCCGTAGCCTCGTGGACAATATCCGGTTCGTCGCCGCAGCCACTGCAGGCGAGGGCGCACAGAAAAGCTACTCCCGCAGCGCATAGGCGGATTGGTTTCCACAGGTTGCTCAAAATATTCACCTGATCCAGCATGGTTTGAACCGTACACTAAGGACATATCCACACCCACCGGGCTCCACCTCAAGAGGCCAATGAAGGCTACCAAACCACGCCATGCATCACCACAATTGGCCAACGAAGGCGACTTCGCGATCATGCATAGAGACGTCATGCATAGAGATCGATTTTGCCATCACGTGGAGGCCCGTGACGTTCGTTTTGCGCTAGCACGCGCAAACCCTGGGCTCCCTCGGCTACGCCTCGTGTTCGATACGTTCGTTTTCCGCTAGCACGTGGAAGCTCGATACGTTCATTTTTCGCTAGCACGCGCAAACCCCGGGCTCCCTCGGCCCCAAACAACGGGGCCTCGGTCGGCCGCACGGTCAACCCGCGTAAAGGGCTACCATTGCCGCGCTAAACTACGCGCGGCGGCGTTTATGCGGGTTGACCGTGCTCCCGTTGGTCGCGCTTGGTGGGATCAATACGTGCAATTCTCGCCATCTCGTGGACATGCGATACGTTCATTTTTCGCTAACCCGAAAACGCACATCTCGATCCCACCAAAGCGCGCGACGCGCGCTAGCAACGCGCCTTATAGCGTTGCACGAGTAGCCTTTTATGCGGGTTGACCGTGCGGCCGACCGTAGCGAAGCGAAGGGAGCCCGAGGAGCCATGCCACGCACCACCACATACGGCCAACGAAGCCCTAGATCAACGCCTTCGCCTTCTTAGCGATATTATCCGGCGTAAACCCGAACTTCTCGAAGATGACCTCGGCGGGCGCCGAGCGGCCGAAGCCGTCGATGGCGTGGATGTCGCCCTCCCAGCCGGTGTAGCGCTCCCAGCCGAAGGGGCTGGCGGCCTCGACGGCCAGGCGCTTGGTCACGCTCGAGGGCAGGACCTTCTGCTTCCAGGCGTCGTCTTGGGCCTCGAATGCCTCCCAGCAGGGCATGCTGACCACGCGGGCGGCGACGCCCTCGTCGGTGAGCTTGTGCCAGGCGCCTAGGCACACGGCGACTTCGCTGCCGGAGGCCATCAAGATGACCTCGGGCTCGTCGTCGGAGTCGGCCAGAATGTAGCCACCTTTGGTGGCGTCGCCGACGCTTCCGAGCGCGTCGCGGTCGAAGGTGGGCACCGACTGGCGGGTCAGCGCCAGCGAGGACGGGCCGGTCTGGTTGTCGATGGCGAGCTTCCAGCACTCGCGGACTTCGTTGGCGTCGGCGGGTCGCAAGAGCGCCATATTTGGCATGGCGCGCAGCGAGGCGACGTGTTCGACGGGCTGGTGGGTGGGGCCGTCTTCGCCCAATCCGATCGAGTCGTGAGTGAAGACGCCGATCGTCGGCGTGCCCATCAGGGCGGCCAGGCGCAGCGCCGGGCGCATATAATCGCTGAAGATGAGGAACGTCGCGCCGAATCCGCGCGTGCCGCCGTGCAGGTTCATGCCGTTGGCGATGGCGCACATGGCGTGCTCTCGGACGCCGAAGTGGACGTTCTGGGCGTCGAAGTTGTCTTTGGTGACGACGCCGTACTCCTCGAAGAGCGTCTTATTCGAGCCGGCCAGGTCGGCCGATCCGCCGGTCAGCTCGGGCAGGTTCGCGTAGAGCTGCTCGATGACCTTGCCGCTGGCCTTTCGGGTGGCCATGCCCTTGTCGTCGGGCTCGAATTCGGGCAGGTCGGCGTCCCAGCCGGCCGGCAATTCGCCGGAGAGTCGGCGAGTGAGCTCGGCGTATTTTTCGGGGGCCTGTTCTTTGTACTTCTCGAGGCGGTCGCTCCACTCGCCCTCGAGGGTGTGGCCGCGGTCGGCGGCCGCGCTCATATGCGCTTTGACCTCGTCGGGCACGTAGAAGCGCTCTTCATAGGGCCAGCCCAGCGCCTCTTTGGTGGCGGCGATCTCGTCGTCGCCAAGCGGCGCGCCGTGGGCGGCGGATTTGCCGGCCTTATTCGGCGAGCCGTGGCCGATGATCGTGCGCAGCGCGATGATGCTGGGCTTGTCGGTGACGCCCTTGGCCTCCTCGATGGCCGCGTCGATCGCGTCCACGTCGGTGCCGTCCTCGACCTTCGAGGTGTGCCATCCGTAGGCCTCGAAGCGCTCGACGACGTCTTCGGTGAAGCTGATGTCGGTGCCGCCGTCGATGGTGATGCGATTGTCGTCGAAGATATAGACGAGCTTGCCCAGCCCCAGGTGGCCGGCCAGCGAGGCCGCCTCGTGGGAGATGCCCTCCATCAGGTCGCCGTCCGAGCAGATCACGTAGGTGAAGTGGTCGACCACCCCGTCGAAGCGCTCGTTGAGCTGCGCCTCGCTCATCGCCATGCCGACCGCGGTCGCAAAACCCTGGCCCAGCGGGCCGGTGGTCATCTCGACGCCCTCGGTCTCGAAATTCTCCGGGTGACCGGGCGTGGCGCTTCCCCACTGGCGGAAGTCCTCGATCTGCTCGAGGGTCATCTGCTCGTAGCCGCTCAGGTGAAGCAAGGCGTATTGGAGCATCGAGGCGTGGCCGTTGGACAGCACGAAGCGGTCGCGGTCGGGCCACTCCGGGTTCTTCGGGTTGTGGCGCAGGTGGTTTTGCCACAGCACATAGGCCGCCGGCGCCAGCCCCATCGGCGCGCCGGGGTGGCCGCTATTGGCCTTCTGGACTGCGTCCATGGCCAAGGTGCGGATGGTATTGATCGTCAACTGCTCGATTGGCTGGTCACTCATGGCTCGCTCGACGGTGGGCAACGTGTTGGGAAAAGGGCGGTTTTTCCGGGGCCACTAATGCCCTCTGAAGGCGTGTGTGTCAACGCCGCAAGATGGACAAATAGACGCCCCACAGAAACCCGAACGCCTCTAGAACCCCAACCCAAATTGCAGTTCGCGCCGCTGTTCAGGCGCCGCAAATAGAGGATCTTACAGAAACCAAGCATCTTCTATTTGAGGCGACGTCAAACGGCGACGTCGCGAACTACAATTTGCGTTAGGCGTATGAACCACATTGGTTGATGTGGAAACAACAGCGGCGTCCCCTGCGTCCTTGAGTTCGTTGGATCGATGACGCACACTTTTGGGCTGTATGCGCAAAAAGACCGTTTACGTTTACGTTTACGTCTACGATCACGTTCACGTTCACGACCACGACCACGACCACGACCACGGGCTGTTGCCGTTGCTGTTGCCGTGCCTGGACCCCTGGACCCCCGGACCCCTGAACCCCTGACCCTGGACCCCTGACCTATCCCCTCTAAACCGGATCCCTGATGCCTGATCTACAAGGACAAGTCGCATTCATCACCGGCTCGACGCGCGGCATCGGCCGCGATATCGCCATCAAGCTGGCCGAGCAGGGCTGCAATATCGTGGTGACCGGCAAGACCGAGGAGCCCCACGAGCGGCTGCCGGGCACCATCTACACCACCGCCGAGGACGTCGAAGCCGCCGGCGCCGAGGCGCTGCCGCTGAAGGTGGACGTGCGCAACGACGAGGAGATCGAGTCGGCCATCGAAAAGACCATCGACAAATGGGGCCGGCTGGACATCCTGATCAACAACGCCGGCGCCATCCACCTCAAAGGGGTGCTGGAGACCCCGCCCAAACGCTTCGATCTGCTGATGGGCGTCAACGCCCGGGCGGCGTACGCGTGCAGCTACTACGCGCTGCCCCACATGATCGAGGCCAATTACGGCCATATCCTGATGGCCTCCCCGCCGATCAAGATCGACCGCGCCCCCGGCAAAGCCGCCTACGCGCTGTCCAAGCTGGGGATGACCTTCCTCGCCCAGTCGATGGCCGAGGAGTTCAAGGACAATAATATCGCGGTCAACGCCTTCTGGCCGATCACCGCCATCGAGACCCAGGCCACGATTCACTTCAACCTGGGAACCGAGGAGATGTGGCGCACCCCGGACATCCTCAGCGACTCGGTGCTGTCCATCGTCACCCGCGAGCCGAGCGAATGCACCGGCAACGCGCTGTACGACGAGGACGTGCTGCGCGAGGAGGGCGTCGAGGATTTCTCCAAATATAGCGTCGTCGAGGGCAACGAGCCGCCGCCGCTGTCGGCGATGATGTTTGATCCGGATTTTGGTGGTTAAATTCTTCGTGAGGGGTGGTGGTGGGCTTCGGTGTGGCATTTTTGTCGAGCCGGGGTCTCTCGCCCCTCGTGAGATATGCGTTTTAGAGAGTAAGAAAGTGAGAAAGTGAGAGAGTTAGATACGGCAACTGCTCTTATTCTCTGACTTTCTTAGTCTCTTACTTTCTGAGAAGGCGATGAGTGGCGACTATATCCCTACATCGGAGTTGATGGAGCAGCGGCTCGCGGGGCTGAACGAGCGGATCCCGAATTTTCGCGTCGTCGATCAGGTCGACGGGCTGCGCGCCGAGGGCCGCTGGGCGGCGGCGCTGGGCTCCATCAACCATCCCCACCCGGACCCGGACAAGCCGGCGTTGATGCTCTTTGCCATCTTCGTGGTCATCGATCTGACCCAGAATCGAGTGCGCATGGCCAACCCGCTGCCGCCGGGCAACTTCAAAGAATCGACGCTGTTCAACTATATGGCCGGCGCCATGAAAGAGCCGCTCCAAGGCCTGCCCGCCCGCCCCTTCGGGCTGGTCTGCCCCCAGGGGCGCATCGCGCGCATCCTGCGCCCCCTGATGCTGCGCGTGGGCGTCAAAGTCGATATTCAGGAGGTGATCGGCTTCGAGCCGGTCTTCGAGATGCTCGCCGAAGATCTGCTCGACCTTCGGTGAGGCCTTATTGGACTGACACCGTCTCGGTGTCAGAAAATAAAAAACTCTTTTCCTCTGACACCGAGACGGTGTCAGTCCATTTTTTTGTACCGGCCCTCCTCATCCCAGCGGAGCACATAGGGCTTTTCAGCCTCGGCCTGCTCCTCGGTCAAATAGCCCTTCTCCACGAGTCGCTCCATGATCTCGCCGATGCGATTGAACCACCAGTGTTTTGTGGGCGTGGTGCCTTTCTTGCGGAAGCGGTCGCCGTACCACGGAGCCGGCTTCAAGATGGCGAGGAAAACGGCCTCTTTGGGGCTCAGTTCGCGGGCATCTTTGCCGAAATAATACTCGGCGGCCGGGCCGATGCCGTAGACATCTTGGGCGTATTCGATGCAGTTGAGATAGAGCTCGAGCACGCGCCACTTGGGCACGGCGTGCTCGATGCGCCAGGCGATGAGTGCCTCTTTGAGCTTTCTGGCCAGCGTCTTGTCGCGGGTCAAAAAGAGGTTTTTGACCAGCTGCTGGGTCACCGTCGAGCCGCCGTAGACGAAGCGCTCCTCTTCCATGTCCATGCGCAGCGCCTTCTCGACCAGGCCGAGCTGGACGCCGTGGTTTTCATAAAAGCCCATCTCCTCGCTCAGGTAGGACGCGCCGCCGACAAAGGGCGGGAGCTCGTCGAGCGGGACGTACGCGTCGGTGCCCGGGCCGACGAGGACCTCGGCGTCTTCGGAGACGCCCTCTTCGACCTGTTTGATAAAGGGCCGGTTGAGCCAGAAGACGTCGTCGAGGGTGCTCGGCGAGCGATCCTCGGGGGGGGCGGGGAGCTCGTAGCTGACGTCGCGCAGCTTCTCTGGCACCGGCCAGGTCGGCTCGGCCTCTTCGGGGGGCTGCCGGTCGAGGACGCCCTCCAAGAGGCCCGCCTCTGTTTCCTCTTCAGCGGGCTCGGGCGCTGGTTGCTCGGCTGGCGGGTCTTTTGTCTCGGGCGTGGCAAAACGCACCTTCGGCCACGCTTCTTTGGCGGCCACGAGCGCGGTCGGCTCGCATTTCCCCGCGAAATCGTCGACGGACAGCCGCAGCTTCTTCGGCCGCTCCCACGGCAAGTGGAAACGCAGCGTGGGCGCGGCCTCGCCGTCGATCTCGATATCGGCGTAGGGGCCGAGCATCGCCGGCGGAAAGGCGCGCACGGCGTCTTGGCAGGCGATTTTTTCGACGCGCGCTTCCAGATCGAAGACCGGATCGAAGGGCCAGTCGACCATCGAGGCTTGCAGGGCGACTTCGACCGGCCCGTAGGTCGCGCGGGCGTCGAAGAGGCGCAGCTCGGAGCGATCGGGCGCCCACTCGAGTCCGAATTCGAAGCCGGCGTCGATCTCGGTCAGCGGCGCATCGGCCAGCCCCGACAGGTCGATACGGCCGTCGGTCCATTCAGCTGCGCCGGCCAGCGTGAGGCCATTATCTGTGAGCGCCATATCTGTGAGACCTATATCTGTAAGACCCACCCCGCTACCCGAGTCCACGGGCGGCTCGTCGTCGGTGAGCAATACCAGGTCCAGATCGAGCGTGCCTCCGATGCGCCCGCGCACGCCGCGCTGAGGCAGCGTGCGCCCCTGTTTGACGCCCGGGAGCTTCTCGAGGACCACGTTCGAGGCATAGAGCGTCATCGCACGCGGCAGCAGCCTGCCGGGCTCGAAGTGTGCGTTGAGCCCGAATTCGCCGCCCGAGGACTCACCGCGCGCCCATAATTTGCCGGAGTCCAATACCGCCGCCAGCCCCTCGACCAGGCGCACCCCGCCCAGCGTAAACGACCCGCCGGCGACGGTGGCGTCGACTTGGCCGAGCAGCGCGGCGATCATCTGGACGGGGCTGGTCGCGCCGGCCAGCATCTCGGCAGAAAGATTGGAAGCGGCGGCCTCCTCGGCGTCGAGCTGGACTGCAGGCGCGTCGCCGGCGCCCAGGCGAACGGCGATGCCGCGCACACCGACCTCGATCGCCTCGAGGCTGGGCGCATCGGCGCGGATCGACACGCCGTCGGCGCGTACGTCGCCCAGTTCGCCGACGGCGAGGTCGACCAGCGGCTCGCCTTCGGTGGGGGCGTCGATGACCAGGTCGACGATCGGCGCACGCATGCTGCTGTGGCCGCTCGCGCGCCACTCCACAGCTTCTAAGCCGAGCGCGGCGAGCCGCGGGTGCGACAGCGTCGTCGCGCCCGCGGCGCTCAGGCTGCGCTCGCCGCCCGAGCGCTCGGTTGAATCGGGCTCGGATATCTCGAATTTATCGACCCGCGTCTGCGCAAGCGGCGCCCCGCCGCGGCGCAGTTCGACGTCGACGTTACGGCCGCTCACCGAGCCCACGCGCGAAAGCTTCGCCCAGCGGGCAGCCAAGCCATCGCCGTCGCCCCCGTCCGTGTCATCATTCGCATCGCCCTGCTCGTCGACGCTATCCGGCTCTAGGACAAGCCGCGCACCATCGATCTCGACCGAGTCGATACGTTTCGGACCACTGAGCAGCGAGCGCCAGACCAGCGCGACCTCGAGATGGTCGACGTCTCCGGACAGCCGACCGTCAGCGGCCGAAAACTCCACGCCCTCCAGCGCCACGCTCGCCGGCCAACGCCACTCCAGGCGCTGCCAGTCGACTTGTGCGTCGCGCCCCTCGAGGCGATCGGCAAGCTTAGCGCCCGCGAAACTCTCGAGCACATACGGCAGGCCGATGATCAGCCCGCCGAGCAGCAATCCCCCGATCGCGAAATACCAAAAACGCCTCGACACACGCTCACCTACTTGAAACTTCGTCATCCGGGAGAATCATATAGAAGCCCCTCTTGCTAAAGCAATGAGGCTAATTGCTCAACCGGGGGGACGGAAGCCAGTAGAAGGCAACGAATATCGAGTCGGACTGGAAAAATCGCGCGTCTTGAAACATAATCCGCGCGCAGATGGTTTTATGAATGCACGACCAAATAGGCACGGCCCCGATAGGCCGCGCCGATAGATTCCATTTAAACTTCAATCAAGCAGGTACTTTGTATGGGCTTCATTCCTTACGTCGTCGAACAGACGCACCGCGGTGAGCGAGGCTGGGATATCTTCAGCCGCCTGCTCAAAGACCGCATCATCTTTCTGGGCACACCGGTGAGCGACGATGTCGCCAACACCATTATCGCGCAGCTGTTGTATCTGGAGAGCGAAGACCCCGAAAAGGAGATCAGCCTATACGTGAACTCTCCGGGCGGTAGCGTGACCGCCGGCATGGCGATCTACGACACCATGCAATACGTCAATCCGGATATCTCGACGATCTGCATGGGTCAGGCCGCCTCGATGGGTGCGCTGCTGTTGGCCGCCGGCACCGCCGGCAAGCGCTTCGCGCTGCCCAACTCGCGGATCCTCATCCACCAGCCGCTGCTGCGCGGCGGCATGGGCGGCCAAGCCACCGACATCGACATCCAGGCCCGCGAGATCTTGCGTCTGCGCGACCGCCTCAACCAGGTGCTCGTCGACCACACCGGCCAGTCCATCGAGCGTATCGAGAAGGACACTGACCGCGATTATTATATGGGCGCCGAAGAGGCCAAAGATTACGGTCTGATCGACACGGTCATCGAGAACCGGCCCGGCCTGGATAAAGAGAAGGCCGACGCCGGCGAGTAATCTAGCCTAATAGATGGGATCAAACGTGGTAGACGTAAGACCACACCAGAGCAGACACGACCGCCGCAACCCGGTGGTTGGTCTGCTCTTTTTTTTGGGCGTGCTAATAATCGCTGCTTGTTCTAACGAAAAGGAGGCCACCCCGACCGAGACCAGCGAGGCCCACGGCTCGATCGACATCGCCGTCGGCGGCGAGGTGCGCACCTTCGACCTCGGCGCCGCGCGCTGCGAGACCGTCAAGGCCGACGGCGATCACATTTTGAAAGTCGACGCGCCCGCGGCCGACACCCGCCAGATCGACCAAAAGCCGACCCAGCCCAATCTGCTCAACGCACGCCTCCCCGCCGATCTCGACGCCGACGAGTTCAAATTTGGCGCCGAGCAATCCACCTATGGCGCCGTCGCCTCTGTGGTCGACACCGAATACGAAGACGAATCCTACAAGCTCCTGCAGGTCATCGCCCAAACCGTCCGGGGCGGCCCCGCCGATTACGATTGCCGCGCGAGCCGCGAGGACGACGAGATTAGCGTGATTTGTAACGATGCGAGGATCCTGCCGTGGTTTGCGGCGGGCCCGGTGCCTGAGGGGAGTTTTAAGGCGAGCGTCGGGTGTGAACGGTAGTTGCCGTTCGTAGTCGTGGTCGTGGTCGTGGTCGTGGTCGTGGTCGATTTCGTCTACGTCTACGACCACGACCACGACCACGGAAAGTCGCTCACCCCAAAACCTTCACAAATTTACGAATGATCGTCCGCTCGCCCTTGCCCGGGAAGTTGATGGTGAGCACCGCCTTCTCGCCGGTGCCGGAGACTCCGGTGACCTTGCCGATGCCAAAGCGGGTGTGGGAGATGGTCGCGCCCTGGAGGCCGCCGTCCTGGGCGGTGGCCGCCGGTTGTTCGGCCTCCTCGGCGAGCCAGTCCTCGCCGGCGTCCTCCCACTCGTTGAGCTGGGAGAACGAGGAGTCGAACTCTTCGTCTTCGGCCTCCTCGAGCTGCTCTCTGATGGCGCGCGACAATTGGCCTTTGACCATCTGCGGCGATTGGTCGAACTCCCACTCGTCCTCGTCGACGCCGTCGCCGAAGTAGCTCTCCTTGGCCGCCTCGCGGAAGGTGTCCCAGCCGCTGCGCCGCGAGCTGCGGCGGTAGTCGACGCGCTGGCTGCTACTATGCGGGTCGACCTCGAGGCGCTCCGGGTCGATGTCGAGCAAGAAGCGGCTCGGCTCGGTGCGCCGGGTCTTGCCGTAGATGCGCCGCTGGCGCGCGTTGGTCAGGTACAGCTTGTGGCGAGCGCGCGTGATGGCCACGTAGGCCAGCCGGCGCTCCTCGTGGAGCTCCTCCGGGTCGCCGAGGTCGCGCACGCTCGGGAAGATCTCGTCCTCCATGCCCGCCAAAAAGACCGTGTCGAATTCCAGGCCCTTGGCCCCGTGGACGGTCATCAGGGTCACGGCGCCCTTCTCGTCCATCTCGTCGGTGCTGTGGACGAGCGCCGAGCGCTCCAAAAACGCGCGCAAAAGCTCGCTGACCCGTGAGTCGGCGCTGGGATCGATCGCCTCGTCGAGCTCTGCGACTTCGTCGGGGGCGACCAGGCCCAGCTCACCGTCGTCGACCGCCTCCTCGAACTCCGCCATCGCGTTCAGAAGCTCTTCGATATTTCGGACGCGCTCCTCGGCGCGCTCGGGGTCGTCGTCGGCCAGATAGCTCCGATAGTTGATGCGGTCGATGAGAAAACGCGCCACGCGCGCCAGGCTGTCGTCGGAGGCGACCTGGTCGCGAAGCGAGACGATCAGCTCGCACAACTCCTCGGCGCCCGAGCTGGACACGCCGCGCAGGCTGTCGAGGGCGGCGAGCGCCTCCTCGTCGCCGGGGCCGTGCGGGCTGGGCTCGACCGGCGTGTCCCCGACCGCGGCCGGCTCACAGCGGCCGGCGGCGTAGCGAATCGCCCGATACAACGTACCGATGCCGGGCACCCGCGCTGCGCGCTGCAGCTTCCCGATGGTCACCTTGCCGATGCCCCGAGAGGGCGTATTGATGACCCGCAGAAAATCAACCTCGTTGTCCGGGTTCAGCGCCACCTTGAGATAGCCGAGCAGATCTTTGATCTCGGCGCGCTCATAGAAGCTGATCCCGCCGACGACCTGATAGGGCACGCCCCAATTCTGCAGCTTCTCCTCGAATTGGCGGCTCTGAGCGTTGGTGCGGTAGAAGATGGCGAAGTCGCTCCAATCGGCCCCGGCACCGGCCAGCTCGTAGATGCGCTTGGCGACGAAGTCGGCCTCCTCGCGGTCGTCGCTGCCGGTAAAGCAGGTCAGCTTGTCGCCGCCCTCGCGCTCGGTCCACAGCCGCTTGTCGCGGCGGGTCGGGTTGTGCTGGATGACGTCGTTGGCCGCCTCCAAGATGATGCTCGTCGAGCGGTAATTTTGCTCGAGCTTGACGACCTCGGCGCCCTCGAAATCCTTCTCGAAGCCCAGGATATTGGCCACCGTGGCCCCTCGCCAGCGGTAGATCGCCTGGTCGTCGTCGCCGACCACCGCGAGGTTGTCGTGGCAATTGGACAGGTGCTGCAACAGCTCGTATTGGGCGGGGTTGGTGTCCTGAAACTCGTCGACCATCAGGTAGCGCCAGTGGCGGCTATAGCTGTCGGCGAGGCGCTTGTTCTGCCGAAACAGCTGCAGCACCCCCAAGATCAACTCGCCAAAGTCGGCACAATTGGCCTCGTAGAGCGCGTCCTGGTAGTCCTCGTAGAAGGTCGCGTTCTCCTCGTCGATGCCACTATAGGCGTTCTCGTGGGCCTGGGTGGGCGTCCATGCGCGGTTCTTCATCGCGTTGATATAGGCGGCCAGCCGGCGCGTCTCGCCGCGATCCTTGGCGCGGCCCTGCAGCTCCATGACGTGCTTGACCAGCCGGCGCTGGTCGTCGGAGTCGTAGATATTGAAGTTGCGGTCCAGGCCGAGCTCGGCGGCGTGGCGGCGAAGCAGCCGCGCACAAAACGAGTGAAACGTCGAGATCGTCACCGCCCCGGCGTCGGCCGCCGCCCCGTTGGCGTCCAGGATCGCGTCGACCCGCTCGCGCATCTCGGCGGCAGCCTTATTGGTGAAGGTCACCGCCATGATCTGCTCGGGATAGACCCCGGCCTCCAAGATCAACCACCCGATGCGGCTGGTGATCACGCGAGTCTTGCCGCTTCCGGCCCCGGCGAGGATCAACAGCGGCCCGTCTTTATGCTGCGTGGCCCGGCGTTGCGGCTCGTTGAGATGTTCGAGAATATTCATCAATTTATGGTCATCACGAAGGTGATTACTGCACGTTTGTTCCGGGCATCGTAGCCGGGGCGGGGCGAGAAATAAACCCGCCGTTGCCTTTCCCCACGCCTCGCCGCCTCCTGCCTCCTGAAGTTACGTCGTTTCTGGACTCCCGGACCCCTGGACCCCTGAACCCCTGACCAAGCCCCCGGATTCGGACAACGCTTGCGGCCACGCACTTATTTGCTCTTCGATTTGCTGGAGGTGTGTGAGCGGCGACCCTCTCTGGGGGTGCGGTTTGGTTTCGTGGCCGGGCGATCATTCGGGCGGTACGTTGGATCGTCGGGCGCTCGTTCGGGCGGTTCGTCTTTAACTCGATCGGCCCATGACGTGGTTTCGTGCGGGATCCAAACCGTAGCTGCGGGTAAGCCGTCATCGGGTGCGCCGTAGGCGCGGCCGATGAGGCGCACCCGCAGAGAGCCTCGGA
>CAYLTX010000144.1:0-16514 GCA_964386725.1 uncultured Bradymonadales bacterium | reverse complement strand
CCTCGCGAGTAATTCGCTCGACCGCCTCGTCGCGAGGCTCGCCCTCGCTGGTCAATTTCCATGGCTGCGGCTCTTCACCGTCCGCAAGGCGAATATGCTTCTGAGCAGCATCGTGAAACGCCGCGTGAAGCAGGTTGCCGGTTTCGGCAGGGCCGAGCTCATCGCCCGACTCTTCGACGTCATTGAGTCCGAGCACCTGCTTGTAGAAGTACTTTGCTCCACACTGTCCGTAGGTCTCGAGGGAAGATGCGCTGAACAGATCGCGCTGCTCGGGATTCGATGGCAGACGCCCCGTATAGGCCCCGAGTTCGATCGCATCCCCTGTTCGGGCTCGCCGGGCGTTTCGGCTTCCACGCAGGTCCTGGTAGATGCGCTGGAGTCGCTCTCCCTGTGCGTTCACGCTCCCGAGCTCGTCGATGACGTCGGCTCGATTCGCAAAGAGCGAGACGTCATCCCAACATACGAGGTCGTCGGTGGAGTCGGGAACTTCGTCCGCCCACGCCACGATCTCGACATTGACGTCTGATTCTTCGCTTGCAGACTTCCAATCGCCATCCTCCCAGCCACCGACGAGCAACGAGAGTAACGGCCCCGGGTGGACACGCTCTGTTCCCTCACCAGCCTCCGCATAAGACAGTGTGATTGCACCGTCGCAAGCTGCAACGGCTCTGCAGATAAGTCTGATCTGACGCTCGACCTCTCGCTCCACATACTCAGCCGGAGTCGCAGGAGCCGATGCCTCGGTGCCTTCAGCACTCTCGAGCAAGCCGAGACGCCGCGCCCAGTCCTCTTCGCGCGGACTCCACAGGCGTGGCACCTCTGGGAAGATTCCTTCACCGAGTCCTGCAACGATGAGCTTTGAGCATGAACGCCCATCGTAGAGTTGATGTGGAATGAGCTGCACCCCATGTTCCGCGACGGTCCTGTCGGCAGGTGCGAATCGGCGTTGGAGTTCGTCTCGTAGCACGTCGACCGGGGCAATGCGGCCCTCGGCCAACAACTCGAGGCGAGGATCGTCCGCCCCTCTAGCCTGGCGACGACCTAGATCCGTGATGACATCCTTGATGGCCTTTAACGTCGATGTGAGGCCACCGCTGTCATCACGAGCACGTGCGGCTTTGTCGACGAGGCTCTGCGCGTCGGCGTCCACGAAAATCCGACGAAACTCTCCGAAGAACTCTCCTTCCGGCTCGGTATGCTCTTTGAGAAACCTGCTAAACTCGAGCAGGGTTTTGCGGGTCCGCTCCCACGCTTTTTTCTCTTCGTCATGACGCGGATCGATCTCCAGCGTTTCGACGAACTCGATCCACTCGTCGAACGTAAAGGAGCTTCGTCTCAGATGGTCAAACGTTCGCCGAACCCACTTTCGCGAGAAGGCATTTGCGTCATCACCGAACCGAGCGCCGATAGCCTTCGCCGACCAAAAGAACGACTCCAGAATATCGCGCAGTAGAGCACGAGATTTACGCTCCTCCTGCCAACCTGCGAGTTGAGCAATCTTCATGACCCAGCGGCCCATAGACGTACTCGCCAGCGCTTCGCCGCCGTACATCTGCACGGGCAGATCTTGACGCTCGAATTCGCGACGCCATAGCTGCAGGCTTGCTCGCCCTGCGGGAACTAAGACGATTACGTCATCGCACTTCTCCGCCGAGAGGCCGCCCTCCCGAATCAACCATTTTCGAATATCTTGCGCTGCAGCACGCGCCTCGCCGCGTGGCGTGTGCGCTCTGCGGACGAGTGCAGATTCTGGAACCTCCGAAGGAGACGCCCAACTGCCAATCTCACCTCCCGGCAGGAGTCGCCGAATCAGGTCGTCATGCGGCGAGTCGGAGTGATAATCCGCGTCCGACAACGGCGCTGCCCAATTATCAAACTCAATGCCACACTGCTCTGCCAGCCACCCCACGAACTTGCGTTCCCACTCGCTCGGCTCGACAACTCCATTGAGACGAATGTGGGCAAATTTCGCACCCGGTGAGGGGGGCGCCTGCCAGCCCAAGTGCTCCGCGAAATCGATCTCCTCATCGATCCCGAGCGCCTCCGGCGGAAACTCGAGCGAGGGTATCGCAACTTCAAAACCAGCGCGCTCATCGAGAAGACGACCAGCGCCAAGTCGGTGTACAGTCAGCGTCTGCAAACTCATATTTCCCCCTAATCAAACATTGGCTCACCTACAACCGAGGGCTCTGGGCGGCGCAGGCGGCAAAAAATCAATATAAATCAATTGTAACAAGATCTTGGTTGAAGTTCTTATGCGACAACACATTTGCGGCGGCAAGCACGGTTAAGAAGCACGAACCCGGCTGCGACGTCTCGTGAGCGGATACCGTTCGATCTAATAGTCTAAACTCTCGGCGGGAGCAGGAGCCGCGGCTGAGTTTACGTCCTCCTCGACCAACTCATCCTCTAGGTGAAGTCTGCCAAACCATCGAGGAATCGCACAAAATGTCTGGAATACGTTTAAGACTCGCGTGACAAAGCCATCAACCGGAGGAATGGCGCCGGTGCACTTGTCGGCTGCCACGGTGCGGCTCGCCAAAGCATTACGGCTGTCTGCTTGCTCAACATCGTTAGGCTCTGGCCCGTCATCACTGATGGTTTGTGCGAGATCAGCAACGTATTCTTTTGATTCCTCCATTGATCTCCCGAGAATCCGCGTGTTGGGTAACGCCGCCTCTACCTTCGCGCTAATCGGCCCATCCGCGCTAACTACGATAATCCTCACGTTGCTGAGTCCGTCGCGCGAGTCGTCATCGTTTTTCCAAAAGAATTTGGCTTGCGCACCATCAACGCCAGGGACGTCATCAACATGGAAGTCTATCTTTTCACTTCCGAAGCTTTCACCTTGAAGGGCATCTTCAATCGCGTTCTTCAACGCTTCGACCACTTCCGTTGCAAGTTCTTCTCGCGCCGCCTTTATGCGTTGAGAAATACCCCAGTCGTTCCAAACTACGGCCTCGATGGAAGCCTCGCCCTCTTGTTTGTCCTGTTGTGTCGTCGTCATCGTGATGACCTCATGTAGGAAGTAAGATTCAGTTAACAGATGGAGCATCGAGATCAGCGGTGACCCTTCTTGCGCAGGTCTCGATTTCGATGATTTGCGCGAGCGCATCTTCAAGATGGTCCGCATATTCCACGGGGAACCGGGCCACTAGTCCAGGTTGAGCGACACGAAGCCTCAAGTCCTCCAGTACGTCGACGAGATCCGATTCGCCGGCGAAACGCAAAATGGCGGTTCGGAAGGACTGAAGAACATTATGCTGTGGCGCCTCGATGTCAGCATTTTCGACCAGGTCAGCAACCATAGACTCGATATCTAGCCAACGGACATGCCGCACCATTCGCTTATGCTCGCCCTTTCGACGGCCAATCGGCTGCTCCGCTGTGAGGCAGCATTTACGCGGGTGCACAAGAACGGGAACGACCCGTGCATCTCCGCCTTGCAAGAACTGCTTGTGTTGTCTGAGCACTTCCTGCGAAGCGAGCATCTCTTGGAGAGCACTCCGCCATCCATCCTCCGTCCTTTCTAGAAGATTAGGCTTGGGCCGCGATGCGTCGCGCAGCGAACTCAGCATCAGTTCAAACATCCGGCCATATAGTGCCGCTTGATGCCAAAGCCGATCGCGAAAGCGATATTCGGACTCCGATGCGTGAACCTTTAGTTCGATAGGTATAATGGTGCCCGGAATGAGTACCAGAAGGTCTACTCGAAGCCGGCGTTGATGACGTGCTGACCCACCGACTGTTGACTCGTTAATTAGAGCAAAGTCTTCGCTAGCTGGTATTGTCCAACTCAGCTCTCGTAAAGTTGCTGCAGGAACTTGCCTGGTAAAATCGAAAATCACTCCTCTGCCGGAGATTCCCAGCCGCGCCAAGAATCGACGCAAAAACTGATCTCCGAGCCCATGCGTCTCATCAGGGCGAAGCAACCAAGCAAGTACATCGCGGTAGATAGACTCACTTGTCTCCACTCTCAGCGTCGAAAGAATATCGAAACGCACCGGTAACCCAGCGAACCGCTGAACCAATTCCTCGGCAGTTTCGAGAGATGCGAGAGTCTGAGTCCGGTAGCACGTTCTAGCCCTACGGACGACGTCATGAACCCTAGCAACCAGCCCTAATGAGGGAGTATCAGTTATCTCCGTGCCTACCGCCGAATCCAGTGTGGCATTAGAGTTCTCTTGCGACGGCAACGCCAATGCCTCCGCTCGATGGCAGCGCTCGACGAATCCACGCACATCGTCGAGAGCATCTGAAGACTCAAGAATTGATTCCTCGGAACCGAGACCGGCGTCTGCCGCCGTCCCTTCGGTCGCCTCCGTCACAGCAAGCTCAAGAGCCCAGCGAGCTCTCTCGAATAATTGCTTCGCTCTCTCGACAGCCTCGTTCTCCGCAAGTGCTTGGATTACACGACTCCTTTTTTCATTGCTCAAGTTGACTGCGTCAGGTCCCTCGAACTGACACTGCTCTGTTTTCCATCAATTCTGGAGGCTGCGGCCGCAAAGGTGACCATCTCATTTTGAGCCGCACTGATACTCCCTCGGAAGTGGTGGCCGAGTTACACACCTCGACCATCTCGCGTACATCGTGCGTCCGGTCGATCCACGCGTCGGTCGCCGTTTCGTCAGTTCGTGCTGGTGTTTTGCTCATACTTCTTCCTGACGAATCTGTTGCACTGCTTCGACCATCAGAACCAACGACTCGTGTAGGCGATGATTATCGTCGACCTCGGTCACTTCCACCCCGAATTGGGCGCACTTCTCTCGCACCGCGTCGACAGGCACTATTTCGTCGTTAACGCCGTGAATGACGACAGCATTGTCGGGCATGTGTTCGACCTGCTCGGCCGCATCCAGGTGCAGTGCGGGCGCCATGAGAACGTAGCCGCGAAAACGCTCCGGGTGGCGTGAGTACAGGAGTGCCGTAAGCAAACCGCCGTATGACGAGCCAACGATGACGAGGTCAGTCATGCCCTCGGTCAGGCGCTCGGCCTTTTCGACGCGCTCCCAGATGTCCATGTTCTGAAAATCGGGCGAGACGACGTCAAGAGACTCGCTGAGGCGACGGTATTTCGTGCCGTGCGGAGTCGACTCGCGGCCGTGAAAGAAATGGACGGTTGTGTCAGCCATGCAGTTCCCCCTGCAGAAACCTGGGGCATTTATGTTGTGTAGGTGCACCCTATAGCATGCATTGCATAAGCACCAGCATGCTACACTTTGCTCGGTTCAAGCTCCGCATCGAGCTGTCTTACCACCCCGTGATCGTCGAGAACGCTCAGCGCTTCGGCGACGTCATCGAGCGAGTTGCACGCCCGTGTCAGAAGCTGAGTGCATGCGATGCTGTCGTAGCCCAGCACGGCGCGGTCCGGGGACTGTAGCTTCGGCTCGTCGGCAGGCTCGAAGCCGTGCTCGCTCCAATCTCGGCGGAGATCTGCGAGCGCTTGGAGAGCGCGTCTTTCAAAGCGGGCGACCTCATCAGTGCCGAACGCCTCTTCGGATAGCGCTTCCTCGGGAACAACGCTCGCCCAAGCGCGCACCGTCAGTTCTGTCGGCTCGACCTCGGCGAGGAAGTCGGCGTGGCCGGGGGCTTCGATGACCAAGAAGTCGAGCGCGTCTAAGATCGACCAGGCGTCGTCGACTCTTTCTTCGAGTAGGCTTACGAGTAGCGCGTTGTCCGCATCCGGGGACTTCAAGATATCCGGCACCCCACCCTCATCCTTCATCGCCTCGACCACCCGTCGGAGTTCGCCGGCGAGGTTGCCGGGCTGCTTCTGCTCGAAGATGCCGGCCAGCGTGTTGTAGTACCACAAGGTACCGGCGTGCTTGCCCTTGAAGACATCCCAGAAGCCAGGACCATGCTTGCAGAAGTCGCGCAAGATGGATCTTGCGTTATGCACCTTGTCGGAAAGCGAAACGAGGAGCACCGGCGAGTCGTTGGGGAGCTCACGGAGATGGTCCAAATAATCTTGTTTACGCTTGGGCCACGGCGGCTTCGGCTCTTTGTAGGCGTCCGTACAACCCTCCACGATCTGGAGCACACGTTCGCCGAATCTGTCGCGAATCTGTTCTTGGATATCGGGGACATCGCCGATGCAGTCTTCGATGGCGTCGTGCAGGAGGGCGCCGATGACCTGGTCCTCGTCGCCGCCGTTGCTGCCGACCAGAGAGGCGACCGCCATCAGGTGGTTGATATAGGGGACGTCTTTGCCCTTTCGCGTCTGATCGCGATGGAGCTCCGATGCCCAGGTGAGCGCTTGGTCGAAGCGTTTCGAGTACCTCATGATGTCCACCCTGCTTGTGTGAAGAGCTTGCAGTATCAAATACCGTAACGGTGCGTCGGCGTTAAATCCACTCGGTCAGCAGTCTCAAAACGGCACCGCCGACTCGAGCGTTGCGGCGTGCCAGTCGAAGAGTTGCCATCCGATGAGCGCGAGCAGCCCGTCCTCTTCGCCTTTGGCGGTGACGGCTTGCTCGACCTCTCTGCCCCAGACGACCTGAGCTTGCTGTTCCAGCTCGTTGGATTTGGTCTTCTCGCAGAATAATACGAGCAGAAAGTCCTGCTCGGCCACGCAACCATCGTAGGCAAACGCCCACGTCGATCCGCTCCCGCTTCGGTAGCGCCCGGAGGGATAGTGAGCAACTATCCGGGGCGTTTTCGAGACCGCGATATCACGCTGCGGCCATCCGAAGGTTGCTTCATCGTAGCCCCACTCGGCAGCTTCGATCAGCCAGTCGGAGAGCTCCTTGACATCCAGAACGCTCGCTTGCTCGATGAGGCCAGTGGCGCTCATATCTACCGTTGTAACCCAACGGGCTATAACTGGCGCGACGCTGTCGACGAGCCAGTTCTGTACGTCGGCGCGAGTGCCGATATCGACCAGGTGCCGTGGCGGCTCGACTACGCGTGCCGGCGCCTCCCAAACCTCGGAGCCACGGTCTTGCATGTAGTCGCCGCAGACGCCGTCGACGCGGTCCTCGAAGCCATCTCTTGTCTGTAAGACAAGCACGCGCCCGCCGGGTCCCTCGAACACGTCGAAGGCCATCTCGTCGATCGTGTCCGTGTCCTCGGGCCGCCAGATAAGGCGGTAACAGTAGATGGCCTCCGCCCAGCCCCAGACAGGTAGCATGATCGCTCGAGGTTCCTCGTGGCGAGGCACGAGTAACTCGAAGACGTCACCCTGTCTCCAGCGATGCTCTTCAGCCCAATCGTCGGTGGGGCCGTCTAATTTGCTCAGCGTGGTCATCTTTCTCTCCATGGGCCACATATGATTCCAAGTGCACTAATTCAGCTACGAAACGATCCAGATCGGCCGCGATATTCGAGTAAAGCCGAGCGCCTATCGGGTACTCTGGTCTTGGTGAATTCGAGTAGGACGCCGTCGAGTTCCTTGCCGTCGAAGCGCTCGGAGAGGTTGTGGGAGACGAGGTAGATCTCGTCGGCCCACTCGGCGATGGCGTCTGCGCCGATGACGTCGGCGAGTGTTATTTGTCCGCCGGGCTCGTCCTCGCCGGCTGGCTGTCTCGCCTTGGGAGCGCCGAACGCGATGATCGGGATATCGAGTTCCACAGCTACTTCTTTGAGTGCTCGAAGAACCTCGTAGGCGCGCCCATCGGCGACGGCGGGTTGGCCCTGATATCCCCATAGCTGCTGTAGGTCGTCGACAAAGATCACTGCGACGTTCTCGCGTTCGACGAGCCTGTGGCATCGCTCGACGAGCTTTGCGGTCGATGCCCAGGGTGTGTCGTCCCACAATATCTTCGCTTCGCTGAGTCGCCCGGCCGCTTTGATGAGCTTTGGCCATTGCTGCTCGGATAGCGAGCCGATGCGAATCCACAATTGTTCGAGGCCGCTGAGCTCACATAGAAGATCTAGCACCATTCGCTCGGTCGCTCGCCGCGGTGAGAAATGCGCGCATGGCAAGTGCTCGTCGAGGCCGTTGTGCAACAAAAGCTGCACCAGCAACGATCGGGTGCCTCCCACAGCCTCGCCGGCGACGACCACCAATTCGCCCGGCCGCCATCCGTGAATCGTATCGTCGATCTCTTCCAGGCCGCTCGTGATCCCTAAATGGCCTTCTAGGGCGCTTGAATAATCATTCTCGATCCTGATGAAGGTTCTCTTCACGGCCTCTTGGGTCGAAATCGGACCCGGCTCGGACATGACCTGTTGGCGCCCGAGGACGCGCAACAACTGTCGTAGAAATTCGGTCGTTACGCCCATGACTGCAGGTCCCCCTCGTCTTCAGTAGTCGTCTCAAAGGTCGAGTCTCCCTCGACTTCGTCGGTGTCCCAGCCGCAGATCTTCGCGCGCCTTAGCGCTTCGACCAGGTGGGCCGTTGACTGGCCGACGAGGATATCGTCGAGGCCGGGGAGTTGCCCGTCGGGCACCTCGATGCCCTCGCGGTCGGCCATCTCCCGAATGAGCTTCCAGCGAAGATCTTTTGTGGGTGCGTCGACCTCGATGATCTGGTCGATGCGGCCCGGTCGGCGCATTGGGCGCGGCAGCTTGGTGTGGTCGTTCGAGGTGAATAGCACGAAGGGGATCTCGCAATAGCCCTCCTCGAAGAGTCGAAGCTTGGACTCTAAGCTGTGGCCCTGAACGCGGTCGACGTCGTCGATGATGACCATCTCCGGCTGGAGCAGGTCGACCAGCGAGCGCCAATCTCCACAGCGAATCGAATCGTAGAAGTCGGGCGTGAGCATCACGGTGCGCTCGGACAGTTCGCGGGCTGCGTGCATGCAAAACGTCGATTTGCCGCAGCCCGGCGGTCCTTGGAGGAGCACGTTTCGCCGAAGCCCGGCCTCGCGAAACGCCGTCCATCGGGCGATATTTTCGACGAGCGGGCCGTAGTAGTCGTGGCCGGCCAGCGTGAGCTCCTGACAATTCACCTCATCGCGCTCGACCGCATCCAGAAGCACCGCTTCTCGGTCGCGCCAGAATAACTCGGCGACCCCGCGGCACATCGCCTCTTTGCCGTCGATCTCCTTGCGAAAGTAGATCGTGTTGCAGCCGTGACGGTGCTCGCTGTCCTCCATGCAGAGCTCGGCGCCGTTGGGGAGCTCGACCCGAAATAGCCGGTCGTGATCGTCCTTGTAGGCGAGCTCGGTGCTGGCCATCTCGAAGACCTCGCGAAACACGAAGTCAGCGCCGACCTCGAGGTGGCGAAAACCGTGCACGCGCAGCCAATCGGATTGGCTGTCGAAGTCGCGCTGCAGCCGAAACGTGGCGTCGTCGGCACGGCTGTCGCTCCAACCGCGCACCTTCGCTCGACGCAATGCTTCGAGCACATGTGCGGCCGAGAACTCATCGAGCAGTTGCAGAAGCCGCGGTACTTGGTCGTCGGGCACCGAGATGCCTTGGCGCTCGGCGAGCTCGGCGATGATGGTGCGGCGCACCTCGATTGATGGCTCGTCGAAGCGGATGATCTGGTCGATACGCCCCGGCCGGCGCATCGCAGCCGGAATTCGCGTGTAATCATTGGAGGTGAATAACACGAATGGAATGTCGCAATAGCCCTCCTCGAAAAAGCGCAGCTTGTCCTCCAGATCCCAGCCGCGCACGGACTCGAGACGGTCGACATCGTCGATGATGAGCACTTCGGGCCTGAGCATCTCGAGCAGAGCAATCCAGCCGCTCAGTTGCGTCTCTGCAATACATTCGGGGCTGACCAGTAGCACCCGCTCCGATAGCTCACGGGCCGCATGACAGCAGAGCGTCGTCTTGCCGCAGCCCGGCGGCCCCTGCAGCAACACGCTGCGTCGGATCCCCTGCTCGCCAAATGCCCGCCACTGCTCGATGAGCTCCGTGCGCTCACCGTGGTACTCGTATTGGCTCAGCTCGAAATCGCGCGTGCATACCTCGCCCTTTGCCTGATCGAGCAGGAGTGCTCGTCGATTCTGCCAAAATGCGTCTCCCAGCCCGTTGGACACCTCCGTGCGACTATTGGTTTCGCCGCGATAATAAAGCACCGGTGCTTCGCCGACGTTATGGGGATCCTCGACGCAGACCACCAACGACTCGGCCAATTCCAACAAGACCAACTCGCACATATCATCGCGGTACATTCGGTGCCTCTTATGCCCGCTGCATAGGTCTCTGAGCAGCGACGTCGGCACGAAATATGGCGTGTCGAAGCCGTGCGCCTGACGGGCCTTATCCGCCGTCTCGAAGCGACGGGTCGTCTGGAAGGTCTCGTCCATGAACCGCCCGACAAAACGCCCCCAGGTGCCCGGCTTGGTCGGCGAGAGATCTCCGACGAGCTCCGATAGATCTTCGATCTTGTCGCGAGCACCGTCGAGCTTCTCGCGCGCCTCGTCGGACAGCTCTAACTCCCCGCTGACTGCTCGGCTGGTCGCGGCGAAAAGCGCCCCGCAGATGGCCCCGTTGATTGGCAACATATCTTCTCCACGCTTGTTTACTGAACACTAAACGGCCAGCATCGACGTGAGCAAAAAAAGAGAGCCCCGCCCTTGCTGTTGGCGTTTACGTATTACTAAACAAACTCGACCCGAGCGTCAAGGAGTTTCTTCGTCGGTGACGACATAGCCGCGTTCCTCGAGGGCGATGGCAGTCGCCTCGACGGAGAGCTGGAAGAATTCGGCGAGCGGCGGGAATCCGGGGCGCTCGGCCAGGGCGATGTGTCGCGAATATGCGCGCAGCGACTCGAATTCGTCGTACTCGCTGTCGGGGCGGGCTTCGAAGACCAGCGGCTCGTCACCGAAGCGAGACTCGAAGCCGACGCCCAACGCGTGGTCGTTCAAAAGCAGGCTTATCGCGAAATGATTCGCCTGCCACTCCTCGGGTCGGTATTTCTTTTCGGCAGTAACTACGTCGCGCTCGAGGGTGATCATATGGACGTCTTGCTCGTCCTGATACTCGGCGATCGCCTCCAAAAACAAAGGCCGATGCAGCACCCAGTGGCCGATCTCGTGGGCCACCGTAAACCGGTATCGACCCAGATGCCCGGACTCGGCGAGCTTACTGTCGACGTGGATTTCGTTCTTGAGCGGGTAGGTAATGCCAAGCACATCTTGCTCGCCATTTTTGCCCAGCGGCCGGTCCTTAAAAAAGGCGAGCCCATGCCGCTCATAGAGATGGTCGAAGAGCAGCGCGTCGAGGTTCATCGGCCCCAGCGGCGGCTCGCCGAATGCAGTGCAGCACAGCTCGAGCGCCTCGGCCTCGATGGCCTCTCTTTCCAAAAACGGAAACTCCATGCCTACTCTTCTTCGTCTTCGTCGTCGCCAATCCGCAGCCGCTCGACGTAGCTCTCGAGCTTCTTGCGCTGCTCTGAATCGAGTTCTTTAACGCTGCGATATAGCGCGACCTCGTGCGCATCTTCCGGCCGCACGTCCGACGGCGTCTTACCAGCCAGCGTGATCAATTGGTCGGGGTCCAGGTCGAGCTCCCCGGCGATGGCCTGCAGCGTATCCTCGGCGACAGAAGGCGGCGGGTCGTCCTTCTCCAACCGCACGATAAACGACCCGGAGCGCTCGATGCGTCGGGCGAGCTCGCGCACGCCGATGCCCTGCGCCTTGCGCGCCTTACGTATGATACTGCCAAGCTCCGAGGGCATGGGTGCCTCGCTGGAAGAGATGCCGATCGGGGCTATTATACGGCAGACGACGATTATGTGTAGCTCGCTGCTGATGCTCGCCATACGATCATCTTTATTTTGTAGGACACGCATCGGCTCAGTATAAATAGGTGTCACGATCCGCAGATACTATTTGCTCGAGGGGGATGCCATGCGTTTTATCGAAGAGGTTCAGGAGAGGCTCGAGGTCAAGCTGGGCGATGAATTTGTCGTCGAGCGAGGCGGCGAGCATTTTTTGTCGATCATACTCACGTCCGGGCCGAACTTCGCCGCCTGGCACTACCCGCTCATCTGGTGGCTCAAGACCTTCGTCGCCTTCGAATTCGGCGACCTCGCCGACCAACCGACCGAGGCACTCGAAGAGTTGGGCCGACGCGCGGCCGAACGGGTCATCCCCCAGTGGGAGGCGCTCGGATTTCGCTCGACCAACGATATGGGCATGCTGTCGGTACGATGGCAGGCGGAGGAAGGGCCGCCGCGTCCCATCTACGTCGTAGACCTGCGACATGAAGACGCGGCGATGTCCGACGATGTTACTCGGCTCATTCGTGTGCTCGTCGATCTCGGTCAGTTCATTGACATCGAAGACGTCTTGGAGTTGTCGTCAAGTTGATGGGACAGTAGTCCGTGATTCACTGTCTTCGTCTACGAATACAAAAGGACGCCCCATGAGAGTTTTCAGTTGTAGCGGCTAGGTTTGAAGTCAACGATCCATCTCGATGACGCCAATGGATGTCAGAACGGATGCAACTGCCTCGTACTCCTCGCGATACCGCTCCGTCGGAAGCGGCCCAGCGCTAGCCCATCGGACTACGTACTCTAGCAACTCATCGCGGGGGACAGCGTCCGCCAATTCGCCCAAATGACGGTAGAGGAGCTCGCTCTCCATTTCCCTCAGCCGTGTGTGGGCTCTACCGTAAGCTCTCTTTCTCTCCATGATGCGCTCGTCGTACCACTGCTGGCGCGAGATCTCCTCACCGGCCTCGCGAGCTTCGTAGTAACCCCGATCGTCCTCGCGTCGTCTCTGGAAGTCCGTCTCGAACGCAGCGATCGTCGAGACCCAGTGGTCATCCGCCGCGCGCTGCATCTCTGCATAGTCTTCGACCAGTTCGCCACGGCAGGCATGCATCTCGTACATCAATCGCAGCAGCTCTACCGCCGCATCCTCGCCTGGCTCTTCTCGATAGTCCGGATAGTCCCAGAGACGAGACGCGTCCCACGAGCGCTCGAGCTTCATACCCTGGAACGGCTCGATGATGGCGACAACAACGTGATTAATCTTGCGCCTGAGAAACTCGCCGCGCACCACTCTGCCGCCGATTTCGACTTCGATGATGTCCTCCAATTGGTCCCTCCAAAGGTTAGAGAAGCTCGGCTACATCATCTAATACCGTAGTCGGAGAGCGGCGTTAAAAACTCTTGTCTACCCAAGCGGCTCAAGAATCAGTAGCCCGCGCCAACAACTTCCGAACCGCGTCGGCGTCGATCGCCTCACGGCTGATATCGGCCGCCACGGCGCCCAGCACCCGACTCCACATATCCTCCGGGCTCAATGGATCTGCCGCATCGAGGTAGCCATGGTCCCGCAGATATTCCTCGAGTTCCTGGCGTTTGTTGGTACGGAACCCACTCGCCTCACCCGTCTCGAGGGCGTCGAGCAACGCCTGCGCGTCGCCGTCGAGTTGGTCACACAGCTCACTGACTCTGTCGATGAACGTGTCCGTGACCGCGCCGGAATCCTCGAGCACCGCGCGGGTGACCGGCTTGCCGCGGCCGACCGCCCAGCCCCGCGCCTGGGCCTCGAGTGCGGTGGCTCCCGCCGCGATGCGGGCATGGTCGGCGTCCGTTAACCCCACCGACTGCAGGCCGTCCCTCTCGGCCAACTCGTGGAGCTGCCCCCATCTGACGATGCCCGCCTCTAGCAGCCTGTAGAGTGCCTTCGGGTCGTCGACCAAATACCACAGGTGGACCCTCCCCAGCGGCATGCGCGGGCTCAGGCCGCGGTTGATCCCCAGCGCGGCGCCGTACTCGGCGTGCGACATATCGCCGGGCTCCGGCACCGAATCGGCCTCTAACGGCAGGATTTCTTCGCCGTAGATCTCCCCGGCGGCGGCCGAGTCGGTGATCTGGCCGAGGTCCACAAATCGCGACGCGACCTCGGAGCCGCCGAGCAACTGCCGCCACTTGCGTACCTCGTCATGCTGGGCGGTGAAGTAGAAGATCTGGCGGCCGTTCGCCCCGATGCGCTCGACCGCCTCGATGATGGCGCGAGCGCGCTCGTCGTCGCTATTCGCCAGCGTCTCATCGAGCACAAGCGGCAGCTTCAGGCCCTGCTCCTGGTGTTCGACGAAGGCCACTCGGACCGCCAACAACAATTGCACGCGAGTGCCGCTGGAGAGCTCGTCGAGGCCGAGGCCGACCCGTCGAGTCGTGTCCCACGCTCGGAATTCCGGGCGGTCACCGGCCCGGAAATCGAGGCGATATTTATGGCGCGTAATTTCGCCAAAAAGCTTCTTTGCCCGATGAAATACCTGCGGCAGCTCCTGATCACGCGTCTGCTCGTGGACGTAATCGGCCAGCACGGCTCCGGCGGCCTTTCGATAATCGGCCTCGCGCTCGCGATTGAGCTTCTCGAGCCTGGCCTCGTATTCGGCGCCCTTCTCCTCGACGTCGTGAGACTTCTTAGCCTCGCGTATCCTGGTCTCGATATCGTGAATCTGTTCGACCAAATTGGCCTCTTTGGCGGCCTGCCGCTTTTCCTGCTCCAGGTCGGAATGGAGCTGCGCGACGTCCCGCTCGACGAGTTCAGCCGAATACGCCGGATGCTCCTCCAGTCGCGCCTGCTCATTCTCAGCGGAGTTTTCGGCCTTCAGGTGCTCGTCGCAGGCACTCTTATAGTCGGCCTTTTGCTCGCACAGTCGCGCGACGGCCGCGTCGGCTCCGGGCTCGACGTCGAGCCGATCGAAGATCTTCTCGGCGGCTTTGCTGGCTGCTTTTTGCTCTTCTTGCGCAGCCTCGAGCTTGCGCTCCGCCGACTCAAGGGTCGCCCGTAGCTCATCGACCTCATCCCACGCCGCTTCGAAAGCGTTTACGCGGGCCTTCGCCTCGGTCGGATCGAAGACCGGGTCGAAGTTATAGCCGGTCAGCGTTCCGCTCATTCGACCGAGCGTGCCTTGGATCTGACCGTCGGTCTTCTCGAGCTGCGCCTCCTTGGCGGCGACCGCCGCACTGGCCTCCTGCCAGTCACGAATATTGGACATCAACATGAAGAGCTCGGCCTCCTCGCCGAAGCTCAGCCCAACCCGCTCGGCCAGCTCCTCGCGCTTTGCGGCGAGCGCCCCGGCGCGGTCTTCGAGCTCCTTATGTGCAGAGGCGTGACTCGCCCACTCGCGTACCTTTTCGGCCTCGACCTTGCCGCTCATCCACTGCTGCGCCAAGCCGTCGACGTGGCCTTCGACCGCATCCTCGGTCCACGCGGACGGCTGCGGCACGCCGAGATTCTGGAAGTCCCGGCGATAAATCTCGCGGCGATTCTCCTTCACCGCGGCGGTGGGCTGGAGCGCCATAAACAGCCAGACCAGCATCGCCGAGACCACAAACAGCCCCAGCCACGCCAGATGAATCAGCACGCCGAGCGCGACGCTCGCGGCGGCGACGATCACCGCGCAGACCATCGCCACCAATCTGGTAGCACCAGACGCGCCATCGGTCTTCGCAGCGTCGCCCGTCTCGACGTCGGCTTCGGGATCTGCGCTGCTCAACCACCGCTGCAACGCCCGTATCCCGTCGCGCAATCGCTCGAGCTGCTCCGGCGCATCGGCGTCGCCCAGGACCTCTTCGAGCTTCGCATAAAACCGATACTCCCCGCGGATCTGATCCGCTTCACGCACAAGCCGCGAGATCTCCTGTAGGGTTTCAGCGTCGATGTCGGCGGCTTGCTCCGGCTGCGCAGCACCGCCGATCGCCCGACGCGCCTGGTCGCGCCTCGTCTCGCCAGCGTCCAATTCTCGCTCGAGGCCGTCGTAATCGCGCTGCAGGCTGTCGAGCCGGGACAGGTAGCCTTCGAGCGTCTCCAACAGCCCTTCCGGCAGGCCCTCCTCGGACAACGCGCTCGCCTCGAGCTGACGCTCGCATTCGTCGATGGTTTGCTGCGCCCGAGCCTCG
This sequence comes from uncultured Bradymonadales bacterium, assembly GCA_964386725.1. Classification (GTDB taxonomy): domain Bacteria; phylum Myxococcota_A; class Bradymonadia; order Bradymonadales; family Bradymonadaceae; genus CAYLTX01. The sequence continues at coordinate 754 of CAYLTX010000144.1, read as the reverse complement.
TCGACCTCGGCCTCGTTCAACCGCGCTCGCAGCTCCTCGAGGAGCTCCTGCTCGTCTCCCCGAACGTCATCCATCGACTCGGGGAACGCCTGCAAGCGCTCCTCGGCGGCATCGAGCTTCGCCTCAGCCCTCCGATAATCGATCGCCAGTTGCAGAACCTCCGTCTTCTGAGACGACGCCCGAACTCCAGTCAGTTCCTGGCGAAGCTCGCGCAACCTCTGCTCTTCATTATGCAGCTTGGCCTGCTCGTTCTCGGCTGCCTTCCTCTCCTTTTTGGCCCGCTCGACGGCCTTCGTCGTGTTGTTCTTGCGAGGCGTGCTCAGCGAATACCCGAGGCTGTCCCTCGCCGTAGATACGTCGAACCCGCCCGCAGACTCCCGCATGATGAGCTCGGCGAGGCTGCCGTTGTCGGCCTCGAGCAACTCGTGCAGGCAGAGATAATAGCGATCGCGATGGTCTGCCGGCGGCACCTTCGGACCCTCCGAGACACCCGCGCCCTCGCGCTGAAACGACGCGCGACCGCGGTCCAGATCTACTCGCCAATTGGCGTCCCCGACCCGAAGGTGGCCGACCAGCGTCGCGTCGGCGAGTTCGGGCCGCTGGGTCCACAGAAGCGACTGAATCGAGCGCGCCGCCGTGGTCTTCCCCGAGGCGTTCGGCCCGTAAATCACGTTGATCCCCGCCGACAGCCCCTCGACGGAGAAGCCCGTCTCTTTGAAACCGGGCGCCCGAAGCACGTCGAGCTTGTCGAATG
>CAYLTX010000143.1:0-16533 GCA_964386725.1 uncultured Bradymonadales bacterium | reverse complement strand
CAACACTGCCAGATATCGTGCAACGTCCACTGTCATTGGGACCGCAACGCAACAGTTGGAACCGCACCTCAACCTTCAAGTGCAGGTGAACCCTGCTCTCGCGCTGAACTTCCAACGTCAAGGCTTCGCCAAGGACCGGCCATGCACACCTAAGCCGATTGAAACGGTAGTCCAAGGTGAAATGGGCGGGCCACCAACCGCGAACTACAACGAGGGGGTAGGGTTCTTCTACTTCTCGTGTGCTTCCTGTGCGCAAGAAGTCGTGTTCGCGGTCAGCTACCGCGGCCCGGAAATGGTCAAGTTCGGAAGGTGGCCTTCACGACGTCCTCAACCACCCTCAGAGATTGCCCGCTACCTAGACGCTCAACATCTTCAACTCTACAAGAACGGCCTCGCGTGCGAACAACACAATTTCGGAGTGGGAGCGTTCGCCTACTTCAGACGGATCGTCGAGAACATCATTGAAGATCTGCTGACGGATTTAACCGTCTTCATCGACAAAAATGACGTCGATAAGAAGGAGTCGTACAAGCAGGCACTCAATGAAGTCCGCAACTGCCACTCCGGGACGCGGAAGATCGAAGTCATCAAGTCTCTACTTCCGGACCAACTCCGACCTGGTGGCAAAAACCCATTGCAGTCGCTCTACTCGAAGCTGAGTGAAGGCATCCATGCTCAGACGGACGCCGAAGCACTGAAAGGAGCGCGCGCAGTGCGTGGCGTCCTAGACTACCTAATCAAGCGACTGGAACGCGACCGTGAGGAACGAGAGGGCTATCTGGCCGCGCTGGGTGAACTCGACGAGTAGGTAATTTTCCTGAACCCGATAGACCTACACCACCGTCGTAGATTTGCGAGAGCTACAGAGGGTGAATCCACATCCCCAGCAGTGTCACTCGCCTCTCTTCGAGACCCGAAAGAGGACGAGGAGGTGTTGCTGCTGTTGAGGAGCGAAATGTCACTTCGGGAAACTCCACACCTTCATGACCTTCGGCGATCGTAGGTTTGCCGTTTCTCACAGCTATGTACTTGCTGCTAGTTCGAACGCGCCCGGTAGCTCTCCTCCCTGCACCAGGTACTCGACCAGCGCACACACCGCCTCTTCGGTGACCTCCTCGACGATGATGGGGCTGGACTCCCAGAAGGCTGGAATCGGCATGTCGTCTTCGAGTTGAAACTTCAACATCAGCCTCTCGACGCAGCGCAGGCTGAAGAAGGTCGCGATGTACTCACCGCCATCATCTAAGCTGACGTGGACGTCGATGTTCTCGTCTTCAGGACTAACGAAGTCCAAGCTGGAGAAAAACGTAACTTCGTAACCTTGCTCTTGCACAGAATGCATCGTCAGCCTCTTCGTCAGCTTTGGTACCATCCACCACTCAGCTTACCCGCCAACCTCATCCTCTATTCGCTTCTTGAGCCTCTTGGCCGGACCGTAGGTCGCGTTCGCCTCCAGCACCGCGACGAGCACTCTGAGCGCCTCTTCGCGCCGCTGTTGCCTAAGTAGCACTTCAGCATAGCCGACTGCGACCTGCGAGTTCTTCGAGTTGAGCTGGTACGCACGTTCGTAACACTCGTCAGCCTCTTGGGCGCGACCCAGGGCTTCGAGTGCCTGCCCGATTCGCTGCCACGTCTTGAAATGCTCGCTGTGCGCGTTCGACTGGCGAAAGTGGAGCAAGGCCTGCTCGTACTGCTGCTCATCGTGGGCTTGCATGCCGTTCAGGTACTCTGAATATGCCTTTTCTTCCTCCACTTTCATTCTCCTGCCAGTATGCTGATGGACTTATCTCCGCCTGCTCGCCCCATCGAAATGCCGGCCCGGCAGACTATCAGAGTTCCGCCAACCGTCGGGCCGCTTCTCGCGTCCTTGGACTGGAACGACTCAATCCCATCGAGGAGCGTTCGAGTTCGTGAAGGTGGTCGAAAAATCTGGCTTGGTCCGCTTCGGCTGCGACCATCTTGACCAGCTTGGAGACGTAGGACCGATACTCTTCAACTTCGTGGCCATGACCCAAGATGCCGATCGGATCCCAGTAGAGCAAGATCACGATGACCTCTCTTTCCACCTCTGACATCTCCGCCCCCTGCCTTACGCATTGATTCGACAAGAAAAGCAGCGGCGCTCGTGCCAACGTCGTGGCCGCCTCACCGCCGTCGATTTGTTGACTTCTTGTTGACTCTAAAAAAACGGGCCTGAACCGAAAGTGGCTCAGACCCGCATGCTTCCTAACTCCGGCGCTTGGACTCGAACCAAGGACCTAGTGATTAACAGTCACCCGCTCTACCAACTGAGCTACGCCGGATTATCAGCCGACATTGCTGTCGGGACCACGCACCATGCCATAATGGACGAGGCTTTGTCACGGGGTTTTTTCGGTTTTATTGGCGAGGTCGACCGGAAATAATCCGGGGGTCGCCGACCATTGGAGAGACAGCAGGTGTGACTACGTTGGTAGACATGGAAGCCAGGGTTGCGACTGGAGATTTGACGGCGGACCATCTACGATCTGCACGGTCTTGCGTGTCTGCGCGTTGGTGCCGGCGTTTTTGAGGCGCGTATATTAATTCGTATTCGGCGGAAGAGACGAGCTATGAAGCCTATTATTTTTGCACTGCCCGGCAGTGAGGCGTTCGCCCAGAGGTTCGCGCAGTCGCTCGAGCTCGACACCGGAGAGGTGGCCGTGCGGCGGTTTCCCGACGGAGAGTCGTGGGTGCGCGTGCTCAGCAACTGCGCCGAGCGTGACGCGATCGTCGTCGCCGACCTGAACCGGCCCGACTCGAAGATCTGCCAGCTCGTCTTCCTGGCGCAGACGCTGCGCGATATGGGCGCTGTGCGCGTGGGGCTGGTGGCTCCGTACCTGCCCTATATGCGCCAGGACGAGCGGTTCGAGCCCGGCGAGGCGGTGACCTCGAGCTATTTTTCCGAGCTCATCTCGCAATATTTCGAGTGGTTGGTCACCCTCGACCCGCACCTGCACCGACGCGGTTCGCTGGCCGAGGTCTACCGGATTCCGGCCCTCGCGGCGCAGTCGGCGCCGTTTGTCTCGCGCTGGGTCGACCGGCTCGACGAGGAGCTGGTATTGGTCGGGCCCGACGACGAAAGCGAGCAGTGGGTCGGCGAGGTCGCCCGGCAGGTGGGTTGTGCGCATATCATCTTCGAGAAGACCCGCCACGGCGACCGCGACGTCGAGCTGGGCGAGGCCGACCTGGAGCGCTTCGAAAGCCTGCGGCCGATTATCTTCGACGACATCATCTCCACGGGCACGACCATGCTGGAGACCATCGCGCGGCTTCGGCACAGCGGCATGGCCGACCCCTATTGCGTGGGGATCCACGGCGTCTTCGCCGACGACGCCCACGCCCGGCTGCTCGAGGCCGGCGCCGCCAAGGTGCTCACCACCAACAGCATCGCCCACCCGACCAATGCCATCGATATCACCGCGGCCCTGAGCGAGGAAATCGCCGCCGCCCTCCAGCACACCGCGGTCGAAGCCGCCGAATAGATACAGCAGAAAGTGAGATAGTGAGAAAGTTAGAAAGTGAGATACTGCAACGGCTCAGGGCCGACCGGGAGCGTCCGGTCGGCCCTTCTTACTCTCTGACTCTCTGACTCTCTCACTTTCTGCAGTTTCATCAATTCGCGCAGCGCTCGATTCGGCTTCGAATAAAACGCTCCGCCTCGTCGAAGCCGAAGTTGCGGTAGAATTCATTGAGGTTGAAGTAGCGCTCCAGCGGGTCGATACCCGAGCTCCAATTCAGCTTGCGCAAACACACCGGGCACAGGTGCATCGGCCGCCGGTCGGCCTCCTCGAGGTGGTTCGAGCCGTTGAGGCCGCACTCGAAGAATGTGCAGTGGGTCATCCCGTACATATGGCCGATCTCGTGGGCCATCACCTTCAGGCTGCGCCTCAGCGTCAGCCAGGGGTCCTCCTCGGCGGTATAGCGCGCAAAGCTGTACACCCCCACCCGGTTTCGCAGGCTGGCCTGGCCGAATACGAAGTTCCAATTGGGATCCGGATATAGGTCGGTCATCGACATGCCCAGCATGCAGAAGGCGTCGTCGGGCAGCCGGCGCGCCAGGTACCGCAGGATGTCGGTGGTCAGCAACTGTCGCTGACCCTCGTGTGGATTGTAGCGTTCGGTGACCGAGATCTCGTCGAGGCTGATCGACGGCAAGATCGCCACATCGCGCAGGAAATACGCGCTCGCATAGCGCTCCAGGGCGGCCAGCGGTGGGCATTGGGGGCCGCACCACTCCCCAAAGGGCTGCAGATACAGCACCTCGCGGCGGCCGTCAGGCCGGTTCGGGTTGGACTTGATGAAATCGTGCAGCGTCTGGCCCCCTTCGTCGTGCTGAGCCAGCCAATCCCCCGGCTTTGGCTCCCCCTTGGGCCGAAATCCATCGTGATAAAATAAGCTCCGTACGTCGATGGGAATCGCCAATGGCGATCCCAGCGCCGGATGAAAGTCGTTCGACTCCATCTGCTACCTCCCTCCCCTTTTAGTTCGGCCTGTGTTGTGAGGCCTTGCGGCACGGCACTTCCCCGGCGCCGTGCGAGGTGCAGTCAGAGAGCTACACCACTACATACTCTCATCGATCGAGCCCCAGATTCTCTGGATTGCTTACTCACGCCGCATCACTTCGAAGATCGCCGACATATCGTCGTCGCCGCGGCCCTGCTCGAGCGCGCGGCTGAGTCGGTCGGCGATTGACTTGATGAGGTGAGGCTCGCCCCCGTGTTTTTTGGCGGCTTCCTCGATCAGGCGCGCATCCTTGAGCGCGAGTCTGAGCGGAAAGCTTGTTTGGTAGTCTTCTCGTAGCATCATCTGGCCCTTGATTTGGGCGTAGCCCGCATCGAGAGCTCCCCCAGAGATCGCATCGAGAAATAATTCGCCGCGCACACCCAAGGCCTCGGCGCTGGCCATCGTCTCGGCCAACACGCCCAACAGCCCGAGCACCCAGTTATTGATGACCAATTTGAGCCGGGTAGCTTCGCACGGCTTGTCCAGGCGGATGGTTCGCCGGCCGACGGCCTCGAAAACAGGCTCACATCGGTCGACGATTCGCCCTGAGCCGGCCGCTAAGACGACCAACTGACCTTCCTGGGCGGGCTGTCGGGTCCCGAGCACCGGCGCGTCCACATAGTGGGCCCCCTGGCCTTTGGCGCGCCGGTCGAACTCATCGGTCTCGTCGATGCCCACCGTACTCATTTGAATCCAGACGCTGTCACGGCCCATCCCCTCGAGCGCCGCGCCGTCGACCAACATCACATCACGCACCGCGTGACCATCGGCGAGGGTGGTGAGCACAAAATCAGCGCTATTGACCGCCTCGGCGGGGCTGTCGGCCAACCTCGCCCCTTGTTCCTGCAACGCGCGAGCCTTGTTTTGGGTGCGATTCCATACAGTCACCTCGTGGCCGGCCGCCAGCAATCGCTTCGCCATCGCCGAGCCCATGATTCCCGTGCCGAGCACCGCAATGTCTTGTCCATTGGCCATAACGTCCCGTGTCATCGAGTCGGACAGCAGAGCACTGTATTTTGAAAACTACACTCCGCTGCGCTTTGCTCAACCCCTGCCGATCACATGGTGGACGCCGAACGCTGCGGGATTATCGCGGACGCCGCCCTGTTTCTCTGTTGAGGCGCCGGCCCCAATCGCCTAAGAAGTATCTTGTCGTCCGATCTGCACCGGCCCAGTTCGATGTCCCAGCCCAACGCACCAGCCGCCATGAGCAAGCAACCGAAGCAGTCCAAGGGATTTACCGCCTACGCGTGGACGTTTGTGGGTTACCTGATAGCGGTGATCCTGTTCGGCGCCTGGGTGCGCATCACCCATTCGGGAGCCGGCTGCGGGGACCATTGGCCGACCTGCCACGGCGAGTTCGTGCCGTTTGCGCCCAGCGTCGAGACGATGATCGAGTACACTCACCGGCTCACCAGCGGCTTTCTGGGCATTGTCGGCCTGGTCCTGGTTGGCTGGGCCGCCAAGCTCTTCGGAGCCCGCCACCGCGTGTTCTGGGCCGCTGTAGTCACCCTATTATTCATCATCTTCGAGGCGCTGATCGGCGCGGGGATCGTGCTGGCCGAGTTGGTCACCGACGACGACTCCGTGGCCCGCGCGGTGGTCATCTCCATTCACCTGCTGAACACGCTGACGCTGTCCGGAGCCGCGGCGCTGACCGCCTGGTGGTCCAGCGGACGGAGCCTGCCGCAGTGGTCGGACGCGAAGAAGTCCCTCAAATGGCTGCTCGGCTTGAGCGTGCTGGGGCTGGTGATCACCAGCATGTCCGGCGCGGTCACCGCCCTGGGCGACACCCTCTTTCCGGTCGACCCGACCGTCGGAGGCGGGCTCTTCGATCGAGTGCGCGGCGATCTCTCACCGGCCAAGCATTTCCTGGTGCGCCTGCGCATCATCCACCCGGTCGTGGCCGTGTTGACCTCGGTCTTCCTGGTCGCGGTGACCACCATCGTGCGCACCTCCGAGGTGTCTACGACCGCAAAGAAGGCGTCCCTCTACGTGCTGATCTTCGTCATCGCGCAGGTCATCATCGGCATCGTCAACATCTACCTGGGCGCGCCGGGCTGGATCCAATTGGTGCACCTATTCTTGGCTCAGACGGTGTGGATCGGCGTGCTGATTATGGGCAATGAGGTACTACAGAAAGTCAGATAGTTAGATAGTTAGAAAGTTAGAAACGGAAACAGCAACAGCTCTTCACTGAACGGGTCCGTTCGATGGAGCGCCTTTGCTGTATCTTACTCTCTCACTTTCTCACTCTCTTACTCTCTCCTAAAGACCAGCAATGGTCTCGTAGCCCAGGTACAGCGCAGCCGCGATGACCACCACGCTGACGGCACGCTGGATGTGCGCGAGCAGGCGCACGGAGTAGCGCTCCTGAAATTTGTCGAGCAGCCAGACCTCGACGCCCGTCCAGCAGATCATCCCCACCGCCACAAATCCCGCAAAGAGCAGCCGGCCCAATAGGTCCGACTGGATGTCGAAGAGCGTAAAGAAAAACGCGACCGCGACCGTCCAATTCAAGATGAGCGTCGGGTTGAAGATCGAGATGGAGAAGGCCTTGGCCAGGTGGCCCATGGCGCCGGTCAGCCCCTGCACCTCCTGCTCGCCCTCCTCGAGGATGTCGCTCTCGTGGATGGGCGAGAGAAAAAAGTACAGGCCGACGGCCAGCAGCACGAGGGTCGACAGCGCGCGGATGAGCGTCTCGGCGAGCTGGACCTCCTGGATCAGGATGCCCACGCCGGTGACCGCCAGTCCGGCGTAGATCATCTCGGCCAGAGCGCCACCGACGCCGGCAGCGAAGGCGTATTTTGTCTTCTTTTTGAAGGCCCGGGTGATGACCATCAAGGCCACCGGGCCGGTGGGTGGGACGGAGCCGAAAAAGCCCATGCAGAAGCCGGCGATGACGAGGAGTAGCGTGTCGTTCATGGCCCGAACACTCCCTATTGCCTCAAAGCAACCGCCTCCAAGCAACCGCCGCGCTTTGGCTTTCCTGTGGCTACGGGGCCGGCGTGACCTCATACGGAAGTTCGATCTGCACGTCGACCTTCGGCTCGATTTTGAGCGCGCCCAACAGCGCCTTATACGGCGTGATATCGAAGTCGGGCTGATTGATACTCACCCGAGCACGCGTCGCACCGTCGGCGGTCTTCGCCTCAAAGCTGATCGGCCGCTCGACGCCGTGCAGGCCGAGCACGCCCTCGACGTCCAAAACACCGTCACGCGCATCCACCGAGGTCGACCGAAAAGTAATCACTGGAAAGCGCTTCGTCTCGAGCACATCCTTGTGGATATTGCGCGCGATCTTCTTCTTGTCCTTGGCCGACGGCTTCCCCGGCCGGGGCTGGCCGTCCTCCATGGCGTGGCGCACCTGCAGCGAATCGGCGGCGAACTGCGCCTCGATCGATCCGTCGTCCTCGTCGACGTCGACGCTGAAATCGGTCGCCTCGATCGCCAGATCGTGGCCCATCGCCGAGGCGACGCCCTCGGTGTACACGTAGACGACACAGTCGGCGCTCGTTGCATCAAAGGTCGGCATGGCTCTTTTGGGGGCTCGAGGCTTGAAGATTGGGGGCTTGGGGCAACCAGACATGACAGATCTGGCACCGATATTTACTACAAGAAACGACTAAGGGCGAGACGTGTGGCGATCTCGGGCCACACATCTCGCCCTCACAAAAGCTCCGGCGGTAGGACTCGAACCTACGACAAGGCGGTTAACAGCCGCCTGCTCTACCAGCTGAGCTACGCCGGATCAGCCCGTCAACTGGCCAAATATACGACCGACGGGGAGCGGTTTTTGCCATAGGAAAACGGCGATGTCAACACATGTATTTCGTCTTCGCCGAGAAACCCGCGACTTTATTTTTCTCCGACCAAAAGTCCCGCTTCGATCACCGTCGTAAAGGGGTCTGCGTGCCAATAGGTGTCGATGGCGTCGGAGACATAGCGGAGCACCGGCTCGCGATCCGATGAGCGGACCATGCCGATCCAATGAGGAAAGACGCTCTGGCGAATCAGCGGGGAGTGCAGGAAGTCGTGGCCGTCCTCGAAGCTGAGCTCCCAGCTGAGCTTCTCGATGCTGAAGTCCTCGAGACCGGCCCCGCGCGCCGCACCGGCGAGTTGGCCGGGGCTGATGAGCGTCTGGCGGAGCGCGTCGATGCGGGGCACGACGTCGTCGAGCTTGTGGGCGCGAAACGCCTCGTCGAGCAGGTCGTAGTATTCGGCAAAGCTCGACGACAACGGAGCCGCCACCACGACCGTGCCCTCGTCGGCGGTGACCCGGACCAACTCGGCGACGCCCTCCATGGCCTGACGGCCGGTATACAGCCCGTCCAGGCAGATCCCGGCTTCGAAGACGCCGTCGGCATAGGACAGATTATTGACCCGCTGATTGACGAAGTAGATGCGCTCCTCGCCCGCGGCGCCCTCGGCGCGTTTGCGCGCCAGGTCGAGCATGGGGCCGTGAGAATCCAGGGCCATGATCCGAGACTGCTCCCCGAGGCGCTCGGCGAGTTCGATAGCGACCAGCCCACAGCGCGCCTCGGCGATGAGCACGGTCGCTCCCGGGGTCTTCGGCAACGCCTCGTCGCAGGCGTCGAAGACCGGCTCGGTCCACAGCTTCTCGACCACCTCGCGGTAAGCCTGCGCCTGCTCGAAATCGGTATCACTATCGCTCATCTTTCCTTTATCCATCAGCCCGAAAAGTGTTCGTAGCCAGGAGTGTCGAGGTCGATGGGTTCGCCGTCAGGCCCCACCATGGTCAGCCCTTCGGCGGCCGGGCGAACCTCGCCGACCTCGAAGACCTCGAATTGCTCGCGTCGGGCGAGCTCGCCCAAGTCCTCGATGCGTGTATCCGGCACGGTCATGCACAATTGAAGGTCCTCGCCGCCCGACAACATATACGAGAGCGGGTCGACGTCGACCTGCTCGCACAGCGCGACCAACTCGGCCTCGCGAGGCATCAGACGGGCGTCGACTCGGGCGCCCACGGCGCTTCGCTCGAGGATATGTCCGAGATCTTGCCCGAAACCGTCGCTCGTGTCGATGAGCGCAGACGGAATCGCCTCCCGGCCGAGCAGCGCGCCCGGCTTCACCCGTGCCATCGGACGGCGGTGCGCGCCGACGAGCGCCGGATAATCAGCCGGATCCGCGTCGAGGCGGCCGCCGAGCAAGTCCACGGCCGCCTCAGCCAGCCCGAGCGGGCCGAGCAGCACGATACGGTCACCGAGCGTTGCACCGGAGCGCAAAATCGCTCCCTCGGGGGCGCTCTGGCCTAGTAGCGTAGTGCTGATCACCGTCGGCCCGTCGGTCGCGGTGACGTCGCCTCCAGCGGTCGAGACCGAAAAGCCGGCCTCCAGGCACCTGTCGCAGGCTTCCTTCATGCCGCCGAGCAGCCCGTCGACAAACTCCTCGTCGGCATCGGGGCCCAGCGAGAGGTTCAGAAAAAACGGTCCGGGGGCCCCGCCCATGGCGGCCACGTCGCTCAACGAGACAGACAGCGCCTTCCAGCCGATGTCAGCCGCCGAGCTCCAGTCGCGCCGGAAGTGTACGCCCTCGACCATCGTGTCGGTGGTGACCAGATCGAAGCGTCCCGACGCCAGCACCGCGCAGTCGTCTCCGATGCCCAGCTCGACGCCGTCGGCCTCGCCGAACACCTCGGAGATGCGCTCAATCAGCTCGAATTCGCGGTACATAAAACCTGCTCTGATGAGCGAGTCACAAACTTGGCATTCCGGTGGAGCAGTTATCCCAAAAAAGGACCAGGAACAAAAGAAAGATCCCGCCCCAGAAGACGACCAGGCCGACCATCACGCGCTGTTTGAAGCGGCTGACCTCGTCCTGGAACTCGCTGGCGTCGGCCTTGGCCTGCACCTGAGCGACGATGAGACGCGACTGCAAGCTCTCGGCGAGGTCGCGAAGGTGCTCGACGGCACGCTCGTCGTCGGGGTGGTCGATCAGATAGAAGCGCAGCCGACGAACGCCCAGATTGAGCAATCCCTCGTCGCGCACGAAGTGGACGAATTTTTCGAGCGTCGACGGGTCGGGCTCGTCGGCGAACGACTCCCACAACAGTTCGGCCTGCTCTTGCTCGGCCTCCTTTCCGTCCGGTGGGCGCTCCCAGGGCGCCTCGCCGGGGTCGTATCGCTCGGCCTCGCGGCGACTGAGGCCGCAGCGCGAGCAATTTTCGGCGTCGGGCTCGACAAGCCAGGCGCATTTCCGGCAACGCGGCCCGCTTCCCGGCTGCGGGATGAGCGCCTCGAGCGCGTCCTCGCGCAGCCACTGGCGCACCTGCTCTTTGTCGCCAAAAGCGTCCTCGTCGCCAAAGACATTCTTATCGCCAAAGGCATTCTTGTCGCCCAACGGACTGCCCGAGGAAGCCCCGTCAGCGGAGCTGCTGACGAGCTCCGCGGAGCCATCGCTCTCTCCGACAGCGCCGTCGGCCTCGCCGACATCGAGGATATTCTCGTGGCCGCAGTTCTCACATTCCAGCACGACGCCCGCGGGGCCCGGCTTAACCGAGGCCGCGGGGCCGACGTGGGTGCATTTGTCACAGCGAATTTCCACACTAACTCTCCAGTCTGGCGCTAGGCTAACACCTGGCCGTCGTCAATTCCACGGCGAGACCTCTCCGTCGACGTCGAACTCGTACAGCCGCAACGGGCGCAGCGGCTCGCCGCTCGAGCCAAAGCCGAAGCGACCGGTCACCCCGGTGAAGTCCGGCTTGGAGGGGAGCTGCCCGATGAAGAAGCTGCGCAGCGTTTCGGCCGAGACCTGCTGGTCCGAGGTGCGCTGCTTGTCGACGGCTTTTTGGAGGATCTGTCCCATCAACCAGGCGGCGTCGAAGACCTGCGCGTCGAGGTCGACCGGGCGTCTGCCGGTCTCCCCCTCGAACATCCGGGCGAAATCCTCGGCGCGCCCGCCGTCGCCCTCTCCGACGAAGACATCCGAGTACAGCACGCCCGCGGCGTGGGCGCCGGTCAGCTTCATCGAGCTTCCCTGCCATCCCGACAGCCCGAGCATCTGCACGGCCGTGCCGTCGCCGCCGGCGCCCGTCTGAATGCCGGCGTCGGGGAAAAAGCGCAACAATTTGGCCACGCGCACGTGGAAATCGGGCACGAAGAGCAAGTCGAAGTCGATCTCGGGCTTGGATCGGACGGGATAATAGCCGTCGCGGTCGGCGCGCTTCTTTCCGATGCGCGCTCGAGGGTCGAGCAGCACGCGCTTTCCGACGAGCACGTCGAGCGGCTTTCGGAAATCGGTGGTGTCCTCCTCGTAGCTGGCCACCGCGGTGATGCTCCCGTCGAGCTCACGGAAACGCTTGGCGAAGGCCAACGCGGCCTCACGCCCATAATTGGATTCGGGGAAGAGGACGGCGGCGCGTGTTTTGTCGGAGAGGTGCTTTCGGACGGCCTCGACCAGCGCCTCGGCCTGCTCGGCCGGCGTCTGGCGCAACCGGAAGACCCAGCCGCCCACGCGATTGACCGAATCGGAGCTGGCCAACGTCATCATCGGCAGGCCGGCGCGTTGGGCGATCTGTGCGGCCGGGCGGGATTCACGCCGGCCGATCGGACCCAATACCGCGACGACGGAGTCGTCGGCGGCGAGCTCGCGCACCGCCTCGGCCGCGCCCTCGGGGGTACCCTCGGTGTCCCGGGCGACAACCCGTGCGCCGGACTCACCGGCGGCTAACTTCGCCGCCTCGAGGGCCTGCTTGCCCAGAGGGGCGTATTCGCCCGAAAGGGGCACGGCCACGCCGATAGCAAGCGGCGGTTCGGATTGCGTCTGCTCGTCGGCGGTCTCAGTTGTCGGGGGTGATTGTTGCTGCGCCAGAGCCGGAGCGGCCCAAAGAGCGCATAGACCGACCAGCAGCACCCAGAGGATGGGCGCCGCCGGTCGGCCGTGGTGATGTGGCAGTTGCCTACCCAAAGATCTCCTTCATCCGGTCAAAGAAGCCCTTGCGCTCGGGGTGGACCTCTTCTCCGCCCTCTTCGGCGAACTCCTCGAGGAGTTCCTTTTGGCGGTCGGTCAGCTTGACCGGCGTCTCGACGTTGACCCGGACGAGTTGGTCGCCCTGGCCGCGGCCGTTGATCGCCGGGAAGCCCTTGCCCGACAGCCGGAAGGTCTTGCCGGTCTGCGTGCCCGCCGGCACGGTCATATTGACCTTTCCGTCGAGGGTGGGCACCTCGATCTTTCCGCCGATGGCCGCCTGAGTAAAGCTGATCGGGATGTCGCAGATGACGTCGCGTCCGTCGCGTTCGAAGAGCGGATGGTCCTCGAGGCGGATAAAGATATACAAGTCGCCGCGCGGGCCCCCGTTGGCGCCCGGGCCGCCGCGGCCGGTCCAGCGAAGCTTCTGGCCGGTGTCGACGCCGGCGGGAACCTCGACCTCGAGCGACTCTTCGCCCTGGCGGATGCCCTTGCCGCCGCAATCGGCGCAGGGGTCGGAGATCACCTCGCCCTCGCCGTCGCAGCGCGGGCACTCGCGCATCATCGAGAAGAAGCCGTTTTGGACGCGCACGGTGCCTCGCCCGCTACAATTCGAGCAGGTCTCCGGGCTCGATCCGGGCTTGGCGCCCGAGCCGTCACAGGTCTCGCAATTGTCGAAGGTCGGGATCTCGACCTCGCGGGTGACCCCTTTGGCGGCCTCCTCGTAGCTGACCTCGATCTCCAGCTTGAGGTCGACGCCGCGACGGCCGGTGCGTCGGCCACGACCGCCGCCGGCGCCACCTCGAAACATCGAGCTGAATAGGTCGAAAAAGTCCCCCATATTCTGCCCACCGCCGCCAAATGGTGAGCCCTGCCCGCCGAAGCCCTTGGTCGAGCCGAAGCGGTCGTAGGTCTGGCGTTTCTCGGGGTCGCTCAAGATCTCGTAGGCCTCACTGACCTCCTTGAAGCGCTCCTGAGAGTCGGGATCGTCGGGGTTTTTGTCCGGGTGGTGTTTGACAGCCAGGCGTCGGTATGCCGCCTTGATCTCAGAGATATCAGAATCTCGCGAAACACCCAGAACGTCGTACGGATCTATAGTCATGGCTTTTTAATGCAGAAAAACTGGCCAGAAGGCACAGGCGAGTGTCACAGGGGCGACGGGAAAGCAGAAAACAGACAGATAGGCCCGGTCGCCTATTCCCCGTCTCACCTATTCCCCTTATTCACCTATTCCCCTTATACTGGGGCGACATGTCTTTGGCGTACCTTGCTTGGCTGATCAAGCTTCATCTTCGGCTTCGGAGGCGTACATCGCCTCGGCGAGCCGATAGGCAGATGCCTCGAGGTTGGCGATGATCGCCTCCAATTCTTCTTTGTTGGCGTCCTCCACCAGGTCCTTGATAGTGGCGATATCGTTGGCGATATCCGTTTGCTCTTCTTCGAGGAGTGCGTCTCCGTATGCATTGAAACTGCGCTCGGTCGAGTAAAGCAGCCCTTGAGCCTGGTTTCTCATCTCGACCAACTCCTTTTGGAGGCGGTCTTGCTGCTCGTACTCGGCGGCCTCTTTGATCATCTCGTCGATCTGAGTCTCGCTCAGACCGCCGTCGGCGACGATATTGACGCTCTGCTCCTTGCCGGAGCCCTCATCCTTGGCGCGCACATTGACCATGCCGTTTTCGTCAATGCTAAACGTCACCTGGATCTTGGGAACACCGCGCGGTGCCGGCGGAATTCCAACCAGCTCGAATTTGGCCAGGCTCTTATTGGCGTCGGCCATCTTACGCTCACCCTGCAGGACGTGTACGCGCACCATCGACTGGTTGTCGCGGGCGGTGCTGAACGTCTCGGAGTGGCTGCACGGGATGGTCGTATTGCGCGGAATCAGCGGCGTAAACACGCCGCCTGCGGTCTCCAGGCCCAGCGTCAGCGGGGTGACGTCCAACAGGAGCACGTCGGTCAGCTCGCCGCGGGCGATGCTGCCCTGCACGGCGGCGCCGAGGGCGACGACCTCGTCGGGGTTGACCGAGGCGTCGGGCTTCTTGCCGAAGAAATCCTCGACCTTGCGCCGAATCAGGGGCATGCGGGTCATGCCGCCGACCAGCAGCACGGTGTCGATATCGCTCTTGGTCAGCGACGCGTCGCTCAGCGCCTGTTTGCACGGCCCCATGGACTCCTCGACGAGGTCGGCGACCAGCTCCTCGAGTTGCTCGCGGCTCAGAGTGGTCTCGAGGTGCTTGGGGCCGTCGTCATCGGAGTAGATGAACGGCATGCTGATGTCGGTCTCTTCTTTGGTCGACAGCTCACATTTGGCGCGCTCGGCCTCCTCTTTGAGGCGTTGCAGGGCCATCTTATCGTCGCGCAGGTCGATACCGTGCTCGGCCTCGAATTGATCGGCGAGCCAGTCGATGACCGCATTGTCGAAGTCTTCGCCCCCGAGGAAGGTGTCCCCCGAGGTGGACACGACGCTGTAGACCCCTTCGGTCAGCTCGAGAATCGAGATATCGAAGGTGCCGCCGCCCATATCGTAGACCGCGACGGTCTGGTCTTCGGGGGTGCCCCCCTGCCCGACGCCATAAGCCAGCGCCGCGGCGGTCGGCTCGTTGACGATACGCAACACGTTGAGCCCG
This sequence comes from uncultured Bradymonadales bacterium, assembly GCA_964386725.1. GTDB lineage: Bacteria > Myxococcota_A > Bradymonadia > Bradymonadales > Bradymonadaceae > CAYLTX01. The sequence goes on along the minus strand of CAYLTX010000143.1, from coordinate 1,456 downwards.
GCGATTTTGCCGGCGTTCTTGGTCGCCTGGCGCTGGGCGTCGTTGAAGTAGGCCGGCACGGTGACGACCGCGTTTTCGACGTCTTCGCCGATAAAATCCTCGGCGACGTTTTTCATCTCGCGCAGGATGAACGACGAGATCTCCGGTGCGGAGTACTCCTTGCCCCGAGCCGATACCCAGGCATCGCCGTTGTCCGCCTCGACGATCTCGTAGGAGACCGAGCGCATCGCCTCCTGGACATCCTCCGAATCATAGCGCTTACCGATGAGACGCTTGACCGCGTAAATCGTGTTCACGGCATTGGTCTGCGCCTGACGCTTGGCCAATTGGCCGACCAATCGCTCCCCGTCCTCGGTAAAGGCGACAATGGAGGGCGTGGTGCGCGCTCCTTCGGCGTTCGGGATGACGGTGCGATCGTCCCCATCGAGGACACACACACAGCTGTTGGTGGTCCCGAGGTCAATTCCTATCGTTTTACCCATTGGGCAAAGACCTACTTGAGTTGCATATCAGTCACGGGCACGTTCATCGAAATGAGCCCACTACGTGCTCATTCCTCAGAATTCGGCTCTTCGGCGTCCGTTTCGTCACTCGCCTCAGACGCTTCGCTTGGCTCAGAGTGTTCACCATTATCATCACCAGCGACGCGCTTTGCAACTGAAACAAGCGCCGGGCGAAGAAGCCGGTCGTGGATGAAGTAGCCCTTCTGGTATTGCTCGACGACCGTGCCGGTATCGTGCTCGGTGGTCTCGACCTGCTGGATAGCCTCGTGCTGCTCGGGATTGAACTTCTCACCCTGCGACTCGAAGCCGACGATGCCCTGCTTTTTGAGGGCGGTGACGATCTGCCGGTAGACCATCTCGACGCCGTCGACGATGCTGCTCGAGTCTTCGCTGCCCTCGGCGTGGGCGAGCGCGCGCTCGAGGTTGTCGAGGGCGGGCAAAAGCTCCATGGCGAGCTTGTCGTTGCCGTATTTGCGCATCTCCTCTTTTTCGCGCTTGGCGCGCTTGCGCAAATTATCCAGGTCGGCGGCCGCGCGCACCCAACGCTCTTTGAACTCGCCGCGCTCTTTTTCGGCGGTCTCGGCGCGCTCACGGAGGCCGGAGACCTCCTCTTGGAGTTCCTCGATCTCGTCCTGGTGCAACTCGACGCTGCCGTCAGTCTCCTCGAAGTCGACTTCGATGACCCCTTCGGAATCATCGTCGGGGCTCAAAAAGAGCTCGTCGAGTGCGGAGTCGTCTTCGGCTTCTTGGTCGTCTGCCTCGTCGCAAGTGGAGTCGGTGTCTACTGGCTCGGCGGCCGCGTCACTGGACTCTCGAGCGTCGGGCGCCTCGTCGGCCTCCGACGCCTCGCTGGCCTCCGACGCCTCGCTGGCCTCCGACGCCTCGCTGGCCTCCGACACCTCGCTGGCCTCCGACGCCTCGCTGGCCTCCGACACCTCGCTGGCCTCCGACGC
>CAYLTX010000142.1:0-16621 GCA_964386725.1 uncultured Bradymonadales bacterium | reverse complement strand
CAACCCCAAACCCTCAACCGCCCCACACAATCATGCACCGGCCGCTCCTCGACACTCACAAGCAACTCCGGGCACCCGTACAACTCACAAACCATCCGATCGAGCTCGTGCTCCAAGTGGGATCGCCTTTCCAAAAACGCGCGCACTTCAGCCCGATCGACCTCATCAGCCGAAAGACTCCTCGGGCTCCCCTCAACAAGCCCCTCCACCGCCTGCATGCCCTCGACGAGCTCTCCGGCGCGGCGGGCGAGTTCAGCTTCGAGTTCGGCGTCGAGCTCGGGCACGGGCAGGTTGCGCAGATCTCGCACCTGATAGTGCAGGCTGGGGTTCATGGCGTTGAGCAAGGCGCGGACCGGCGTCGAGTTGAGCACGGCCAGCAGCGCGAAGAGCCGGCGGCGGCCGCCCTCGCGCGCGAAGACGGCCGGGCCGGCCATATCGAAGAGGCAGCCCGGCGGCATCCAGCGCGCGTTGAAGGTGCGCCCGCCGAAGTCGGTGTAGCAGATGCCCTCGCGGAACCACCACTTCTCGGCCAGCAGATTCGATGTCTTATTGTCGGCATAAAATGCCCGCGCCTCGTCGGACCAATCGACCACGTTTTGCCAATTGCCCCACCACGGCGCGAAGCGGCCGCCCTTGCTATAAAAAACCCACCGGCCGTCTGTTGAGCCAGACTCGCCGGAGATCTCCGGCGCGCGGCGCAGCTCGGCGGCGTCGACCTCATTCCACTTTTTGACGTATTTGCGGTTGTTGGCGGTCTTATTTTGGCTGCCGGGGATATCGGCGAGGTCGGTGAGCTTGGGGCTGGTCTCGAAGTGGCGCCGGAGGTTTTCGGGCAACCAGTGGGCGAGGACGCGGCCGGGGAGCGCGTCGAAGGCGGAGGTGGCCTCGCGGGTAACCGGAGCGACGCCGTCCCTGGCGTCGTGCTCGTCCTTTCGACGCCAGGGACGGCGTCGCTCCAGTGAGTCGATGAACGCCGACCGCTTCGACTCCGCATCCGGCTGGTCGCGCAGGTCAATAAACTGAGTCTCCCCACCCGTCGGCTCGCAGCACTTCTGCACAAACGCCACCACGCTGGCCTTCTCGCCGCTGAGATTGGCAAAGGCATGCGCCCCCAGATGCATGAACGCGACGAGCTCGGCGCTGTCCAGCAGCCAGCTTCGAGCCTTCTTAAAGCGGCTCAAAAACCACACCGTCTGCTGGGCGAGCACACCGACCATATCTGAGGAGATCGCGTGGCAGCGGCGAATAAAAGCCGTGTAGAGATCGGCGTGAAACGGGCGGAACTCGCCACGAATGCGCTCTTTGAGGGCCCCGGGCATCGAGCGCGAGCCCATATACGGTGGGTTCGTGACGACCACGTCAAAGCTGCCGAGGTCGCCGAAGAGGCCATCGCCGACTCGTAGATTAGCGTCGATTTGCTGCTCGAGTGCGGGCCGGCGCTGCCCGTCGATTCTGGCCACATGCAGCTTCAGCGCTCGCCGCGCCGCCTCGACCGCGCGCCCGTCGAGATCGACGCCGTGCAGCCGCTCGACGGCCGTCTCCAACGCCACGCCGCGCTCGCACAACCCGTCGAGCGCAGCCAAGAGCATCTGCCCGCCGCCCAGCGCCGGGTCGCAGACCGTCGGCGCCTCGGCATCGGCGGCCTCCAGGCATTCGGCGACCAGAAAGTCAGCGATCCAGCGCGGCGTATATAGCTGCGTGGTGACCATCTGCGAGGCATGTTTCGCCTCGTCTCGAGTATGCGCGCGGTTGCTCGCGTCGCGCTCGACCTCCCCGAAATGTTGGTGAAACCAGCCGAGCGTATGAGGCTCGTCCCAAAGCTCGCCGAGCCCGGCCTCATCGACCTCATCGAGCAACGCGCGGGCCCGCTCGACGTGCTCGGCATCGCAAGTCATCCAATCGGCCACGTCGACGCCAATCGCGTCGGCCTGCCGCTTTGAGACGGCGTCGACCAGCGCCCCATAACCCTCGCCGGGCAGATCGATGAGCGCCTCGCGCCATCGACGAACGAACCGAGCGAAGCTCGAGTCGCCGCGTTCGAGGCCGGTCTCAGCTATCCCCTCGTCGTCCATTACTGCTCCCCAGCCAACTCTCCCGCCATCTCTTGCTCCAATCCATCGAGGTTCTTGGCGAACTCCTCGGCGATGGTGTCCTCGACGATCGGAATCATCAGCCGGCCGATAAAGCCCATCGAGCCGCCGTCGACCCAGGTCACGCGAGTGCCCTCGTCGACCTCCTCGAAAGAAATCGTCCCGTAGGAGGAGGTCTCCATATCGATAAAGGTCAGCTCGTATTCGAGCCGCTCGTTCACAACCGCGTCCGTATATTCGAGCCGCCCCTCGCCCATCTCCTCGCCCTTCCACTCCCACACGGCGCCCTCACCCTGCTCGGAGCCCGAGTAGGTATTCTCCAGAGTAGGATCGCGCTCGCTGCCCCACCTCGTCCAATTATCCCAGGTTCTCAGGTCAGCCACCGTAGCGTAAACGGCTTCCGGCTCGGCCTCGATGACGGCCGTCTCCTCGACGCGCCACTCGTCAGGTAGCGTCGCGGCATAGATGAGCAAGCCGGCGACGATCAGGACGAAGGCGGCGAGTGCGCCAATTAGAATCTTTTTCATCGACTTCACTTGGTCGGGGAAGTTCAGGTCATTGCGCCAGCGCTACGCTACGCGGTCGATTCGCGGCGGTCAAACTTAGAGGCAGCGAGTAGGTGGTGGACAATTTCAATTGGGTGAAGTCCAGCGGACCCCTTGCTGCACCCCTTCACGGCGCGATTCGCAAAATAATCCGCAACGATATGGCCCTTTTTGCCGATAACTATAATGAGGGCTCCAAGGAAGCCTCGTGGCGCACAAACGCGTGCCGCGAACTCCATACGCACCGTCTCACCCAGCGTGGCGTGTGAGCAAGACAGGCGAGCCCCACGGACTGCGCACCGTTTCAGATGATCACCCTGGCCTGGCTGCCCCCCCTCAGACGGCACGAATGAGGGGTCAGCGGAGGCACCGCCGGGGTACGTCTTGGTTGGTTTTTGGGGGCGGGATTTCGGATCCCATGGTGGGTTAGACGGCGAGAAACGCCAATTTTTCGCGAATTCTCGCCGTCAGCGGCGATAGCACCGCCAATTCGCCTGATACCGTCGTACTAATCCCGCTCGGGCTCATTCACCCGCTCAAAGAACCTGCAGGAGTCCCGTCTTCCGTGTCCGCCCATTCAATCTGCAAAACCTTGATCAATCCCGGCTCGCATCAACGCGTAACATCATAGAGGGTCATGGAAGCTGCAGTGGGCACCATGCAAGCGCTTGCAAACTCCTCTATGTCGTTGCAAATCCGTCTCGCATCCTTGCAGACGCGTCTCGCACCCTTGCAGACCTCTGTACGCCGCTTGCAAACCCGTCTCAGTCCCTTACACACCCTTCTACGTCGCTACAAACTCGTCTCACTCCCTTACACACCCGTCTTGGTCGCTACAAACTCGTCTCGCACCCTTTCAATCCTGTCCAAGGGCCAAAATCTCGTCTCACCTCGCCGAAATTTCAGACAAAGAGCTTTGCAACGTCGATCTGCAGGTCGGGAAGGGCATCGAGCGAAAGGTTCGCATGACGCGGAGGCTTGCGGATGACCGTATATTCGCCATCCACCGGCTGCTCGTAGACCTCGACGGTCTCGGCGTCGAGGTCGATGAGCCATACGACGGGCACGTCGTAGCGGGCGAAGAGAGGGAGTTTGATCTCGCGGTCGTAGCGTGCCGAGGTGTCGGCGACTTCCACGAGCAAAAGAACGTCCTCGGGGCCGGGGATCGCCGAAGCATACCCATCATCGCGGTAGTCCAAGAGCGCAATATCGGGCTCCGGCTCTGAATCGTCGCCGAAACGCACCGGGTTCTGGACGCTGATCGTTACGTCGTCCGCCACTCGAGCATAGAATAGGCGCGTCAGGTGATTGACGTGGCCCATATGCAGGGCGCCGATAGGTGTCATTTCGAAGAGTTTTCCGTCGATGAGTTCGACCCGAGTGTCCTCCTCGAACACCCCCATTTCACCCAGCCGATGATACTCCTCGACCGTGAAACGGTGTCGTCGCGGCTCAGCTGGTGGCATGGTCGTCATAGTGGCTTCATCGAGAGATGATGAGAACTACGCCTAAATCAAACTACGCGGACATGCTGTGTCGGTCAAAGAGAGAGTCGCCGCTCGACGATGCTTAAAAGACGAATATGGCGGGTGTTCGAGGCTCTCTGGGGGTGCGCCGCCCCGGGAACGCCTACGGCGCCCCCGGCGTCGGCTTACCCCCAGCTACGGTTTGGATCCCGCACAAAACCACGTTCTGGGCCGATCGAGTGAAAGACAAACCGTCCATATAATCGCCGGGCCACGAAACCAAACCATACCGCCCGAACGCTCGCCGGGCCACGAAACCAAACCGTACCGCCCGCACGCTCGCCCGTCCACGAAACCAAACCGTAGCTGGGGGTAAGCCCAGCCGAGTCGCCACCCGGCGACTCGGCGAGGCGCACCCCCAGAGAGGGTCGCCGCTCATTGATCCTCAAATCACACCACCTCAAATCACGCCACCTCAACCCTTAAACGGCCCATCCTCCCGCATCATCTCCACCTGCCGTTCGACCTCGCGCCGCTCCTGCTCGATGAATCCCCGCACCGCCCGGTCGAGGCCCGGATGCCGCAAAAAATGAGCACTACGCGTCACCGTCGGCAAAAACCCACGGTCGTATTTATGCTCGCCCTGTGCACCCGGCTCGAATTTTTGAACGCCCCGGTCGATGCACCACTCCACCGGCCGATAGAGACAGACCTCGAAGTGCGCGTAATTGACCTCACGCTCGCAGCCCCAATAGCGCCCGTAGAGCCCACCGTCCTTCCACAGGTTGAACGCGGCGGCGAATTCCTCGCCATTTTGGCTGGCGACGACCATATGCAGCCGGTCGCGCAGCGTCTGGCCGATCTGCAAGAAGAAGTCGCGGTTGAGGTATTGGCGGCCCCAGGCGAATTTGTCGATGGTGTCCAGATAATAATCGAACATCCGGTCGAGGTGCGCCTCGGTGATGGCCTCGCCGGTGAGGACCTCGGTGGTGACGCCGGCTTCGTCGAGCTTGCGGCGCTCGCGCTTGATATTGGAGCGTTTTTTGGAGCGAAAGCGGGCCAGAAAGCCGTCGAAATCGTCGTAGGACGCCCCGTCGCCCAATTGAGCACCGTTATACCAGTGGTATTGCATGCCGTAGCGGATCGGCAGGTCGAACTCCTCCAAGAGCGCGACCTCATCGGGCTCGACGAAGTTAAAATGCAGCGACGAGAGCTTGTTGACGCGCGCAAATTCGAGCGCCGCCTCGACGAGCGCGTGCCCGACTGCCTGCGGCTCCTGCTCGTCGGCGGCGACCAAGATGCGCCGGCCCTCGATGGGCGTAAACGGCACGGCGACGACCGCCTTTGGGTAGTACTCGATCCCGGCTCGATACGCCGCGTCCGCCCAGCTCCAGTCGAAGACGAACTCCCCGGCCGAGTCGAGCTTCAGATACATCGGCAGCGCCCCGACGAGCTCTTCGCCGCGGTAGGCGGCCACGATCTGCGGGCGCCACGCGGTGCCGGGCCCCACGCAGCGGGTCTCCTCGAGGGTCGCCAGAAAACCGTGCTCCAAGAATGGACTGGCGTCGCCGACGATGGCGTCCCAGTCGCCGGCGGGGATATCGCCCACTGCGTCGAAAAATTCGATGTCGAGCGTCATCTGTGGTCCCTTATGCGATGGGAGTGGCCGGCGAAATTCTGGCGTTTGTGCTCCACGACGTGACAGAAATGTCACATGCGCCACCGTATCAAACGTGTGCGGGGTGGCCCAATCTTCCCGTGGTGGTATATGGCGGTGGTTGGGTGGGGTGGCATGATGATTGCTCGATTGTAGCGTGTGACGAGCGGCGACCCTCTCTGGGGGTGCGTTTTGTCATGAGTATGTGTGAGCGGCGACCCTCTCTGGGGGTGCGTCTCGCCGAGTCGCCGGGTGGCGACTCGGCTGGACTTACCCCCAGTTATGGTCTGGTTTCTTGCTCCGGGTGAGCCGTCTGATTTCTGAGGTATGGTCGATCTATGAAAAACCGCATGCATATTCTTCTTGCCGCCTTGCTCGCGGTGTCGTTGGCTGCCTGCGGGGGCGATGACGGGGGCCCGGGCGGGTTTGGCGGCGAGGACGGCGACGATAATTGGGCGTCCAATAACGACAACGGCGCCGCGGCCGACGCTGGAAGCGGCGGCGCGGCTGAGGACGCCGACGATTTCGTGCCGGAGGAAGAGGAGTTTTTGGTGCGCGAGGTGGCGACGACCGCCAGCTACGTCTTTGTGCCCAATAGCTCCGACGAGAGCAATACCGTGGCGCGCATCGACGGGCGCGACCTCAGCATTCGGCCGATGCCGGTCGGCCAGCGGCCCACGGTGGTACGCGCGGCCTCGGTCGAGCCGGCCGGCGACGTCGCCTATGTGTTGTGCGAGGGCTCGGCGACCGTGGCGATCATTCGCGCCGACCAGCCCGCGGACGAGCCCGCCGACCAGGTCGAGTTGCTGCGCGTGCCGCGCGAGGTCAACGCGCTCGCGCTCAGCCCGGACGGCCGCCACCTCATCGCCTATATCGACCCGACCAAACCCTTCGACGACGACACCAGCGTCGCCTCGTTGCAGACCGCCGCGCTGATTCGCCTGGGCGATTCGCCCGCCGAAGACGAGGTCTTCCAGCTGTCGGTCACCCGGCTCATCGACGAGATCGAGTTCACCGAGGACGGCGAGCAGGCGTTCATCATGGGCCGCGAGGGGATCAACCGTATCCAGCTCGACGCCATCGATGCCGACACCTTCGTGCCGCCCTTGCCCCTCGACCTGTCCGGCTCGGTCTTCCCGCCCGACGATCTCGAGGTCGAGGTCAGCCCGGACGGCGACTTCTTGGTGGCGCGCAGCAGCGCGTTTGCGGGCGTGGCGATCTATCAGCCGCCCACTGACGACGATGAAGGAGTTCTTCGTGTCGTCGAGCTCTCGGCCATCCCCACCGACATCGACCTCTTCTTCGAGGACGACGGCTCGCCGGGCGTGCTCGCGACCTTGCGCGGCAGCGACGAGCTCGCGCTGCTCGACGTCGAGTCGGTCCTGGCCAGCGGCGAAGACGAGGTCAACGCCGCCGAGATCATCTCGGTGACCGACTCCAAACCCGGCCTCGCCCAGCTCACCCCCGGCGGCGAGCAGGTGCTGCTCTATACCTCGCTGGTGCTCACGCCCAACCTGGGCGTGCTCGACTTGGACGAGCGCACGGTGCGCGCGTTCTCGCTGCGCAATCAGATCCGCAGCGTCGCAGTCTCTACCGACAGCGAGACCGCCGTGGTCGTCCACCGCAAGCAGGACGGCCAGATGCCCTCGGACGCCGACCCGCTGGCGTTCTTCCAATTCAACCACGGCGTGACGCTCTTCGACATCGACACCGGCTACCGCCGGCCGGTGGTGCTGCAGGGCGAGCCGACCGACCTGGTCATGACCGAAAACACCGATGACCAATCCCTGGTCTTCGTCATGCAGCAATCGCCCGACCCGCGCTTTCGCGGAGTCACGCGCATCAACCTGGACAGCTATCGCACCGACTTCTTCAAGCTGGCCCGCCAGCCCGAGCAATTGGGCGTGGTCGCTGGCAAGGTCTTCGTCAGCCAGCAATCTGAGGTCGGACGCATCACCTTCTTCGACGTCGACACCGGCGCCCAGCGCACGGTCAGCGGCTACGAGCTCAACGCGGGGATCGACTGATGATCTTTTTGCATTACTTAAATAGAAAATCGACCGTTTTGCTCGTCTGCGCGCTGTTCATGATCGCCTGCGGCGACGAAAGCCTCGACTCCGAGGCGCCCGACAACAACCGCACCGGCTTCAATAACGGCGCCGGCAATAACGCCGACGAGCCCGGCGGCAATAACGACCACATCCCCGAGCAAGAAGAGGACTTCGAGTTCTCGGCGCCGGCGGTGGTCGACGACCGCGTGTATGTGGCCAACGAGACGCTCAACTCGGTGGCGGTCATCGACAGCCGAAACCTGAGCATCTCCAACAGGCTCGTCGGCTTTCGGCCCACCGAGATCGCCGGCCCCGACACCGAGCGCACCGAGCCCGACTCAGATGCGCGCGTGATGGTGCTCAACGAGGGCAGCCGCTCGGTGAGCATCCTGGCGACCGACAGCGACAAGGTGGTCAACGTGCCGGTGATGGCGCGCGCCAACTCGCTGGCCGTCGACCCCGCCGGCCGCACGGCGTTGGCCTGGTACGACCCGGCCGAGGCCAAAGCGAACGACCCGGCCGGAGACCTCTCGTCGGTCTCGGTGGTCATCGGTGACACCTCCCACGAGGTCTCGGTGGGCTTCCACGTGCGCTCGGTGCACTTCGACGACGCGGCGAGCCGCGCGCTGGTGCTCTCCGACGACGGCATCAGCCAGATCGACCTCGAGGAGCTCGGCGGCGACGTCATCGCCCCGCCCACGCCGGTGGTGCCCGAGGAGTACGAGACCAGCCGGCCCGAGGACCTCGAGGTGCTCGTCTCCGCCGACGGCGAGTGGGCGATCACCCGCAGCGCGAGCTTCGCAGGCGCGGTCTTGCTCGACATCGACACCGGCGAGCACCACTTCTTGCCGCTGCCCGAGATTCCGACCGATATCGACCTCATCGAAGGCGACGAGGCCGACGAACTCCGCGTGCTGATCATGCTGCGCGGCCAGTCCAAGGCGGTCGTGGCGAGCATCCCCGCGGGATTTTCGGCGGCGGCCGACGCGATGAGCGGCGACCCGCAGACTCAATTGAGCCTCGACGCTGGTTATGACGCCGGCTCCGATGCTGGCTCTGACGCCGGTTTTGATGCTGGTGCCGACACCGGCTCGGACGCTGGCTCGGATGCTGGCTCCGACACCGGCTCTGACGCCGGCTCGGATGCTCGATCTGACGCCGACGAGTCCGACTCGCCCGTCCAGCTCCCCACGGGCATCGACGGCTTCGAGGTCTTCGACGTCGAGGTCGACGCCATGGGCGCCGCCTCGGTGGCCCGCGACGGCCAGACCGCGCTGCTGTACTCGACCATCGGCGACGAGAAGCGCGCCGTCCTCTTCGAGATCGCCACCGGCGACCAGGAGACGCTCGCCTTCGAGAAGGGCGTGCGCGGCGCGCTCTCAGACCGAAACGGCCAGACATTCCTGGTCTTTCACTCCAAGGTCGACGGCCCCATCCCGCCGGATGCGACCCCCGCCGACCCGGAGTATATCGCCCGCAGCTGGGGCGTGTCGGTCGTCGACATCGCATCGGGGGCCAACCGCCTGGTGCTGACCAAGCACAAGCCCGGCCCGGCCACGCTGTGGGCGCCCGACGACGGCGACCCCAAGGTCTTCTTGATCTACGAAGCGCCCGAAAACACCACCGATATCGAGCCGTCCCAGCGCGACGTGCTCACCATCAACCTTCGCAGCTTTCGCACCGACAGCTTCCGAGTGCCCAGCCTCCCCGAGGGCCTCGGCCCGGTGCGCGACGCCGGGCGCATCTACGTCAGCCAGCGCCACCCGCAGGGCCGCATGACCTTTATTGATGCGGAGACCGGCGCGCGGCAGACGATTACTGGGTATCAGTTGAATGCGGGGATTGATTAGATGAATTGGCTGCTTGCTGAGGCCCCCTCCGCCTCCGCTTCGCTACGGCACCTCCCCGGCTCGGGGAGGGGACGTAAGATGATCGGTAGCTGATGTGGTTCTCGAAGCCCGACGTCCCCTCCCCGGTTGGGGGAGGTGCCTTGCGCGCTTTACAGCGCAAGGCGGAGGGGGCCACAAAAAGCGATGAGGTAAAAAATGATTGGTTCTGACATTCGAAAACTCGCAACGCTCTTAGCCACGGCAGCCATCTTAGCCGCCTGCGGCGACGATGCCTCCGACACATGGGACGAACCGCTTCGCGTCAGCGAGCCGATTCGCACCGGCGGGGATATGTTGTTCGTCAACCGGACCTTCGAGCAGGTCTACCGGCTCCAGCCCCAGCGCAGCGGCGACGAGATCGACCTGAACGTCGAGCGGCTCGCCACCGGCCCAAACCCGGGTACGCACGCGCTGTCGGCCGACGGCAGCCAGCTCTTCGTGGTCAACCAGAATACCCGCGATGAGGACGCGTCCTTGAGCGTCTTCGACGCCACCGCCGAGACGTTCTCGGCCAAGACCGTCGGCCTGGACAGCGCCTACGACCGGCTGTCGGTGGACCCGGAGGGCGAGTTCTTGCTGCTCAGTTTCACCGGCGATAGCGGCGACTTCATCGCCCGGAACCTCAACGAGCTGGGCATCGTCGACCTGCGAGATGATATCGCCGACGACGAGACCGCCGAGTTCGAGACGTTGTCGAGCCGGGCGCGCGGGATCGTCTTCGCCCCGAAGTTCGAGCTCGGCGGCTCCGAGCAGCGGCTCGCCGCGGCGCTTTCGCCCAGCGAGATCACCATCGTCGACCTGCTCGCCGACGACGTCGACGACCGGCTTCGCGAGGTACCGCTGACCGTCAGCCAGGCCGAGCAGGTGCGCACGCCCACCGAGGCGGTCTTCGACGTCACCCCCAGCGAGACCATGCCCAATACGGTCAGCCTCTACGCGCTCACCGACACCGGCCAAGACATCACGCATATCACCATCCAGCCGAGCGTTCGCGAGGGCGAGTCGCGCAAATTCGACCTCAGCGTCAACCAATTGGCCGCCGGCCAACGCCCGGTCGATATGGAGCTGCTGGACCTGGGCGACCAGGGCAAGCGACTGATCGCCATCGACGGCAACCGCCCCGAGTTCACGCTGATCGACATCCAATCGGGCGAGAGCTCGACCTTCGATCTGCCGATGACCGCGCCGGCCGAAGACTTACTCGTCTACCAGACCAGCGACGACGGCGAGCCGGAGACCCGCGTGCTGGCCTGGTCGTCGCGCTCGGCGTTGGTGTCGGTGATTCGCCCCGAGAGCATCGCGATCAGCGACGACGCGCCCACGCTGGGACGCAGCGTCGAGGCCATCCGCCTCGAGGCGGCCCCGAGCAACGTCGAGCTCGACGAATCGGGCGCTCAGGAGCGTGCGATCGCGCGCCACGCCGGCTTCGACGCGGGTCTGACCGTGCTCAACCTGCATACCAACCGCGCCGTGCCCATTCAGGGTGCTTCGCCCGGCGATATCTTCTTCGGGACGAGCTACGCCTACGGGGTATTTCGCGGCGAGCCCTACTTCGGCGTCTTCGACCTGCAGACCGGCCACCCCACGCCGGTGCGACTGCCCAAAGAAGGCGAGTCCATCCACCTGGACGACGACGATGAATTGATCGTGGTCCAACACGGCGACCCCACCGGAAGCTTTACGCTGCTCAACGCCTCAACCCCCAACGCGGACAACGCCCGAGTCTTCGAAGACGTCTTCCTCGGCGACCTTTTCGCGCAGGAGCTGCCATGAACTCGACGACTAGACGACAATTGACCGCCTGCTGCGTTTTCCTCGCCGCGCTCGGCTTCTCTGCGGTGGCCAGCGCCGACCAGCCCGCCGTCGAGCTGGCCGAGCCGATGGCGATGGACACCCAACCCGAGCTCCTCTTCGAGCTGCGCGGCCAAACCCACTACGTGAGCGACGACTCCTTCGACGCGCTCAGCGACACGAGCGACCACGGCGGAGGCCTGCTCGGCGTGGGCTACGCACTGGGCGAAGTGCTGCCCGGGCTGCGCGCCCATCTGCTATACGCCGGCGGTGACGCCTCCACCCGCCGCTTCGACGGCGCCGTCGATCTGAATTGGGAGCGCCTCCTCTTTATGGCTGCCGCCGACTGGGGCCCCGAATTCTACGGCACGGTCCGCCCGTATGCGCGCCTGGGAGCGGGTTACGCGCTGCAATACCTGGAGCTCGAGACCACCGGCTCGCCCAAAGACGACCACGCCCACGATCTGGCCGCCCTGGGATCGGTCGGCCTCGAAGCCTATACCCCGCGGGATTTCCTGGGCCGCTTCCGCCTGGGCCTGATTGGTCAATTCGGCTACATCGCCCAAACCACCGCCACCTTCGACGAGCTCGACGCCGACGGCGACGACGAGTGGGAACGCGACCAGGCAGCGATGGGCGATTTGGATACTAACGGGTTGTTCTGGGATATCGGACTGGGATTGCGAGTCGCGCTATAATCGCTGAGGCGCTGATTTCGCTGAGGCGCTGACTTCGCTGAATCGTGGAAGAGCTGGACGCAGAAGCGCTAAAGATACCGCGAAGGCACGCGAAAAGCGCTGCGGAAAAGGCTGGCGGTGTGTGACATGCTGGCCGCCACGGTCGGCTGCCCCGCTCAGCGATTTTCGCGGAAATCAGCGGCGTCTTTAGCGCCTTAGCGATTAGCGCTTTAGCGCTTTCGCGTTTCAGCGTCTCCGAGGTTCAGTGTCTCCGCGTTCCCCCGCCAACTTGACACTTCAACCTAAAGTCACGAAAATCAGAGGTGCCGGACTCTCCTTCGTGTCGGCGGCTTTTAGCCCCGGCAAAGGGAGTGTGGATTTGGTTGCGGTTACGGCCCGCCGCACCACGCTCGATACGTTTACTGACTTTCAGGCAAACGTTCGTTTTGTGGTGCAGCTGTCATGGGCGATCACCGTTGTCACAGCCGTGCCCACACAACCTAATCCGCATGATCCACGGAGGCAGAGAATGGCAACCGCAGAGAATATCGACAAACTCGTCGCCAACGAGCCCCCCCAAAAATCCAAAGCAGCGCCGCCCGCCGAGCGCCGCATGCGTGCGCCGGTCGACCCGGCCCAGCTCGAGCACCGCGAGCTGAAAAGCGGCGAGTGGTGGCAGAAGATCCCGGCGTTTGCGGATGTCGACGAGGAGCAATTTCTCGACCACATCTGGCAGATGCGCAACTCGGCGTACGGCGAGGACAAACTCGTCGAGCTCATCGGAGATATTGCCCCCGACGAGTTTATCGAGGACGTCCACGAGGGCTTCTCGAAGGTTCCCATGGCCGTGCGCGTGACGCCTTATTTGCTCAGCCTCATCGACTGGGACAACCCCTGGGACGACCCGATTCGCCGCCAGTTCATCCCGCTGGCCAGCCAGTTGATGCCCGACCACCCGATGCTGACCCTGGACAGCCTGCACGAGCAGGCCGACGCGCCGGTCGAGGGCTTGACCCATCGCTATCAGGACAAAGCGCTGTTTTTGGTGATGGACACCTGCCCGGTCTACTGCCGCTTTTGTACGCGAAGCTACGCCATCGGCGTGGACACCGACACCGTCGAGAAGGTCAAGCTTCGCGTCGATCCCAAGCGCTGGGAGAAGGCCTTCGATTATATCGAGTCGCGCCCCGAGCTCGAGGATATCGTCATCAGCGGCGGCGACACCTACAACCTGCCCTACAAGCACGTCAGGGCCATCGGCGAGCGCCTGCTGCGCATGGATAATATCCGGCGGATTCGCTTCGCCACCAAGGGCCTGGCGGTCATGCCCATGAAGGTGCTCAGCGACGACAAGTGGCTCGACGCGATTACCGACGTGCTCGAGCTCGGTCGCGAGCTGCACAAAGAGGTGTGCATCCACACCCACTTCAACACGCCCAACGAGATCACCGAGATCTCCAAGCGCGCCATGGACGTGCTCTTCGAGCGCGGCATGACCGTGCGCAACCAATGCGTGCTGCAGGCGGGCGTCAACGACTCGGCCGAGACGATGACCCTGCTGACCAAGAAGCTCAGCGAGATCAACGTCCAGCCCTATTACGTCTACCAGCACGATATGGTCCAGGGCGTCGAGGATTTGCGCACCACGGTGCAGACCAATATCGAGATCGAGAAGGCCGTGCGCGGCGTCACCGCCGGCTTTAACACCGCCACCCACGTGTGCGACGCGCCCGGCGGCGGCGGCAAACGAGACGTGCACTCCTACGAATATTATAACCGCGAGACCGGCGTGAGCGTGTACACCGCCCCGTCGGTCAAGCCCGGTGAGTTCTTCCTATACTTCGACCCGCTGCGCGCGCTCTCCGAGGAGATGCAACAAGCGTGGCAGGACCCAGACAAGCAAGACGAGATGGTCGAGCAAGCGCTCGCCGAGGCCAAAAAGCGCCAGGGTGCTCGCTGAAGCTCGTCGATTCCGCCCTCCAACTGAATAATTGGGCTTCGGCCCCGGTCCAATGGATACCCCTTGGACCGGGGCTTTTCTTTATTTTCGATGCCGGTATCGGTACAACTTAAGTAGATGCTCTGTCGCTCATATTTCTGAGGTAATGACTATGCGAAAGTACACGCTGTGGATGTTGGGCCTAATCGCCATCGCCGGAATCACCTTCGCCTCGCCGACCAAGGCCGACGCCGCCTTCCGACTGGGCGCCGACGCCATCTGGGTGCCGATGGCCTTCCAGGACGTCGACAGTGAGGGCGAGGCCACCCTCGACTCCGATCACGAGCTGGCCAGCTTCGGCGGCGCGGTGCACGGAAACCTGGGCTTCGACATCTTCTCGTTGGGCTTGAAGATCAACTACTTCAACACCGGCATTGAATTCGACGAGGGCGACGCCCGCTTCGAGGAGCTCGACATCAACTTGATGGGCCGCGTGGGAATCCCGACCACCGATATCGCGTTCTTCGCCGAGGCCGGCCCCACGACCAGCCCGGACTTCGATTATTTCGGCTATAACGTCGGCGGCGGTGTCGAATACGACATTCTGGGTCTCCCGCTGATCGACCTCAACCTGGGCGCGATGGGCCAATACGTAAACGTCTCCGACGTCGACTTCGGTATCAGCGGCATCGAGGAGAACGCCAACTTGAGCGAAGGCCGGATCATGATCTTTTTGGGCGCCGACTTTTCTATCTAGAAGACTCATATGACGCATCTGTTAGAGCTGCCCGTCCTGGCGATCGATTGCCAGACCACGGGCGCCTCTCCAAAACATGGCCACCTCCTAGAGATCGCCTGGTGCCGCATTCGCGCGGCCGACGACGGGCTCCCGGAGGTGGCCTCTTTTGTGCTCGAGTTGCCCGACGGCGAGTCGATCCCGCGGCGCATTCGGAAGATGACCGGCCTCGACGATGCCGCGCTGGCCGGAGCTGTCACGCCCGAGCACGCCTGGAGTGCGCTGCGCGATGAGGCATCGCGCACGCCCAATAGTGTCATCCACTACGCCCGCTTCGAGAAGGCGTTTTTGGGCGATGCCCACCAGCGCCTGAGCCCCGAGGCGGCCTTTCCCCTCGATATTATCTGCACCCACGCCATGGCCGGCCGGCTCCTGGCGGACCTGCCCCGCCGCGGCATCCGAGCGGTGGCCGGTTATCTGGGCTACACGCTCCCCGAGGAAAAACGCGCCGGCGACCACGCGCGGGCGACCGCCTGGATCTGGCGCGAGCTCGTGCGCGAGGTCGGCGTTCGCGAGGGCGTCGAGACGCTCGACGAGCTCGAGCACTGGTTGGCGCAGACCAGCGCCTCGCGCGGCACCGGCAAAGGCTACGCGATGGACCGCGACGTCCGCCTCGCTCTGCCCCAGGCGCCGGGCGTCTATCGCATGCTCTCCAAGACGGGCGACGTGCTCTACGTTGGCAAGGCGACCTCGCTCAAAAGCCGCGTAAATACCTACTTCCAATCGCGCCGAAACTTGGCCGAGCACAAGCTCGAGTTGGTCTCGCAGGTCTGGGATCTCGACGTCACGGCCGTCGCCACACCGCTCGAAGCCGCACTGCTGGAGACCGACGAGATCAAACGCCACGCACCGCCATACAACCGCGCGCTGCGCGCGAAGCACCGGAGCCTGCAATTTGCCAGCACAGACTGGACGAGCTTTTCGGCCGTCGCCGACCACGAGCACCCGGTCGGCCCGCTCCGCTCGAGCCGCTCGCTGCGGCTCACCTCGGCGCTCGTTGACTCGGCACCCGTCGTCCAGTGGCTGGCCGACGACGCACCGGAGTATCTGGAGGGCGCCGCCGAGCACCTCGAGGCCGGCGCGCAGGTCTTCTTCGCCCGCCACGGCCTCGCCGAACTCGACGAGCTCGCCCTGGAGTTGTGGGAAGCCCATCAGGCCGAATCAGAAGCAGGCCTCGAAGAGGACTCCGAGGCCACCGAAGATGCCGAACAAGCAGAGCAAGAGCACGTCTGGACGCCCGAAACAGTCGCCGACTTATTGGAGTCGTCGCTCAGGCGCGCCCACCGCGCGTGCCGACGCGCCCGACTCCTATGCATGCTCACCGACGCCACGATCGCCTGGCGGCCTGCCGTGGCGGGTTGTGACGGGCGGTTGCTGGTACTCGAAGCGGGCGAGGTGCTCGAGGCGAGCGACTGGAATGGCGAGGCGTTGGTCGTGCCGCCGGGGCATATGCGAGGCGCTCGAGAGCGCCAGGAGCTCTTCGATCTGGCGACCTGGGACAGGTTGCGGGTGCTGACGACTGAGCTTCGCCGGTTGGTTGGGGACGGCTGCGAGGTGCGGGTTCGTTTGGGGCCGCACGCGGCGTTGGGGAGTGGCGAATTGGCGATGATTTTCGGGTGGTTGTAGCGGCTCTACATTGTCGAAACCGTCACCCGTAGACGTAACGCATCTTTCGAACTGGCTGGCTGTTGCCTCTCAAGGCGCCAAACAACGGCGCCTT
>CAYLTX010000141.1:0-16706 GCA_964386725.1 uncultured Bradymonadales bacterium | reverse complement strand
AATACCTCTGGAGCGACTCCAACCGCGGCACCGTCGAATTCGTGGGCATAAGCGAGCTCGCCGCCGACGGCGGCCAATCCAAAAAGCGCCGCAAACGCGGCTCGCGACGGCGGCGCGGCTCGAAGAACCCGAAAGATTAGGCATGTTGCCGAGCCGCCCATATGATCGATCGGCCACGGAACCAAACCATAGCTGGGGGTAAGTCTCGGCGCTTTTTGCCGAGTCGCACCCCCAGAGAGGGTCGTCGCTCGACCAATTCTCATACTCTCAATCAACCACGGCCGCCATCTCGCCCCAACAATTCGTCGACCAAGTTCACGAAGTCGGTGAAGCTAAATGGTTTCTCGATGAAGGGGACGTCGACCTGGGGGCCGCCGTCCTTGAAGACCTCGCGGGTGGGGTAGCCGCTCATCAAGATCACCGGGAGGTCGGGGTATTGCTGGCGTAGTCGGGAGACCAGCTCAAAACCGCCCATCTCGGGCATCACGACATCCGAGATGACCAGGTCGACCGGCTCCGAGAGGGCCTCGAGCACCTCGAGGGCTTCGACGCCGGTGCCCGCCTCGAGGACGCTGTAGCCCTGGCGGCCCAGAGCGCGCCGGGCGAGCCTGCGCACGGCCGGTTCGTCCTCGCAGACGAGGATCGTTTCGCCGCCGGTCGATTTCTCGGGTTTGGCAGCGGCGGGCCGGACTCGCGGCCCGGCGGGGTGACGGTCGATTCGGGGCAGATAGACGGCGACGGTGGTGCCCCGGCCCGGTTCGGTGTCGACCCGAATATGGCCGCCGCTCTGGCGGATAATGCCGTGGACCGTCGACAGACCGAGACCGGCAGATGTGCTCTTGGTGGTGAAGAACGGCTCGAAGATATGAGGCAAAATATCGCTACCGATCCCCGGGCCGGTATCGCTGACGGTGAGAAGCACGTATCCACCCGCCGGGATATCCTTCGAGGGGGCTCGGCTCGACGCGTCGACGTCGATATCGTCGACCTCGATGCGGATGGCGCCCCCGTCGGGCATGGCGTCTCGGGCGTTGGCCACCAGGTTGGTGATTGCCTGATCGAGCTGACTGCGGTCGACCTCGACACTGCCGACCGCCGTCCCCGAGGTGACGGTGAGGTCGATCTGGCCGCCGGCCAGGCGCGCCAGGACGGGCTCGATCGATCGGATGGCCGACTCGAGCGAGACGACCTCGGGCTCCATGACCTGTTGGCGGCTAAACGCCAGCAGATGGCGAGTCAGCTCGGTTGCGCGACCGGCGGCCTCTTCGATCTCGGCGAGGCTCTCCTCTTGCTCGGCCGCCACACGCAGGTCGTCGCGCATGATTTGAGCGTTCCCCAAAATGGCGGTGAGCATATTATTGAAGTCATGGGCGACTCCACCCGCCAGCCTTGCGATCGCCTCGAGCTTTTGCGCCTCGCGGACCCTGGTCTCCATCGCCTTTCGCTCGGTGAGGTCTCGGGAGACACCGACCACTCCGAGAAGCTCTCCCTGCGGGTCCAGCAGCGGTGTGTCCGTAACCTGTGCCGGAAAGCTGGAGCCGTCCTTGCGGCGCACCTCGAGTTCTCCCGACCAGGCCTCGCCGCGGCGCAGTGCATCCATGATCTCGGCCGCCTCTTGGCCGGTGCTGGGCAAGACGGTCAGCTCGAAGATACTCGTGCCGATAGCCTCTCGAGCGCTCCAACCAAAGAGGCGCTCGGCGCTGCGATTCCAGTACGTGACATGCCCGGTCGGGTCGGTGGCGATGACCGCCTCCCCGACGGCATCGAGCAGTCTCGCCTGGAAGCGCACGCGCTCCTCGGCGTGTGCACGAAGCGCGGCCTCCGACAGGTGATTGGCGATCGCCTCGAGCAGACTGTCCTCCTCGTCGAGGAAGACCTGGTCGCCGACATCGGTGGGGTCTTCGAGGCAAACCACTTCGATGCTCCCCTCGAGCCCGGCAGCCCCGAAGTCGCGGCGCTGGATCCAGGGGGTCACCTCGAATCCGGCGGTCTGGCAGACCATCTCGCCCAGCCGGATGCGCGCTCGAGTCAGGTGGGGGTGTTGCCAGCCGGCCGGGATGCGAGCGACGATAAGCTGGAGGAGCTGACTCATCTCATCCCATCTCGAGCCGATCAGTAGCTGCGAGATATCGTAGAGGCAGCTCAGTTCCTTGACCCGCTCGGCCAACTCCTCGGTGCGCGCGCGTAACTCGTCCTTGCTAGCCAATGAGTGCTCAGAGGCCGCGAAATTTGGTTTCTCTTCCTCTTCACTCATCCAACCCTCGGCTACCAAAATACTAAATCGCGTAGGATAGGGCCCTCACCTACGCGATACCATCCGCCTGCGCGTAGACTATGATGCAACCCGGATGACCCTGGGTTCATTGCATTTTCAGAAATTGAGTTCGCCTCGACGACGCCTCACCCGATGCGCCACGATCGACCACCAAGGCAACTCCGCGCCAGCGCGTCCTAACGCCCATCCCTTGCCAAACTCCGTACCACGAACTAAGAACCACACCTGTTCTTGAATTTGCCACTGGCGCCCTAAAATTATGGGGCGCCCGGCGCAATGTCTTGCATCCACAGAGCTTGAAAAATGCCGAAATTTTACGTCACGACCCCCATCTATTACGTCAACGGCGCCCCGCATATCGGGCACGCCTACACCACGATCGTGGCCGATGTCTTTGCGCGCCACTACCGCCAGCGCGGCGACGATGTGTTCTTTTTGACCGGCACCGACGAGCACGGCCTGAAGATCCAGCGTGCCGCCGAGGAGCGGGGTATCTCGCCGCAGGAGCTGGTCGACGAGAACTCGGCGAAATTTCGCGAGCTCTTCGACGCCTACAAGCTCACCCACGACCGCTTCATCCGAACCACCGACGCGGACCACAAAGAGACGGTCCTCGAGATGATCCGGCGCATGAAGGAGTCCGGGGATATCTACCTGGACACCTACGAGGGATGGTACTCGGCGGCCGACGAGGCCTACTACACCGAGGACGAGATCGAGGACGGCCGCTCCGTCGAGACCGGCGCCGAGGTCGAGTGGGTCGAGGAGGAGAGCTACTTCTTCCGGCTGAGCAAATACCAGGACCAGCTGCTCGAGTGGTACGACGACCCGACCGTTCCGGTGCGCCCGAAGGCCCGCCGAAACGAAATTTACGCGTTCGTCGACGGCGGCCTCAACGACCTGTCGATCACGCGCACGACCTTCGATTGGGGCATCGAGTGGCCCGACGACCCCGAGCATGTGCTGTATGTGTGGGTCGACGCGCTGACCAATTATATCAGCGGTGTGGGCGGCTTCGACGCCGCCGGCCAGCCCGGCCAGTTCTGGCCCGCCGATATGCACCTGATCGGCAAGGATATCCTGCGCTTTCACACGGTGTATTGGCCGGCATTCTTGATGAGCGCCGGCGTCGACCTGCCCCGTCAGGTCTTCGCCCACGGCTGGTGGACCGTCGAGGGCGAGAAGATGAGCAAGCGCGCCGGCAATTGGATCGACGCCTTCGAGCTGGCCGAGCAATACGACCTGGATCTGCTGCGCTACTTCATGGTCCGCGAGATCCCGCTGGGCAGCGACGGCAACTTCGTCAAGGAGCGCATCGTCGAGCGCAACAACTCCGAGTTGGCCGACAACCTCGGCAACCTGGTCAATCGCACCACCAAGATGGTGCAGAGCTTTTTGGACGGCGAAGTGCCCGCCTACGAGGAGAGCGACGTCCCCGAGGACGTCGAGCTTCGCGAGAAGGCCCAAAAGACGCTGGCCGACCTCGAGAACGCCATGGACAGCCGCGAGCCGCATAACGCGCTCGACGCGGTGATGAGCTTCGGAAAGGAGCTCAACCAGTACATCCAGGCCAGCCAGCCCTGGAAGCACAACAAAGAAGAGAACCGACAGCGCGTCGAGCAGATCCTCTATCACGCCCTCGAGGGCATTCGCTTCGTGGCGGTCATGGCCTCGGCGTTCATCCCGGATGCCGCCGACGAGATTCTGGCCGCGCTGCATATCGACGGCGAGGACGCTCTGGCCCTGGATTCGCTCGAATGGGGCACCCTGCCGGTCGGCCGCAAGGTCGAGGCGCCCGAGGTGCTCTTCGAGAAGCTCGAACTCGAAGATTTAGAACTCGAAAAAGACCAGAAGGAAGCAGTGAAAGAGAAGCAAAAAGAGCAAAAAGACGACTCCGAGAAGTCCGGGCTGGTCAGCTTTGGCGACTTCATGAAGCTCGAGATCCACGTCGGGCGCATCGACTCGGCCGAGCCGGTCGAGGGCGCCGACAAGCTTTTGAAACTCTCGGCGACCGTCGGCGACGACGACGTGCGCACGGTCGTGGCCGGCCTGGCCAAGAGCTTCGAGCCGTCTGAGCTGGAGGGCAAGAAGGTCGCCATGGTCACCAACCTGGAGCCGGCCAAGATCTTCGGCATCAAAAGCGAGGCGATGGTGCTGGCCGCCGAGACCACCGAAGGCAACCTCGAGTTGGCCTACTTCTCGGACGACGTAAGCGTCGGAACTCGAATTTCCTAGGTATCAGGCTACTCATGAGTGATTTCGAAGGCCGCCGCTTAGCCGACATACCCAATACGGAGACCCGCGTCGCCGAATTTGACTTGCGCGTGCGACGCGGCTCCGATGATGAAGTGCGCCTGACACTGCTCGAGGCGATGGGCGATACCTTTCCGCCGCTTCGCCACCGGGCGGCCCTGGCCGCCTCCGAGCGCGACGACGAGTCGCTCGACGAGCTCCTGCGCGTGCTCGCCCTCGGCGAGTCCGAAGAGGCCGTCGAGTTGGCCGATGCGATGGGGCTCGACCCCAGATTGGTGCCCGCCCCGCAGTCGGAGGTCCGCCAGGCGGCTTGCCTGGGTCTGCGCGGATCCCACACCGAAGAGACTCGCCAGACGCTGCTCGAAGCAGCCGACGACGACGCGGCCGACGTGCGCTACCAGGCGCTCGTCTCGCTGCACGACCTCGGCGTGGCCGACGAGGCGATCGCCGAACTCATCGATCGAAGATTGCAGGACGAAGACCCGGAGGTCGTCGTCGTCGCCGCTCAGATCGCTACCCAGCGCGGCTGGACCGACCGCGCCCAGGCCATCTCCGAGCGCTGGCAGGAGCTCGAGGGCTCCGACAAACTCCAACTCGCGCTCTCCTTGGCCGAGCTGATCGGCGAGCACGACGTCAAACTTCCCGGCGACCAAACCTCTCAGCTCATCGACGAGCTCATCGAAGCGCTCGAAGACGAGGAGACCATCGCCGGCGCCACCCAGGGGCTGGTGCAATTGGGCGCCGATCGCGCCATCGAGCCCCTAAAGAACGTGCTCGGGCGCTGGTTCGCCCACCCCATCCTCAAAGTCGAAGTCGCCGCTGCGCTGCACGTTTTGGGCGACGCGGACGGCACCGTCTATCTCGAGAAGATGCTCCACGGCAGCCGCAGGGATGCGCGCGGTTATACGCTCCGGCTCATCGGTCGGCTGCGCATCAGCGCGTACTTCGACGAGGTCGCACAGGTCGCCCAGAGCGATGACTACCACGCCGATACGGCGGTGTTGGCGCTCGCAGATTATGGCGGCGAGGAAGGTCGCGCGGTGCTCGAGGATGTGGCGAAGGATCATCCCGACGAGGAGATTCGGGAGTTGGCGGCCAGTGAGTTGGAGCGATCCGATGAGTTGGGGAGTTTAGGATAGGGTGAGGGTAGTCGTTTACGATTACGTTCACGATCACGATCACGTTTTTTGATCACGGTTTGATGGGACGACGGGTATTGGGATGAAGCTGATAGATACACACGCGCATTTGGATTCGCCGCGATTTGAGCAGCCGCTCGAGGAGTTGCTCGAAGCGGCGCAGGACGCCGGCGTGGAGCGCATCGTGACGATCGGGGCGAGCCGCGGGGTGGAGACCAATTGGGAGGCGCTCGAGATCGCCGAGGCCCACGATTGGATCCGCTGCACGGTGGGCATCCACCCGCACGACGCCGACGAGGCCAACGAAGAGACCGTCGCCCGAATCCGCGACGAGCTCGCCGAGCACGACCAGGTCGTGGGCATCGGCGAGACCGGGCTGGATTATTTTTACGACAACGCCCCCGTCGAGCAGCAGAAGTGGTCGTTTCGCCAATTTTTGGAGATGTCCAAGGACGTCGACAAGCCGGTGATCATCCACTCGCGCGACGCCGACGAGGACACCGTCGAGCTGCTCGAGGAGACCGGCGTGACCGGCGGCATCCTGCACTGCTTTACCGGCGGCCGCGAGATGGCCCACAAGCTCTTCGATATGGACTTCTACCTGTCGTTTTCGGGCATCGTGACCTTCAAAAACGGCAAGGAATTGCTCGACATCGCCTGCGAGGTCCCCGAGGACCGCATCCTCTTCGAGACCGACTCGCCCTTCCTCGCCCCGGTGCCCCACCGCGGCGAAAAGAACCAGCCCGCCTACGTCCAACACACCGCCAAGAAAATCGCAGAGGCCCGCGGCTTCGAGCCGGACGAGTTTGCCGATATTGTATGGGAAAATGCCGCGCGCGTCTTTGATTGGCCGAATGGCTGACGCGTGGCCGAGGTGTGAACTACTTCGAGCCGCCGTTGATCTTCTCTCGACCCGCCTCGGTCAGCTCGGCCCACAGCGTGCGCTCGTTGGCCAGCCGGGTCAGTAGTTGGTCGAAGACCGGTTTGTCGATATACACCGTATCGAGCAACTCCAGGTCGAGCGCCCGAGCCAGCGGGGTCACCGCCAGGTCGTCGGGCGAGGCCATATAGATCTTGCGCATCATATCCGTACAACGCTGCACCCACACGAGCTGGTCGTCGAGGCCCAATTCCTCGGCCTGCTTCTGCTGGCCGGCGGCCTGTCGGGCCACCTCGATATCGGCCATCAGCGCCTGATACATCTGCTCGACGTAGCGACGCTCGCCGGCGATCTCGACGCGGACGCCGTGGCAGTTGAATTCAAATCGTGTGGTTTCATCGTCGGACATGCAAAGCTCCACGGTAGATACGACCTGCTCCCATGATGCAACGCCGGCCGCGACACTGCAACTGCGTCGTGGTTTTCAGTGGACTGACGGCATCTTGCCGTCAGAAGCAATAAGGACTCTTCTTTCTTCTGACACCGAGACGGTGTCAGTCCTCTCCCGCTGGACTGACGGCATCTTGCCGTCAGCAAACAGAGCCCACCCTCAGGGAACGCCCTCCTGGAGCGATTTTTAATAAAGTACGCAACGAAAACTCCCAATTTGCCGAAAACCATTATGAGGGGAGCAGTACGAACAGCGCCCCGGACGAAATCCGCAACCAACTAAAGATGAGCGGTAATCAACCATAATGAGGCGAAACGATGAATCCGAACGAAACACCAATCGAATACACCGGAGAGGTCCACAAGTGGCACGGCCGCTTTCTGCCGCACTGGCATGTCGACGGCGGCATCTTCTTCGTCACCTATAGCCTGCGCGATGCAGTGCCTACCCACCAACTGAAGGCGATGTCGAAGGAACGCGAGCACCGAGTTCACAAACTCGAGCAAGCAGGCGAGCTGACCCCAAAACTGCTTCGCGAAATCGACGACGAGTATCTCATGCGTGCCGACGAACTATTGGACGAGCATTGGGGCTCGCGGCTTCTCGAGGAACAGGCGGCGGCCGAGATTGTCGCCGAGGCCTTCGAGTTCTTCGATGGAGAGCGCTACGACCTAATCTCTTGGGTCATCATGCCGACACATATCCATGCCGCATTGAGGGCGAGGCTACAGTGGAGACTGTCGGATATCGTGGGCTCGTGGAAGTCGTTCACCGCAAAGGAGATCAAGAAGGCCCTGGGATTGAGCCAGAAGCATGTGTGGCAGAATGACTATTACGATCGCCTGGTGCGAACGGTCGAGGGGCTCGATCGAACCCGTGAGTATATCTGGGAGAATCCTGAGAATGCTGGCTTCGAGGACTGGGAGTGGCGAGAGCAGTATGACTTTGGGGTGATCTGAGAGAGTCGTGAGAGAGCTCGATGGGGGCGGGCTCTCTCTGACACCGAGACGGTGTCAGTCCGTTTCTTCTTTTTCTCTGACACCGAGACGGTGTCAGTCCGTTTCTTCTTTTTCTCTGACACCGAGACGGTGTCAGTCCATTTCTTCTTTTTCTCTGACACCGAGACGGTGCCAGTCCATAGATAGCTCCCTTCACCTACGGCGGCTGCTGCAGTAAGGTAGACGACGTTCGTTCATTGTCTTCCCGATCGGCGAGTTCTTACGTTGAAGCCGTTCGACATTGTCGGCGCTGTGGTGGTGGCCGCCTGGCTGGTGCTGGGTGGGATCTATGTCTATCAGCAGGAGTTTGCCCAGTCGGGCGAGTCTCGGCAGATGGGCGAGGATTTCGTCATGCATTCCGGGGAGACCTGGCTGGTCTTGCGGCGCGACGATCGCGAGGTCGGCTTTGTGCACCAGACCCGCACGCAGCTCGATGACGGGTGGCTGGTCGAATACGAGATGTTGCTCGTGATCGAGTTGCTCGGCTCCGAGCGTCCCATCGACACGACGGTGCGCTCGCGGCTGGATCGAGACGGATACCTCGTCGAATTCACCGCCGACATCAGCGCGTCGTCGCGCGATATCGAGGCGACCGGCCGCGTCGACGGCACGACCCTGCACACGTCCTTGAATCTATCGGGCGAGCCGCGCGATCGCACCATCGAGCTCAAAGATCGGCCGCGGCTGTCCTCGAGCGCATTCAACCAGCTTTTGGCCTCGGGGGATCTGGTCGCCGGTGAGACCTTTGAGGAGGAGTTCTTCGACCCGACGACGATGCAGATGACCGCGATGACGATGGAGTATGTCGGTCAGGAGACCGTCGACGTCTACGAAGAGGAGTTCGAGGCCCACCACATCGTCCAGCGGTTGGGCTCCGACGAGCTCGATGTGTACGTCGACTCGCGCGGCGAGATACTCATTCAGGAGTTTCCGCTCAAGATCATCGCCTCGCGCGTGCCCGCGGAGCTCGGCCGTACACGGGCGTCGTCGATCCGCAGGAAGCTGGCCGAGCGCCAAAAAGAAGCCAAAGCCTCCGGTGAGTCCTCATCGGGCGGCTTCGAATTCAGCCTCGACAGCGCCATGCGTATGCTCGGCGGCCAGGCCAGCCCCGACGCCCTCGGAGAGGCCCTCGATGACCGCGAAGAGCCAGACCCCAACCAGCCAGAAACAGACCAGCCAGATGCCGGCCAGCCGACTCCCGACACAGCCAATTCTTCCGAATAGCAGATCATATGACTGAGGCGCCCTCCCATACCCAAGCAGATAGCTCGATCGTGCGGCTCGAGCAGCTCGTCAAAATGTACGGCGACTTTACGGCCGTCGACCACATCGAGCTCGACGTACCCTACGGACAGGTCTTCGGCGTGCTGGGGCCCAACGGGGCCGGTAAGACGACCACGCTGCGCATGATCACCGGGCTGTTGAAGCCGACCTCGGGGCGCATCACCATCGACGGCCACGATATGGAGGCCGAATCGGTCGAGGCCAAGAAAGTCACCGGCTTTATCCCCGACCGACCCTACGTCTACGACAAGCTGACCGCCTTCGAATATCTGCGCTTTATCGGCGGGCTCTATCAAATGCCCGCCGCCCGGATCGCCGGCCGTATGCGCGAGATGCTCGACCTCTTCGAGCTCAACGAGTGGGGCGACAGCCTCATCGAGAGCTTCTCACACGGCATGAAGCAGCGGCTGGTCTTCGCCGGGGCGTTGCTGCCTAACCCGAGGCTTCTGGTCGTCGACGAGCCGATGGTCGGCCTCGATCCCAAGGGCCACCGGCTGGTCAAAAACCTATTCAAAGAACTCGCCCATGACCACGGCATGACCGTGCTGTTGTCGACGCACACACTCGAGGTGGCCGAAGAGGTCTGCGACCAGATCGTGATCGTCAACCACGGCAATATCATCGCCCGGGGCACGCTCAGCGAGCTGCGCGTGGAGTCCGGGGAGGACGACGGCACCCTCGAGCAGGTCTTCTTGCGGCTGACCGAAGAGAGCAAAGAGGAGCGCGCCTCAGCCGTCGCCGAGCGCTTCGGCCACGACGCTTCTCAGGCAGATGGAGCCCCCGACGACGACCCCGGAGGCTTGCCGTGATCGACAAGCTCATCGGAGTCAAGCTGCGCATGGTGCGCGGCGGGCTGCGCTCGGCGCATAATAGCCGCCACCGCGCGCCGCTATTCGTGGCCTTGAGCGCCATCTTCTGGGTGATGCTGTTTCGCGGCACGCTCTGGATCGTCGAGCAGGCCATCGTCATCGAGCCGGTGGGCGAATTGCTCATCCAGAAGCTGCTGTCGATCGCGTTTCTGGTCTTCTTGGGCCTGTTGATCTTCTCGAATATCGTCACCGCCTTTACGACCTTTTATCTGGCCGACGATCTCCAATTTTTGATGTCCAAGCCGATCCCGCGCGACTCCTTATTTAGCTCGCGCTTTATCGAGTCGCTGGCGCAATCGTCCTGGATCGTGCTGCTCTTTGGCACGCCGGTCTTTATCGCCACCGGCGTGGGCGTGGGTGCATCGTGGCCGTATTATATCACCCTCGCCGGCGTGCTCGTGCCCTTCGTGGCGCTGCCCACGGCGTTGGCCAGCCTGATCGCGCTGGGCGTGACCAACACATTGCGGGCCAACCGCACCCGCGACGCGATGCTCTTCTTCGGGCTGGTCGCGTTCTCGGTGCTCTTTATCCTGGTGCGCGCGCTGCGCCCCGAGCGACTGCTCAACCCGGACAGCTTCGAGTCGATCGGCGAGATGCTCAACCTGCTGTCGGCGCCCACGAGTGCGTACCTGCCGAGCGATTGGTGCCTCGAGGTGATCCTGCCGACACTCTTCGGCTCGGGGAGTCCAGATTGGTGGTCATTCGGCGTGCTGTGGATGACGCCGCTGGCGCTGTACTTTATCGCCGCCTGGTGCCACCGGCACTTCTACGAGCGCGGTTATTCGAAGGCCCAGGAGGGCCGGCACGGGGCGAGCATCCTGCAGCTCGCCCGCGACTGGATCCTCAAGCGCACCTCGCGAATCCGCGGCGACCTCGACCAGAACCTGCAAAAGCTCGAGGACGCCGGCGGCAAGGTCATCTCGGCGCTTCGGGTCTTGGTCGACAAGGACCAGAAGGTCTTTTTGCGCGACGCCAGCCAGTGGTCCCAGCTCCTGGTGGTCGTGGCCATCATCGTCATCTACCTGGTCAATTATAAATACTTCGAGGTCGCCGCCGACGAGGCGCTCTTCGGCGACGTCGGGCTTTTCTTCTTCAACCTGGCCGCCTGCGGGTTTGTGGTCGTGGCCCTGTCGGGCCGCTTCCTCTTCCCGTCGGTCAGCATCGAGGGACGCAGCTTCTGGCTGATCTTGCAGGCGCCGATCTCGCTGGAAAAGTTTTTGGTCGGCAAGTGGCTCGGCGCCATGACGCCGGTGGTCGTGGTCGGCCAGCTTTTGATCTGGTCGTCGAATCTACTGGTCGTCCAAAATTGGTTTTTGATGCTCGTCGCCAGTGTGCTGACCTTTTTGCTCTCGCTGGCCGTGGCGGCCATGGCGGTGGGCCTGGGGGCGGTCTACCCGCAATTCCACAACCCCAACGCCGCCAAGATCGCCTCGAGCTTCGGGGCGGTCATCTATATGATCCTGGGCATGTTCGTGGTGCTCATCGTGCTCGCCTGCACCTTTCGCACCACGATGCATTGGGGCGCGGTCATCGACGGCAAGGACGCCTGGCCGATCGGCGGAATACATTATGTGTTGACCGTCATTGGTCTACTGCTACCGTTGGGCGTCGCCGCCGTGGCGATTCGCATCGGTGCCGCGGCGCTGCGACGCCGGATGTAATCAGCTCCACACCCTCTATTTCTCCGACATTCAATGCCACCTACCGACCAAGACCGCTGGCGCATACGCGACCTGCTCAAGCCCCCGTTCCGCCTGGATTTGGTGTGGCTGGTGCTGCCGTTCGCGCTCGCGTTGATCTGCTTCGGGCTCTTGCCGCTGCGCTCCTGGGATTATTGGTGGCATATCAGCATGGGCCGGCTGATCGACCACTGGCTCGCAGTGCCGGACGCGAACCACTTTTTATATACCATCGAGGCGGACGCGCCCTCGTATGTGCAGCCGTGGATGAGCCAGTGGATGCTGTTCTGGCTGCATGACGTGGTCGGTGTGCATCTATCGCTGCTGGTGCGCAACGTGCTGGCAGCGCTGGTCTTCGGCGGCGTCACGGTCGCAGCCGTGCGCCGCAGCCAATCAGCACTGCGCGGCTCGCTGGCCACGCTCGTCGGCTTCTTGCTCGCCTTCCAATTGCTCGCCGCGCGCACCCATATGTTCGTCTGGCCGCTATTCGCCCTCGCGCTGTGGATGGGCTACGCGATTCGCCGTAGAAAACTGCCGCTCGCGGCGCTCGTCGTCCTGCCGGCCGTCGCCGCTCTGTGGGCGAACCTGCACGGGTCGTTTTTCGTCGTCGCCGCCATCTGCCTGGCGTTTTTGGCCGCGGCGAGCTTTGATCGCTTCGTCGCACGCAAAGATATCTCCTCGCCGCGGCTCGCCTCCTGGGCCGGCGCCCTGGTCGCCTCGATCGCCGCCCCGATGCTCAACCCACGCGGCACCGAGATCTACGGCTATGTCTTCGACCTGATGGGCAACGCCGAGATCCAGAGCACCGTCAGCGAGTGGATGGCCACCACGCTATCCAACCCGCCGGGCATCGGGCCTATCTTCTACGTGGTGGTCGTCGCCGGCCTGCTGCTCCTGTGGCAAAAGCGCTCACGGCTGGACGCCGCTGACGCGTTCTTATTTCTGGGATTTGCGGCGATGGCCGCGTTGTCTGCGCGCTCGCTGTTGTGGTTTGGCATCGCCGCGCCCGTCTTGCTCGCCAGGTATATCCGCTCTGAACAGCCCGAGGAGGCCGAACGGCCGGGATGTGCGCTGAGCTTGCTCAACGTTTTCATCGCACTCGGCCTGGTCGTCGGCGGCTTTGTCCTGCAGCCGGGCACCACCGTGCAACGCCATATCACCACCGCCTATCAGCCGCTTCCGGTGCGCACCCGCCCCCCGATGGCGGGCGTGACGCTGGCCGAGACGCCAGTGGAGCATACCGAGATCCTCGGCGCCTATCGCCAGGGGCTGCGCGTCTTTCACGACCAGAAGTACGCCGGCTATCTGATCTACCATCTCACTGGCCTCCAGCCTCGCCAGGTGGTCTTCGTCGATCAACGCATCGAGCTGCCGCCCGCCGATATCTGGAGGCAATACGAGACGATCAACACGACATCGGCCTGGAAGGGCATCTTCCGGCAATACGGCATCGAGGCGGCGGTGTTGAGTTTCGAATCGCAGCTAGAGCTTATCAACCGCATGCGCAAAGATGATAATTGGGTGCTCGTCCACGAAGACGATCACAACGCCCTTTTCGTCCTAGAGCCATAAGCCCTTGTCTTCCCGAGCAGTCCCCTTGCACCGCCTTTCTCACATTCTGTTGGTCTGCCTGACTCTAGTGGCCCTGCTCTGGCCGTCGAGCGCGGCCGCGCTCGACGATCCCGAACTGGATTATTATACGCTCGAGACCGAGCACTTCTACGTCCACTATTATACCGGCACCGAGGCCCTCGCCCGGCGCATCGCCCGCGTCCACGAGGAGGCCCACGAGATTCTCGCGCCAATCCTCGATTGGAAGCCGGCCTCCAAGACCCACGTGGTGCTCAATGACAAGGTCGATACGGCCAACGGTTCGGCGACCGTCTACGGCCGAAACCGCGTGATCATCTACGGCATGCCCCCCGAGCCCGAGGGCGTGCTCGGCTATTATGACGATTGGCTGCGCATCCTCGTCTACCACGAATACGTCCACATCCTGCACCTGGACACCGCCACCGAGGAGGCGCCGATCATCAATACGCTGATCGGCAAGCAGATCAACCCCAACCAGGTGCTGCCGCGCTGGTATACCGAAGGTCTGGCGACGCTATACGAGTCGCTCAGAACCGGCACCGGCCGCGTCAACAGCTCGCTGTTCCGGATGTGGCTGCGCACCGCCGCCCTCGAGGATCAATTCTTCGAGCTGGGCACCGCCTCGGGCCTGCCGGTCGGCTGGCCGCAGGGAAGCGCCGCGTATTTATATGGCGGCTTCTTCCTCGACTACGTCACGCAGACGCGCGGCCAGGAATTCGCCCGCGAGTTCAACCACATCTACGGCAGCCGGCTCATCCCGTTCAGCCTCAACCAGGCCGCCGAGGAGGCCGGCGGCTCGACCTTCCACCAGATGTGGCGCGAGTGGACCGCCCACGTCCAGGGCGAGGCGGTCGCCACCCAGATCGCAGTCGAGGCGCGCGGCCGAACCCCGCTCGAATTCGTCACCGACGCCGGCGGCGCCAACCGCTATCCGGCCGCCCGGCCCGGACACGGCGAGGTTAGCTTTTATCGCTCCGACCTCCAGTCGCACTCGGCCTTTTCGGTCACGTCGACCAGCGGCACCGACCACGAGGAGCTCTTCGAGGTCGATGGCGCGACCGGCGCACACGACTGGAGCCCCGACGGCCAGACGCTCATCTACGGTCGCCACGTGATCGACAAGAACGTCTATAACTACGCCGACCTCTTCGCCCGCGACGTCGCCACCGGCCACGACCGACGCATCACCCGAAACGAGCGCGCCCGCGAGCCGGCCGTCTCCCCGGACGGCGAGCGAGTCGCTTATGTCAGAAACCTCCACGGCACCATGGAGCTGGTCGTCCGCCCCCTCGGCGCCCGCTCCAATCAGGATGTGCAGGTGCTCACCGGCGCCAACGACTGGCCCGACGACGAGGACGGCCACTGGCAGCAGATCTCACAGCCCACCTGGCGGCCCGACGGCCGGGCCATCGTCTTTAGCTGGTGGCGCTTGGACACCCGCCAGCGCGACCTGTGGCTCTATGACTTCGACCAGCCCCAGGGCCAGCGACTTCGCCAACTCACCGACGACGCCGCCCAGGACCTCGACCCGCATTTTGGCGACGACGGCTCGCTATATTTCGCCTCCGACCGCACCGGGATCTTCAACGCCTATCTCATGCAGATCGACGAGGGGAAAACCTGGCAGCTCAGCAACGTCGTCAACGGCGTCTTCCACCCGCGCCCATCCGCCGACGGCACCTGGATCTACGTGTCGGCGTACCGCAAAGACGGCTACGAGATCGCGCGTTTCCGCCGGCCGACCAGCCTGTGGCACGCCGCCCCGGAGAGCCCGCCCGGCCCCGAGCGGCGCAACTATCCGGCCGTCGACGACAGCGACTGGTCCATCGAGCCCTACCGGGCCCATAAATGGCTCGCCCCGCTCTTATTCACCCCGGAGGTCGCCCTGCTCCTCGAGGGCGCCGGCTTCGGCGGCACGCTATCCGGCTACGACCCCATCGGCCACCACAGCTGGGGGCTGAGCGGCGTCTGGATCACCGGCGAGGCCCCCGTAGACACCAGCACGGCGGTGTCAGGCTCTTATAGCTACGGCGGCTGGCCGCTCGACGTCGGCGCGCGCGCGGCGGTGCGCACCTTCCCCCAGCGGCGAAGTCTGGTCGCCGAAAACCAATTCATCCCGTTCAGCGAGCGCTCCTACACCGCCGCCCTGACGGCCAGCTACCCGATTCGCTCGGTCCATGACTCGCTGCGGTTCTCCACCAGCATTGGTCTGCAATTTGCCGACTTCGTCGACGAGCCCGACCTCGAACACAGCCCCGGCGATATCGAGCCGAATTTTCCCGACCACCACGCCTTCAGCGACCTGAACTTCGCGCTGTCCTACGCAGATCTGGAGCGCTATCGCCAGGGTATCAGCGTGACCGACGGCTGGAGCGGGCGCATCGGGCTCGGCCTCGACCACAATCTCGACGAGCCCGACCTCAACCGCGCCCAACTGACCTACTCGTTCGGCGGCTACCTATCGGTGCCCTGGACCGATCACCACGTCGCCGCGCTGACCGTCACCGGCGGCATCGTCCGCTCGACCTTCCCCGGCTCGCGCGGCTTCGCCATCGGCGGCTACTCCCCCCAGGACGTGCTCGCCGACGTCGTCTTGCAACAACCGCGCGGCCAATTCGTGCTGCGCGGCTACCCGCCGGGCTTCTCCACCGGCGACCAATACCAGGTCTGGACCGGCGACTACCGCTTCCCCATCCTCGACCTCGACCATGGCTACTCGACGGTCCCGGTCTTCTTGAGGCGCATCAAAGGCGCGATCTTCTCGGACTTCGGCGGCGCCTACAACGGCTACCTCGCCGACGCCGACCTCCTCGCCAGCGTCGGCGCCGAGGCACAACTCGACGCGGTCTTCGGGTATTTTTTGAGCGGCAGCCTTCGGGTGGGTTTTGCGCGTGGATTGACCGATGGTGGCGTCAACGAGTGGTATTTGCGGTATGGCGGGGGGTTTTAAGGAGGCTCGGAGCCTTGGAAGCGTGGAGCCTTGGAAGCGCGGAGCCTTGGAAGCGCGGAGCCTTGGAAGCGTGGAGCCTTGGAAGCGCGGAGCCTTGGAAACGTGGAGCCTTGGAAACGTGGAGCCCTGGAACCATTGCTTTCGTGGAGTCATGGAAGAGCCCATGGAGCAGCTTGGAAGCCGTGGAGCCTGCCAATCGAGGAGATTAGCCGAGGCACAACCGTCGACGAACGCCACACGGCAGTTTCAAAGATTCAAAGGCGCTCCATGTGCTCTTCCACGGTATGTGTCAAGATAGTTGTCGCGTCTGACCTACCTACGTCTCTTGTGAATTG
>CAYLTX010000140.1:0-16750 GCA_964386725.1 uncultured Bradymonadales bacterium | reverse complement strand
GTTGGTCCATTTTTCAAGGAGGGGGGCTGAGGTCGCTGCTGGAGCCTCTTGGCTTCTCGGCAGGGATTGAACGTTCGCTCGGCAGACAAGAAGATATCTCGAGTCGTTTTCAGGCGAGCTTATTCGGCGTCTGCGCAGCAGCGGAAGCCGATATTGGGCGCCGAGGAGCCGGCCGCCTTGGCCGACGAGTACGAGCAGGTGGCGGTGTCCTCGTTGCTGTCGTAGCCGCCGCCGGCGATGCGCTGCTCGGCGACCCACTCGTGGGCGTTTCCGGTCATGTCGTAGGTGCCCGTCCAGCTTCGACAGCTCCTGAAGGAGCCCGCCGCAGCGAGTTCGCGCTCGAACTCGTCCTCGTCGACGGTGTTGCACTTATCCGGGTCCCACTTTCGGCCGTACGGATATTTGGTGCCGCAGGCGCGACGCCATTCGGTGATCCTGCATAGGCGCTTGCCCTTGGACTTGCAGGTCTGCTCGGCCTTGAACCAACTGACGTTGGTCGTCGGCTTGCTGCCGCGCGCCGGGTACTCGTAGACGTCGATGCAGAAGTTGCCCTTCTTCGATTTGACGAGCACCATCCCCGCCTTGCAGTCGGTGCCCTTGGATTTGGCCGGCTCCTTCTTCTTGGCCGACTTCGACGCGCTTCGAGTCGCGGCGGCGCCGGTGGCCTTCTTTTTCTTGTCCGGCGAACGCGCTCCGTCATCGCTCTTATTGTCTACGACGCCTTTGTCTTCGCCCGGATTGGTGCCGTCGGAGGCTTCGGAGGCTTCGGAGGCTTCGTCGCCTGCATCCTGGCCGGCGTCGGCTTCCTCTTCTTCAGCTTCGATGGCCCCCACAGCCTGGCCACGTGCGGCCAAGAGTGCCTTTCCGGCGCGCTGTTGGGCCGCGGCGAGTTCCTTGGTGTCAGGTCCGTCTCGATCGGACGCCTCTTCCTGCTCGGCTGCCGCAGCTTCGTCGCGGTCGCCGATTTCGACGTGCTCTCGCTGGTCTTGGCCCTTCGAGAACATGAACACCCCTACCAGAGCCGCGGCGACGAGCAATCCGCTGACGATCAATCCGACCGGCAGACCTCCGTCGTCGTCGCTTTTCTTCGAGCCGCTCGATTTCTTAGCAGGTGTGTGGGCGACGGCGGTTGCCGTGGCCTCCTTTTTGTTCTTGCTCGATTCTTTGTCCGATGAGGCGTCGGCCGACGGAGCCGGCGGTGGCGGCAACTCGTCGCGGTGTACCTCATTGGTCTCCAGAATATCGCCCAACTCGGCTTCGCCCTCGCCGCCACTATCGCGCTTGTATTCGCGGGTCGCCACGTCATCTTCGAGTGGCTCGGCGATGTCCTGCGGGGTCTCTTCGAGCAGCGGGTCCGACGAGGCCGGCCCTGACGGCGCAGGCGGCGGCACGCTCGGCTCACTCAACCCCACCGGGTCGGGCACTGCTCGATCGGACGCGGCGCGGCCGCCGACGTTGAGCAACCGGCCCGTATCGACGAGCGTGGCGAAGTCTTCGCTCAACGCCTCGACGCTGGGGTAGCGCTCGGCCGGGTCGAAGGCCGTCGCGCGACGGCAAAGCGCGTCGACCGCGGCCATTTGAGCCGAGCCCACCTCGTGGGCGCCGGGGGTATAGTCGGCGCCGAAGACCATCTCGCCGATGATCGCCCCGAGGCTATAGACGTCGCAGCGCGCGTCGACCGCGTCTGACGGTGTGTGCAATTCCGGGGCGAGGAAGCTGCTGTCGGACAGACGCTCGCAAAAAATCTCGGAGTCGATGCCGGCGAAGAGGTAGTGGTCGGTGACCTTGATGAGCTCGGGCAAAAAGATGACGTTGCGCGGCTTGAGATCGCCGTGGGGAAACTCTCGGTTGATATGCCCGATGGCCAGCGTGATCTGACTGACAACCGGCTCGAGCTCCTCGAGGGTGAAGTTCTCCCCTTTGGCGCGGCGCATCTCGATGACCTTTTGCAGACTCAGGCCGTCGAGCGCCTGCATCGACACCCACGCGTGATCCTTGTGCACCCCGCTGTCGTGAATGCGCACCACGTTATTTTGCGTCATCGTGCGCGCCGTACGCGTCACGCGCAAAAATTGCTCCTGGTTGCGCGGATCCTCGATCAGCGCCGGGTCGAAGACTTTGACCG
Organism: uncultured Bradymonadales bacterium; assembly: GCA_964386725.1. Taxonomy (GTDB): domain Bacteria; phylum Myxococcota_A; class Bradymonadia; order Bradymonadales; family Bradymonadaceae; genus CAYLTX01. The sequence goes on along the minus strand of CAYLTX010000140.1, from coordinate 14,625 downwards.
CCACGTCTGCGTCGATGAGGTTGTCCTCGGCGCGAAAGACCTCGCCGAAGGGCCCCTTCCCGACCAACTCGCCGAGCTCGAAGCGCTCCGACAAAACCTCGCCGGGCGGAAAGAACCGCTCCCCACTCACCGCACGCATCTGTTGGGTCATGCGTTTGAGGCCGTCAGAGCCGAGCTCGAGTTTACGTGAGCTCGACTTCAGACTCGCCCCGCAGTTCTGGCAGGCTGACGCCTGTGACGCTATCTGGCTTCCACATTGAGGACAAAGCACGCGTCTCTCCTGGGCAGGACGCTCATCGACCGGATGGCAACTCGGTTGTGATTATCGAACGATCAACTACCAAATCGGCTCTATGGGCGCAACTGGTACGGTTGTCAGCATCACTGGCTCTGGCTACTATGGGAGGCAGACTAAATGCCTACCCATACTGTGAACGAGGAGGATTCGTGCTCATCTCTCTGATCGCGCTCGAGAAGCGCCAGACCGTCGCCGCTATTTCTGTTCTTGCCGCCCTCGGGCTTTTGCTCGGCGCTACCGCCACCGCTTTTGCGGTCAAGCCGGAGCAGAAGTTCAAAGGCGAGATCATCATTAGCACGGAGCGATTCCCCAGCCGTTTCAAGAGCGACAATCACTTCGTGCGGCATATGAAGAAGGCCAAGACCAAAAAATTAGTCGCCGAGGATGAGGACGATTGGACGTTCCACTATATGAGCTTTTTGCCCGAGCCCGTCTCCACGCTCAAAGCGGCGGTCACCTATTATGACGTGACCAACCCCGGCCAAAAGAAGATGATCAACACCTTCGCCTTCTATCCGGGCGACCGCGATGACAAGATCTTGGCCGGCTTCGCCGAATTGTCGATGGACAAATTCGAGACCAACCGAAAATACCTGATGGTATTCAGCCGCGGCTACGGCCAGGAAGCCCTGGCCAAGACCCATTTCACGTTGGTGCGCAAGGGCGAGAAGAAGGACGACGGCGTGGTCGATTTCACCGACAAGAAGAAGAAGAAGAAAAAGAAGAAGGACGACTAAACGGAGTGCCTGTAATCAGTCGAGCCTGCGAGGAGGAAGCGCGCCTTCCTCCTCGGGCTCGTCGTCTTGCTCGTCTTTTTTCTCTACTTCTTCCTGAGCATCTTGCTCGGCCTGGGCGGCCTGCTTCTCTAGCTTTTCTTTTTCTTTAGCTGCTTTTTCTTCGGCTGCTTTTCGTTCTTGTTCTTTTTGTTTCTCTTCCTGCCTCGCTGCTTTCTGCCTCTCTGCCTCCCGTTTTTCTGCTTCCTGTCTCTCAGCGTTCCGTCTTGCCGCCTGTCGCTTTTCTTCTTTGCGCTTCTCTGCTGCACGCTTCGCTGCTTCGCGTTTTTCTGCGGCCTGCTGTTCGGCTCGCTGCTTCTTCGCCTTTCGCTGGGCCTCGAGGTGATCAAGCTTGTCGGCGAGCGCGGTGCGCCTTTCGCGCGCGCTCTCCGAGAGTTGGTCGTCGTCGAGCCACATATAAGTCGTCTCGAGACCTCTCCGCGCCGCGGCGAGGTCTCCATGCTCGAGGTTGTCCTCGGCGGCCGCCAAGCTTCCCAAGACCTGGCCGGTGACCAAGACTCGATCGATCTCGAGGTCGACGGCCGCTCCGTCGGCTGCGGCCAACTCGTCCTGGCCTGACTCGGCGCCGGCAGGCACGTCCCGAGCATCATCGTTGCCCGAGCCCAACCCCCACACGATCCCGCCCAATACGAGCAGCGCCACGATCACCGCGGCCACCGGCTTCCACCGCCGAGGCTCGTCGTAGCTCACCGAGTCGCGCTCGGCCCACTCTCCGGGCAGATCGACTTCGTCGAGCCCCGAGCCCGTCCCGGCGGAGTCGTCGAACGCGCCCAACTCGACCTCGGCAGCCGTTTCCGGGTCCGTATTCATCGTATTGGACAAGTCGCGGCGCACCGTTTCGCTGCCGTGGATGTCCGCGACGCCGCCCACCGGCGGCTGAGATCGGGTCTCCTCCGGCGAGTCGCCGGCCCCGGCGTCGGACTGCACCAGCCGCTCAGTCTCGCTGCCCTGGACCGCCTTGGCATCCTTGGCGGACGCCGCCTCCTCGAGGGCCTCGAGCAGATCGTCCGCCGATTGGTAGCGCTGCTCGGGATCCTTATTCAAGCATTTGAGGATGACCGACTCGAGCCGATGAGGCACGTCGATATCCTCGCGCGCCATCGACGGCCTGGGCGGCTTGTCGTGGAGCTGCTTGTTGAGGATGATCAGCTTGTTCTTGCCCTTGAACGGCAGCTTCCCAGTGGCCATATAAAAGAGGATGATCCCCATCGCATACAGATCCGAGCGCGGGTCGGCCTCGTCGCCGCGGCATTGCTCGGGCGACATAAACTCGGGAGTCCCAAAGACCGAGCCCGTCTCGGTCATCGGTCCGTGCTGGTGATCATCGTCGACGATCTTGGCGATGCCGAAGTCGAGCACCTTCGCGGCGTAGCGGCCGCGGCCCGTGGGCATCACCATGATATTATCCGGCTTCAGATCCCGGTGAATCACACCCTGGCCATGGGCCGCCGACAGAACCTCGCAGACCTGAGTGGCCACCGAGATCACGTGGTCGAGTCCGAAGGGGCCCACCTTTCGGAGCGTGTCGGAGAGGCTGTCCCCCTCGATGAACTCGGTGATTAGATAGAGCGCGCCGTCGTCGTGCTGGCCATATTCGAGCAGGGTGACTGCGTTGGGGTGGTTGACCTTACAATACGAGCGCGCCTCGTTCAGGAAGCGCATGATAATGCCCTCGTCGGCGGTGAATTTCTTACCCAGAAACTTCACCGCCACCCGCTGGCCCAGCGGCTCGTTGAGCCCGAGGTACACCTCGCCCATGCCGCCCGAGCCCAGCCGATCGACGATCTTGTATTTCTCCCCGACCACCTCACCGACATAGGACTCGCGCACGGCTCGGATGGGGACCAACTCGGCACCGCAGCGCCCACAGAACTCGCCCTCGCCGGTTTGCGAGGTCATGCACTTCTTGCAGATCTTGACGATCTTGGCGCCGGCCTCGCCCTCCTCGGGCGGCGCGTCACCCTCGGCGCTGGCGCCCTGAACGCTGGTATTCTCCCCGGAGAGCTCCTCATCGCCGCTCGACTCGAAAGCCGGCGCCGTATCGCTCCCTACTTTCTGTTCGACATCATCACCCAAAACTCAACCTGGTTTGGCAGGTGCGCAATCGGCAGCCATTTTGCCACGGCACGGCCAGTTTTCAAAATTACCGCTCGCCCTATCTCCAAATCACGATCGTCGAAATTGAATATCTCGAGCTGAACGTACGTCCGAGGGGTGATAGCATTAAGATTCTGCGCTGACCTCTCTGCGTCCACTGCAAATATCGTTATGAATGACCCTCGAAGCGAAACCGACGCCCACCCGCTGTTCAACTTCTGGACGATCTATGCCCTGGTATTCCTCGCCCTGAGCCTGGGCTGTGTGGCCGACGACCTGGCCCTAGACGTCGGCGAGATTGGCGTGTGCGGAGTCAGCACCGACCGGGCCGGAGAGCAACGCGGTCTGGCCGGCTACCTGGGCTTTTATCACGACTCGAACGCGCCTAAGTACAGCGCCGACTACTATCAGGAGTTCGAGCCGGATATCGTCGAGGGGGCCTTCAACACCTATTTTGTGTCCCATTGGGACAGCGGTGAAAATGCGCGGATCGAAAGTGTCACCACCAGCGATCCCGACGTCGTCTGGGTCGCCGAGGTCTATGAGTCGGCGTTTGTGGTCGAAGCCATCCGACCGGGCTCGGTCGAGATCCAGGTCTCGACCGAATCGGGCATCTCCGATCGCATCGAACTCTACGTCTCCGGGTTGGACCGCGTCGACCAGCGACATTGCTGTGTCGAGAACCAACGCGCCTACTATCTGACCGACAGCGACATCGAAGTTCCGATCACCTTTTACGATCGCAGCGGCCAAGATGCGATTGGCTTTGGCCTCTTCCCCTTCGAAGTCAGCGACGAGGACAACCTGAGTTGGCTTTCGGGGGTCGAAGACCCGACGGACCTGCATCTGCGAACCGGCCGCCACACCGGAAACGTCACGCTGACCCCAACCGTCGACGGCGCTCCGCTCACCCTCGAGTTGCTCTCCCCGGACCAGGTCGATGGAATCAGCGTACAGTGGGAAGAATTCGATTATACCCGCGGCGAGTGGCTGGTCGGAGGCGTGCTGCACCGCAACAGCACCCCGATCTGCGCCGGCGATTATCCGATGCGCGTCGAGGTCCTCTCTCCGGAGACCTGCATCTTGCGCGATAACGCGGGCAGCCCGGTATCCCGTGTGGAGATCTTCGCCGACGAAGTCGCCTATCTCGAGGAGAGGCGCACCTCCGGCGAATGTGACGTGCGCGTGGAATTGCTCGATAGGGACGACGGCAGCGTGCTGGTCTCCCAGGACGACTCGCGCCGATTCGGCACCTCCGAGCGATAATTGGGCCTGCCTCGATCTTCACCAGACTTCTTACACACGATTCGTCCTTGTGCTAAAAGACGAAAAAGTTTGGAAGTTTGGACTCGATGGCCGCGGGTATAATTAAATGGATAATAAGCTCTTTGTCTCCGACCTCGTCGACGGCGAGCCGGTTCGCACCGTTTTTCTGGTCGCCGACAAGCGTCTGGGGACCACCAAGACCGGCAACCCGTTTCTGACCCTGGAGCTCGCCGATAAGTCCGGCAGCGTCACCGGGCGGGTGTGGGACGACGCCGAGGCCATCTCCACGCGCTTCGACCACGAAGACTTCGTGCGTGTCGAAGCTCACGCGGAGACCTATAAGGGCCAGATCCAGCTCAACGTGCGCGACCTGCAGCGCGTCGAGCCCGACGAATTTGATCTCGCCAACTTCATCCCGGCCTCCGACTTCGACCGGGATGCGATGCTCGACCAGCTCAAAGCTCTGGTCAGCCGCGAGGTCAAAAGCGCCGAGATGTTGCGCTTTTTGGACACCCTCTTCGACCAGAAACAGCTCATCGAGCAATTCAAGCTCGCCCCGGCCGCCAAGGGCAACCATCACGCCTATCTGGGCGGCCTGCTCGAGCACACCCTGTCGATGACCCGGCTGGGAGCGATGCTCTCGCGCCACTACGCCCATTATTATCCAGGAATGCTCAACCAAGATCTGGTTATTGCCGGCTGCATCATGCACGACATCGGCAAGTGCTTCGAGCTCAGCTACGGGCGCTCCTTCGACTACACTGACGAGGGCCGGCTGGTCGGCCACATCGTCCAGGGTGCCGAGCTGGTGACCAGTATCGCCCAAAAGGTCAGCCCGGCACTTCCGGCGAGCATGCTCACCCAGCTCAAACACCTGATCTTGAGCCACCACGGCAAAAAGGAGTTCGGCTCGCCGGTGCTACCGCGCACCCCCGAGGCGCTGCTGCTCCACGAGATCGACATGATCGACAGCCGCATGGCGATGTGCACCGAGGCGGTCGAAGAGCACCGAAGCGGCTCTGACGCCGACAAACCCTGGACCGGCTACCAGCGTCTGTTCCAGGGCAACCTTTGGGTCGGAGACGAGCCCTCCACCAAGTGGGCCCGCGTCAATTGCCCGGCCGAGGACGAGCTCGAAGGCCCGGGGGCGCTGCCGGCCGGCGCCGCGACGGCCGCGGCGCCCGCCAAGCGCTCTGCCAAGGAGTCTCGGGAATCCGAGGAGACCCTCGATTTGTTCTCCAAATGATCCCCCCTCGTCGCGACGCCTTCAATTTGCGATGATGAGGGCTATATAGATTTGGATCGAGCCGACTGGACTGAGCCCACAGAGGGGAGAGTCATATGAGCATCCTCAATCGCCTGAATCGCATCATTCGCTCGAATATCAACGACGTGCGCTCCGGAGGCCAATCCGGCTCGGTGGGCAGTGCGCTCGGCGAGATGGAGTCGAGCCTCAAAGAGGCCCGCCGCCAGAAGGCGCTGATCCGCCGCGAAGAGGCCAAACTCGCCGCAACCATTCGCGAAGCGCGTGACAAAGCCGACAACTGGGAGGAGCGGGCCATGCTCGCCCTCAAGCGCGGCGAAGAAGATCTGGCCCGCGAGGCGCTCCTGGTGCGAAACGAAGCCCTCGACGAGGCCGCACGGCTTCGCGAAGAGCTCGAAGAGCACCGCATGTACCTACAGGATATCGAGAGCGCGCTCGAAGCGCTCGAAATGAAGATGGAGGGTACCCGCGGCCGGCTGCGCGCGTCGAGTTCGTCGTCGGGTCGGCCCTCGAGGCTGCGCGGTGAGAGTGATTGGGACGCCGAGCTTCGCCGCCGGGTCGAAAAACGCGGCGGGTCGACCGGCTCGACCGGATCAACCAGCCGCAGGAGCAGATCGATAAGGTCGCGCTCCTCGAGCAACGACCCCTTCGGCGACGAACGCGTCTTCGAGGAGATGGACCGCATGTCCGACAAGATCGACGACTATAGCGCCGAGGTCGAGGCGATGCGCGAGTTGAGCGACGAGAACCTGCGTGACCCGGGCAAGAGCCGGCTCGAAGAGCGCTTCAGAAAGCTCGAGGGCCGTGAGGATCTGGAGCGCACGCGCCGAAAAGCAAATCGCAGCGACAACGACGATTTGGCCGACCTCAAAAAGAAGTTCGAAGACTGAGGCTGTCTCCGCTCTCTGATGATCAACTAGCTCGCTGGGCAACCCGCTCATTCGGCGACGCGAAGCGCCTCGGCAGGCCCGTTTTCACCGCGACCTGCGGCGGCCGCCGAGCTTCCTCCCTGGCCGCCCAGCCCCACCTCGACGTCGGTATCGACTGGATCTTCGACCAGCTCTGAATCCGTGTAAATCGTAAAGGAGGGCCCACCGGCACCACCGCCGCCGGCGCCGCCGCGTCCGCCCTCTCCACCGTCTCCGCCCGCGCCGCCCCGCCCACTATCATCTTCGCCGTTGCCGCCACCGCCGCCGCTTCCGGGGCTACCGCCGGGACCGCCGGCCCCGCCGCGCCCGCCGCTTCCGCCAGCCCCGCCGTAAATAATCGAGTCGATGATGGTGATGTCGGCGCTGCCTACCAAGAAGAGCGCCACGGATGCCCCACCGGGCTGTCCGCCGCCGCCGCCATAGCCGCCGCAGCCACCTGCTCCGCCGCCACCACCGGCGCCGCCCCACGAATCACAATTGCTGGAGCCGCCGCCACCGCCGCCTCCGCCGCCGCCTCCGCCGCCGGCCACGCCGCGCTCGCCGTATTGACCGGGAAGTCCGACCCACTGTGTGCCCTCGAAGGAGCCGCCGGCCTGGCCGCCCTGCCCCGTGGCGCCCACTCCGCCGCGCGCCCCGTGATTGCCCGAGCCGCCGTCTTGGCCGCCGCCCCCGCCGGCGCCGCCCGTAGCGCCGCCGGTGCCGTCTCCGCCACGATCACCGGAGTCGTCTTCATGGCCGGGGCGGCCGCCCTGCCCGCCGGTGGTCCCGCCGCAGACCGCCGTGCCGCCCGATCCGGCGTTCGGCCTGCTGCCGTCGTCGCAGAGAAACCCACTATCCTCGACGCCGTTGCCGCCGCGCGACCCATCGCCGCCCGCCTCGCCCGGATCGCCCTCGGTGCCGTCTTGGCCGTCACCGGCCACGGCGCCAACAATTTCGACGCTGTGCAACTCCACGCCGCTGCTATTCTCCAGATGAGCCGTCACCACCGATTCGCCGGGCGAGGGCTGGTAGTCGAGCTCGAACTTCAGGTCCATGAGCACCGTGCGCGACGCGATGTCGACGCCGTGGAGGGCGGGATTCTGACCGCGGACCAACGTGCGTCCGCCTCCGCGGGCCCACCCGAATCCGTAGCCGCCGACCACGTGGACTCCGTCGACCAGCTCGATAGACCCGTCATAGACGCCCGACTCGACGAGCACCCACGACTTGTCGTCATCTGCTGCGGCCGCGTCGATGGCCGCCTGAATGGTCTTCTTCGGCCGCGCCTTCGTGCCCTCTTGGCCATCCTCGCCGTAGCTCGCCACGAAAATGCTGGCTTCCTCGTCGCCGTCGATGCCGTCGCAATTGGTGTCCTCGAAGCTCGGGTCGGGCTCGTCGGGGCCGTCGCAGCTGGTATCGGGCGCCTCTGTGGTGTCTTCGGGGTCTGCGGAGTCCGACGGGTCGTCGGCGTCCGATCCGGCATCCAAACCGCCACCGTCAGTGGCCGAGCCGGTGTCAGGCCGATCTTCGCGCTTGCCAAAGCTGGAGTTGTCTCCGCCACAGCCGGCAAAGAGAAAGACGAGGGTCAGCAATACAGCTGCGCAGGAAGATACGGGAAATTTGAGCTGAGAGGACATCGGCGCGGGCTCGAAGAGGATCTGTGGGTGTGACAGATATCCAGAGTAGTTTGAGCCGGCTTGTGGGTCAAATTGTGGGGGATGTATTGAGGACATGGTTTATGACACAGAGGCGCCTCATTCCTCAGTCGCTCTCGCTACCTTGCCCGCCACCGCCAAGCAATCTCGCCACTCGCCTTCGACCGGCTCGATCATCCCGTAGACGACGGCGTTTTGGACGACCGCCCCCTCGGTAAGATGGACGCCATCGACGACGGCGTTGGGGCCGAGCTTTGCGCCGGCTTCGACCTCGGTATGTGGGCCGAGGAGCACGGGTGCGGCGCATTCGGCCTGGTCGTCGACCTTGTCGGGCTCGTAGATGTAGATCCCCGGGGAGTTCGGCTCGGGAAGCGGCGCTTGCTCGAAGAGGTCGGGGTCTTCGAGCACGCGGCGGGTGGTCTCCAAGAAGAGGTTCGGGTTGTCCAGCGCCGCCCAGAAACCGTCGTTGACCGAGGCGTGAAAGACCTCGCCGTCTTCGAGCAGCGGCCCGCAGACGTCGCCGATCATGCAGCCCTCCTCGAGAGGAATCTCCTCGAGCAATTCGGGCTCGATGAAGTACACGCCGGTGAAGTCGTATTCGGCCAGGTCGTCCGCGGCGTCGGGGTGGCGCATATCGCGCAGGCCGCGCAGGTTTTGGTCGGCGTCCAGCCAGACTCGCCCGGGTTGGTCGTCGGCCTTGGGGCGTACGACCAACGTGGCGCGCGCGCCGCTTTCCCGGTGGGATTGGAGGTGGGCGCCCAGATCGATATTCATGACGCTGTCGCCGTTGAGCACGACCAGCGTGGCGTCGGGCTCATCGAGCGCCTGCCAGATACCGCGCACTCCCCCGGCGGTGCCGAGGATCTCCCACTCTCGCGAGTAGACCCGCTCCAGGCCGAATTGTTCACAGATGCGGTCGACCACCGGTGGGATGGAGTCGGCCAGGTGATGCAGGTTCATGCCGACCCGCTCGACGCCCAGCCGGCTCAGGTGGTCGAGCGCGTAGGAGACGATGGGGGTGTTCAAAAACGGCAGGATCGGCTTTGGCAGGACCTGCGTCAGGGGACGCAGCCGCGTACCAAACCCCGCACACAACACCGCACCAACAACATTTCGCTCAGCCATAGACAGTCACAAGCTCGAAAATAACGCGCTCGACAACGACGAGCTCAAAATTCGTCGGAGTCCCAGGTGCCGCGGCCGCCGGCCTTGGCCTGGACCTCTTCTTCGACCTCCTCCTCTTCCTCTTCTTCCTCGAAGGCAAATTCGGTCTCTTTTTCTTTGGCCTCTTCTTTGACGCCCATCTTGGCTTTGAGAGCCGACAGCGCCTCGTCAGCGCCGTGGTCGGCCTCGAGGTCCTCGAATTTCGAGGAGAGATCATCGCCGCTGAAGCCCTCGGCGAGCTCGGCGGAGGCTTCGGCCTCGGCCTCCATCTGCTCGATCTTGTCGGACATGCGGTCGAAGGCGTCGAAGGCCGAGGTGTCGTTGAGCCCCGACATCGTCTCTTGGATGGTCTGCTGGGCCTCGGCGCGCTTTTTGCGAGCGATGAGGAGGTTCTTTTTACGCTTGGCCTCCTCGATCTTGTTGTTGAGCTGGCGCAGCGAGTCGCGGAGCTTGTCGGCGGCGGCTTTCTGCGCCTCCCACTGGCCCTGATACTCCTGGGCGAGCTCGTCGTGCTCCTGCTTGCGGCTCAACGCTTCTTTGGCGAGGTCGTCGCGGCCGGCGCGAACTGCCATCATCGCCTTCTTCTCCCACTCGCTGGCCTTGTGGACCTCCGAGTCGAGCTGTTTTTTGAGGCGCTTCTCATCAGCAATGGCCACCGCCACCTGTTTTTTGGCGTTGATCAGTTGTTCCTTCATGTCGAGGATCAACTGATTGAGGATCTTCTCGGGATCCTCGGCCTTGCTGATGACATCGTTGATATTCGCTTTGAGGAGCGTTCCGATCCGTCCGAAAATGCTCATCTATCGTCTCCTTGAGAATTGCGACTGACGCCGCTGACACGCGCGACGAAATCTAATAGAGCCTGCACCCCTCGCAGCGGCGAGCGGCCCGAAGCCGACCTGGGAGCACCGAGTCGGCGCGCCCCACTGTCAACCAACGGTCGAGATGGGTCCACTTATTCGACGCCGATCTCCACCGGCGCCCAGACCGCTCATTCGACCACTTCTCGGCTGGGTTGCTGTTCACGCGGGGCGAATTCGCGCAGTTCTTCGTAATGCTCACGGATCGCCAATGCGATCGAGTCGATCGCGCCCTGAAACTCGTTGTAATCGAGGTTTTCACTCTGGAGGGTGTCGACGATGACCACCGCCTCTTCCTCGAGGCCAAACGCCCCGGTGATCATGCTGGTGGCGTTGAGCTCCAGCAGCCGGGTAAATAGCTCCAAGCGGCCCTCTTTGGGGGCTTCCATCAACTTGACGCGGAAGGTGACCACCGGCTCGGCGTGAATGAGCACGATATTGTCGATAAAATCCGTGTCGTCATGAATGAGCCAAAGCCCATCTTCGACGAGCTCGAAAGGGAGCTCGGTCTCAATGAGGTAGGCTTCAATCTGGTCGTTGGTCGTCATCTAGATACCTCCAAATGCCCCGTGGGATTACGATGTAGCCGACGCTGCGCGAAGATGGGGCATCTTAGGGATGCGCACCACACAGTGTCAACGTTCTCGACAACCGATTACTCCGAAACTCCAAAACCTCGACCGCGCCCCGAGCCCGCCGTTCCCCAAGCCCGCCGTTCCCCAAGCCCGCCGTTCCCCAAGCCCGCCGTTCAGTCCACCTCGGTCAGGTCTTGCGCAGAGAGCGTGGTCTCCACGTCTTGCATGCGCTGATTGGCGAGGTTGACCGTATACTTGGCCACCGGGGGATGACGGTCGGCTACCTGGCCGAAGTCATCACGGGATAAGAAAAGTAAGTGCCCGGGCGTCGTCATCACGCATCCGGCCAACGCGCTCTTGTCGGAGACGACGCCGACTTCGCCGAAGACATCGCCCGCAGTGAGGGTCTCGATGGTGATCTCCCAGCCCTCCTCGGCGCGCACGATGTCGACCTGGCCGTCGAGAATTAAAAAGATCCCGGGGCTCTCGCCGTCCTGAACGATGAGCTTTTCCCCACTCTCGACTCGGAGCCCCACGAAGTTGCGCATCAACTCGACGCGGCCGTCGGCGCTGAGCTCGGCGAACATCGGGTGGCGCTCGAGCAGCCCTTCGGTCAGCGCGTGGCGGCGCAGGGTGGCCAGCCGATTGCGGAAGTCACCGAGCTCGGCGTCGAGCGCGTCGACGGCCTCGCTGGTGAGCCGGAGCAACTCACTATTCTTCTGGCTGAACACCTCGTGGCGTGCGGTGGACGCCGAGCGCCCGAAGGAGTTGAGCCCGAGCAGCGCGCCCGAGGGCAGGCGAAGCGTCGGGTCGTGATCCTCGATGGTAAAGTCGGAGGTGACCGTCCACAGCAAGTCCTCGCACAACGCTCCGACGCTCAACACGGGCTCGGCGTCGGCGAAGACCTCGTACTCCAAATAATCGAGCACGCGGCGAAGCGCCTCGGAGGGGAGCAGACTCAATAGCGGCAGCGCCGGCAAACGGCCGGGCTTGTCGATCAGCCCCTCGGAGCGCGAGGCGAGCGTAAAGGCACGGTCGAGCAGCTCCGCGCGCGTCGCCGGGGACTCGTCGACCTCCAGATCGAGCGATTCGGTGGGCGCTGCGACCTGGGGCGGACGCGCGTCCTGGTCGAGGTAGGGACTCTTGATATTGTACAGCGCCGTAAAGTGGTCGAGCAGCACGGTGGTGTCGGGGCGCAGCGCTTGCATCTGCTTGATCGCCGCCAGGCTCCGGGTTGGATAGCCGGCGTTGGCCCAGTGGCGAGCGACGTGATCCCAAACCTCGACAGCCTCCTTCTTGCGGCCGCACGAGGCCGCGATGATGGCCACCCGCTCGCGCAAAAGCGCCTCCTCCGGGCAGCGATCAAAATTGGCCAGCACCAGCTCGAGGGCATCCCCGTAGCTCTGCTGTTCGATCGCATCGTCAATTTTGGACAACAGGCTGACAAACTCGGTCAGTTCCATAAGGGCCTACCGTTTTAGATCGTTTTGCGCTCGGGCCAGTTTATAGGACAGGGGCTTGCAGGAACAACCCTAAAAGTCGGGCTTGGGGCTTGGGGAACTGCAGGCTTGGGGCTTGGGGAACTGCAGGCTTGGGGCTTGGGGAACGGCAGGCTTGGGGCTTGGGGCTTGGGGGACAACCTAACGGCAACGACGGGTTGGTGAACCAAATGACTTGCGACTACTGAAGTGCTATGCTGGAAGCCGTCGGGAATAGAACCCGGCAGCCGGTTTGCTCTATGTATAGCGGTTGTTAGGTTTTGATTAGCGCCGACAGGCCGATAACAACCAGATCAATGACTCGATCGGGAGCAGCTCAATGGTGAAAGAAAGCGCGGTAAATCTGCTTCGAAAAGTGGCCCTGCCAGCAGCGGCCTTCGCGATGGTGATGGCCGCGCCGGTCTTGGCGTCGGCCGACAACGCCGACCGCGAACTCCACGAGTGGCAGGCGTGCCTCGACGGCGAGGAGCCGTCGACCCAAAACGTCGAGCCGTGGACCTCCGACGTGCCCGCCGAGGAGGCGATCCAGCAATTGGGCGCCCCGGTGGCGATCTTGGATACCGACCCGACCCAAGACGAGATCGTGCTCGACTTCGACGACTCGCTGTCCGACGCCGAGATCGAGGATTTTGCGGCCAAACACGGACTGGAGGTGCGGCTGAACAGCATCTATAGTGACGAGACCAACGTCTACGTCGCCACCGTCGATGAGGGAGCGGTCCCCTACGTCAAGGACTGCCTGACGGCCAAAGCCCCGTCGGGTTGGATCGAAGGCGCTGAGGAGAATATCGAGTATTTCGCGCTTGGCACTCCCGCAGCGCAGGCCGGTGACGATACCGCCGACACCGCCCCCAACGACCCGCTGTATCAGTTCCAGTGGAACTTCAAGCAGGTCAACGCCGAAAAGGCCTGGAAGACCTCGACCGGCCGCGACGTCACCGTGGCGGTCATCGATACCGGCGTGGCCATGGAAAACGCGCCCGACCGCGGGATCACACGCCCCAAAGACCTCGACGGGACCTCCTCGGTAGACGGCTATGACTTCGTCGACGACGACGCCTTCGCCTGGGACGGCCACGGCCACGGCACCCACGTCGCCGGCACCATCGCACAGACCACCAACAACGAGTATGGAGTGGCCGGCCTGGCCTATAACTCCAAGATCATGCCGCTGCGCGTGCTCAACTCACGCGGCTTCGGGCAGGTCTCCGACATCGCCGACGCGGTGCGCTTCTCGGCCGACAACGGCGCCGACGTCATCAATATGAGCCTGGGCGGCCCGCTGCCCAGCCTGGTGCTCAGCCGAGCGATCAAATACGCCAACAAGAAGGGTGTGACCATCGTCGCAGCGGCTGGAAACGGCGGCAAACGCGCCCCGAGTTACCCGGCCGCCTATGACGGCGTCATCGCGGTAGCCGCCACGCAATTCGACAAGAATACGACCTTCTACTCGCAGTGGGGCAAATACGTCGACATCGCCGCTCCCGGCGGCAATACCCGCGTCGACCAAAACGGCGACGGCCGCCCCGACGGCGTGATGCAGCAGACGCTCAAGGATGGAAAGACCGACGAGCACGATTTCGTGCTGTATATGGGCACCTCGATGGCCAGCCCGCATGTGGCCGCAGGCGCTGCGCTGGTGATCAGCCAGGGCATCACACATCCGGACAAGGTCGAAAAGGTCCTCCAGGAGTCGGCCGACGACTCGCTCAAGGACCGCTACGACGATGAAAAAGAGTTTCGCGAGCGCTACGGCGCCGGCCTGATGCAGACCGACAAGGCCGTCCAGAAGGCCGTGGTCGACCAGGGCTCCTGGCGCTTCGCCGGCGGCCTGCTGCTGGCCATGCTGGCGCTGGTCGGCGTACGTCGGAAGGATGTCCTCGGTGTGGCCGGCGGCTTCAAGCCCTCGGTGCTCATCGTCAGCGCCCTGACTGCCAGCGGACTGTTCTTCCTGCCGCTATTCATCGGTGAAGCCGGCATGTTCAGCGGACTGGTCGGCGCGATCAGCCACCCGCTGGCCGAGATGGACCTGGCGCTTTTTGGCGCCGGAGCCCATCAAAACCCGCTTCTGGCCAGCTTCCTGATTCCGCTGGCTGCGCTGGCTGTATTTGGCGGCCACCGCAAACTGAAGTTCCTCGCCGCGGGTATTGCCCTCGGCATGGCGGGCTTCCTGCTCACCGAGAGCTTCATCCTTACCTCGGATGTGCAGTGGATTCCGGGCATGAACGTGCTCGACCGCATCTGG